>JBFXDI010000050.1:0-26025 GCA_050181295.1 Parvibaculaceae bacterium | reverse complement strand
GTCTCGTTGGCCTTGAGGATGTCCTTGCGCCTGGAGGCTTCCTCGTCGTTCTCCTTGATGAGGAGCCAGTTCTCCGACTTCTCCTTCGGCCGCGGCCGCATGCGGACGAGCGCCCAGCCACCTTTAAGCCGCTGCCCGTGCAGGAGGAAATGCAGCATCCCCTCCTTCATACCCTTGCGCGGATCGTGCAGCGGTTCCCAGGTGCCCGTGTCCCACAGCATCACGGTTCCGCCGCCATACTGGCCCTTGGGGATCGTGCCCTCGAAGCCGCCATACTCGATCGGGTGGTCCTCGGTCCTCACCGCCAGCCGCTTGTCCGCCGGGTCGAGGCTCATGCCGCGGGTCACGGCCCAGCTCTTCAGCACGCCGTCGAGCTCCAGCCGGAAATCGTAGTGCAGTCGGCTTGCATCATGCTTCTGGACGACGAAGCTGTGCCCTTTCGATTTCGCTCTGCCCGCCGGCTCGGGGGTCTTCGCAAAATCGCGCTTCTTGCGGTAGGTGGCGAGCGTGTCGGCCATGGTCAGGCGGACTTGCGCTTGCGCGCGCGCGTCTTCCTAGCAGGTCTGGACTTCGCGCTGGGCTTGGCGCCGGATTTCCCGAGGCTCTTCTTGAGGGCCGACATGAGGTCGATGACGTTGTCGCCCGTCGGCCGCTTCTCCTCCTTCTCGACCGTGATCTTGCGGCCCTTCGACTTGAGCTTGCGCTCGACCAGCTCCTTCAGCGCCTTGCCGTAATGGTCCTTGAAGGCGCCGGCATCGAAGGGGGCGGTCTTCTTGTCGATGAGCTGCTTGGCGACGGCGAGAAGATCCTCGTTCGACTTGCCCTTGCCGATCTCCCGGAAATAGGGATCGGCCTTGCGGATCTCGTCCTCGTAGCGGAGCGTCTCGAGCACGAGGCCGTTGCCGGAAGGTTTTACCGCGACCACGTTCTCGCGCCCCCGCATCGCGAGCTGGCCGAGCCCCACCTTCTTGGTCGATCTCAGCGCATCGCGGATGACCCGGTAGGCGTCCTCCGCCAGTTCGTCCGAGGGCACCACGTAGTAGGGGCGCTCGAAGTAGATTGGGTCGATCTCGCAGGCATCGACGAACTGGGAGAGCTCGAGTGTCTTGCGGCTCTCGAGCTTCACCGCATCGAGCTCCTCCTCGGTGAGGAGCACGTAGTTGCCCTTGTCGACCTCGTAGCCCTTGATGATCTCGTCGCGGTCGACCGGGCCGGCGCCCGCCACCGTCTTCTCGTACTGGATGGGCTTGCCGGTCGGCTTGTGAATCTGGCGGAAGCTCAGGCGCGAGGCTGACGTGGTGGCCGGGAAAATGTCGATGGGAATCGAAACCAGCGACAGCCGAAGCTGTCCCGACCAGTAGGCGCGTTTCGCTGGCATGAAGCCCTCACCCGTGCGCGGAGTGGTTCGTCCCTATGATCTAGGATAGGAACGAGCGGGCAGGAAGCGTGTTTCGCGTTCCGGAACGTCCGGTCCCCGCGCCTGCGAACGGACCACGTCCTGGCCATCGGTCTTGGGCGGATCCGCGAGCACGATCCAGCCGACCTGCAGCACGGCGAGCGTGAGCGCGCCAGCGATGCCGGACAGCGCGAGCACAGAGGAGCGTCTTTTCTCGTCCATGAGGCGTCTCCATATTCCCTCGGGCGCCAGAATCCTTAACGCGCGAAGGGCAGCGCGGTTCCCGGATACCGTCCCCCAACGGCAATTCCGCCGTTGCTAAAAATGCTCTAGATGAGGCCGATGGAATACAAGGACTACTACAAGCTGCTCGGAGTGGAACGCGCGGCCTCCGACGACGACATCAAGAGCGCCTATCGCAAGCTTGCCCGCAAATACCATCCTGACATCAACAAGGAGGCGGGCGCCGAGGCCCGGTTCAAGGAGATCGGCGAGGCCTACGAGGTCCTGAAGGATTCAGAAAAGAGGGCCGCCTATGACCAGCTGGGCAGCGGCTACAGGCCGGGCGAGCAGTTCCGGCCCCCGCCCAACTGGCGCGAGGAGTTCCATTTCTCGCAGCGCGGCATGCCGGACGACGATGAGGAAGGCTCGGGCTTCAGCGAGTTCTTCGACGCGCTCTTCGGCGAGGGCCGCCGGCAGCGTGGTCGCCCCGGTGGCGGCGGCGCGGGCTTTCGCCTGCGGGGACAGGACCAGCACGCCAAGATTAACATCGAGCTCGAGGACGCGCTCAACGGCGCGACCCGCAGCCTAACCCTCGACATGCCCGAAATGGGCGCTGACGGGTCGGTGCGGCCCGGACGGCGCACGCTCAACCTCAAGATCCCCAAGGGAATCCGGCAGGGCCAGACGCTGAGGCTCGGAGGGCAGGGCGGCAAGGGCCTTGGCGGCGGGAAGGCAGGCGATCTCTATCTCGAGATCGGCTTCCGGCCGCATCCGCTCTACAAGGTCGATGGCGCCGATCTCAGCATCGAGGTGCCGGTCGCCCCCTGGGAAGCCGCACTCGGCGCCACCATCCAGGTGCCGACGCCTGGAGGGGTGGTCGACCTCAAGGTTCCCGCCGGCTCCGCGCAGGGCCGAAAGCTGCGACTCAAGGGCCGCGGCATGCCGGGCGTGAACCCGGGAGACCTCTACGCCGTTCTTCAGATCGTGCTGCCGCCCGCGGACACCGAAGCGGCGCGCCGGGTCTATGACGAGATGCGCCAGAAGCTCGGGTTCAATCCGCGCGAGCGGCTGGGAGTGTGAGCATGGCCGAGCGTGGCGAAGCCGTAACTGTCGAGATTCTCGACGAGTCGCACGAGGTCACGCTCGTGGAGGTTTCGCGCTTCTGCCTGGTACGCGAGGAGCGCGTGATCGCCATGGTGGACGAGGGCATCCTGCAGCCGAGTGGCGAGGGGCCCGAGCACTGGCGATTTCCCGCCGCCAGCATGCTACGCGCCAGGAAGGCGCTTAAGCTTGCGCACGAGTTCGAGATCGAGCTGCCCGCGGTCGCCCTCGTGCTCGACCTCCTGGATGAGATCGAGATGCTGCGCCGCCGTTCGGGCGCTCGGTGATGGGGAGATAGGCCGATGCCGCTGATGATGGAGCTTCAGACGCCGATCCTAGACGTCGCCCTGCGCCTGGCCCTTGCGGCCGTGCTGGGCGCGGTCATCGGCTTCGACCGCGAGATGAAGAACCGCCCCGCGGGGCTTCGCACCCATATGCTGACGGCGCTCGCCGCCGCTCTCTTCACGGTCATCACCTTCGAGCTGCATCATTTCTTCGCGACACGCTTCCCCAATTCCAACGCTGATCCTCTTCGCGTCATCGAAGCGATCACGGCCGGCGTCGCCTTTCTCGCCGCGGGCTCGATCTTCGTGTCGCGCGGAAACGTGCAGGGCGTGACGACCGGCGCCGGCATGTGGCTCGCGGGCGCCCTCGGCCTCGCTTCGGGGGCCGGCTACTTCGCCGTGGCGCTTATCGGGCTCGTCATCGCCATGGCCATCATGACGCTGCTGCCGCCCATCGAGCGCTGGCTATCACCGCCCGAGCCGCAGGACGCCGAGAAGCCCAAATAAGAGCTACATCGTCGCCAGTTCGCGGTTGCCGATGCCATCGCCATAGACCCGCTTGACCTCGAGCTTGCGCTCGATCGCCTCGATGATGGCGCCAGCGAAGTTCACCCCCTGGCTTTCCATGCAGCTATGGAGGGCGCCGGGGCTGAACACGTTCACCTCGAGGATCTTGTCGCCCACGATGTCGAGGCCGACAAGGAACATGCCGTCCTGCACCAGCTTGGCGCGCACCATCTCGGCCACTTCGAGCTCCTGCTCCGTGATCTTGGCCTTGGCCGCCGTGCCGCGCGCATGCATGTTGCTGCGCACTTCGCCCTTGGCCGGAACCCGTCGGATTGCGGCGTACTTCCCGTCCACGCGCAAAGGCTCGCCGTTCATCACGAAGAGCCGGATGTCGCCGCCCACCGCCTTCGGCAGATAGGCCTGCGCGATCACATAGCCCTCCTTGCTCACCGTCTCGAGGATCTGGTTCAGGTTCTGCTCCTTCTGGGAGCGCACGATGAAGACGTTCTTGCCGCCGGAACCCTGCAGCGGCTTCACGATGACCTTGCCCTTGTGGCTGCGGATGAAGTCCTTGATCTCGTCGTCCGATTTGGAGATCAGCGTCTTCGCCCGCACGGCCTCAGGGTAAGTCTGGAAGTAGAGCTTGTTCTGCGCCCGCGAAAGGCCGTCGGGATCGTTGAGCACCAGCACCCCCTGGTCCGCCGCGAGCTTGCCGAACATGAGGCCGATCTGCTCCGCCCAGGGCCGCGTGCCCATCTCGAGCGAGGGATCGTTCCGCAGCATCAGGACGTCGATCTCCGCCATGTCGATGACCTTGCCCTTCGACGCGCAGCTCTTCAGATGCTTGAAGAAGGCCTCGAGGTCGGGAAACTTCGAGCGCGTTGGAGTGACGGCGCGGATCGCCAGCCGGTCGTCGGGGCGGCAGATGAAATCGTCCGGCGTGACGTAGGAGATCTTGTGTCCGCGCCTCACCGCCTCGAGCGCCAGCACGGTTGTCGTGTAGCGCGGGAATTCCGTCTCGATGTCGTTGACGAAGAAGGCGATCCGCATGGTGCTCTCCTGTTCAGGGGGCGACGAGATCGTGAAGTGCTATGCCGCCCTTGGCGCGCTCGATGCGCGCCTGGGCATCATCCCGATCGAGGAATTCGGGACGCACCGGCGGAGGCCGCAGCATGCCGCGGGCCTCGAGCTCGGCGAGCACCGGCAGATGCGCGCGCGAGACCTTCCCGAGCCAGAAGGGATCGAGCGAGCCGCCGCGCTCGAGGAGCACCAGAACGTCCATGAGGCCACGCAAGTAGATCGCGTCCTTCGACAATCCGCCGGAGCGATGCACTCTCAGCGCGATGTTGAAGGCGCCCGCCGGGCTGAAGCTGAACTCGCGGGTGAGGAGGCCGAAGGTCTGCGTGAAGGTCGCCCCGTCGAGCATCGCGGCGCAGGCGACGACGCGGCCGCAGAGCAGCCGGAGGCGCGTCCAGGTGAGGCCACCCACGGCATATTCCGCGAAGACGCCCAGGCCTTCCTGGATCCCCTCATAGCCCGCAAGGCCTGAGCGGAAGATCGCCAAGCCCTGCTCGCGGCCCGCGAAATAGGTCACGAGATGGACGCCGATCTCGTGCTGCAGCAGGGCATCCACGCGCGCCTTGGCCATCGCCGTGCTGCTCGAGATGAGGAGGTGAGGACCCGAGACCATGAGACCCGGCGGGATGTCGTCGCGGATCTCCACCGTCGCGTCGAAGCCTGCATAGCGGTGGCGGTAACGGCGGAAGGTCCGTTCCGCTTCGCGTTTCAGTTCCGGCCAGCCCACGGTTCCGCCCGACTGAAACGAGGTTTTCTCTCCCGTCGCCGCAAGAAGCGAGCGCGCGGCCTTTTCCAGCGCCGGCTCCACGCCGCCATAGAGCAGGCGGCTCGCGTCCTTGAACTTCCGCGTGTTGCGGCACTGGAGCAGCGTGAGCTGATGATCGACCTCGTGCTGCTTCTCGCGGAAGAGCTTCTTGAGGGCCGGATCCTCCAGATGGTCGAGCGGCAGGGCATAGAGACGACGCTTGGCGTCGTCGGTCGATATCGCGAGCGGCCGGTAGCGGAACTTGGGCTCGGCCGCAAATCCGCCGTCGCGGAACTCCAGCCAGGCTTCGCCGGAATTGATGGGCGTGATGGCGAGCAGGAAGTCGAAGGAGCGCGCCACGTCGTCCAGCTTCCGGTCGACGGCGCGGATGGCGCGGATGAAGGCGCGGCGGCCGAGCGCGCGGTGATGCGCCGGCTTGAGCGGCGTCGCGCACTGGGAGAACTCCTGGAGGCCCTGGAGCAGGGCGTCCAGGACGGATGTCACCAGAAGCTCGAAGAGCTCCGGATAGATATCGTCGCTTCCCGGCACATGGTAGACCGGCGGCAGCACCATCCCGAGCCATCCCCGGGGCTCCACAAGACCAAGCTCGAGGCCGGGAAAGAGCGCGAGGTCGGCTTCCGCGTGCAGCGTCACCCTGGGCGTGCGGTAGTAGATCTCCGCTGATTCGAGAGCGACCTTGATGCGGTCGGCCACACGGCTGGCGTAGGAACCCGTGCCAACATGCACCGCGACGTCGTAATCGGGCAGGATCGGCGCATCCTTGCGGAGATCGCCGGACCGCTCAGCCTCCGTAAGCTCGATCGTGAAGAACGCTCCGAACGTCTCGCAAAGCGTCTCTCTCATGGTCGCGAGCAAGTCGCGATGGAAGTCCGCCAGCGCGGGATCGTTCGCAAGAAGCGCATAGGACGCGTTGGAGCTCGTCACGTCGTGCGCGAGCGGCTTGGGCGCGGCGGGATCGAAGACGTGGATGAGGACGAAGGGCAGCTTGCGATCGACATGGAGCCGGCCGCCGCCGGGCAGATCGATGCGCACGGGCTTGTCCCGCGCCAGACAGTCGCGGCATTTCCCGACGATCTCCCTGAAGTCGGCGCCGGGCCCGCTTTCGCTCATCGGCCCTTCCTCAGCGATGCTTCGAGCACGGGAAGCGTGGATGCAACCAGGCTTCGCAGGGAGTCGAGGACCTTCAGATAGGGCTCTCCCGTCCATTCGTCCATGAAGAACTTCTTGAACTCGACGGCGAGAGCGCAGCCGGTCTGCGGAAAGCGATCGTGCACAAAGCGCGCAAGCTCTCCCTTGCCCTGAAACGCCACATCCAGCCGCACATCGAGCTTGCGCCCATCGAGTTCATGCCCGCGGAGCGCGTCCACGAAGGGTCTCAGCACATGCTCCCACCGATCCCTCGCAAGCGTGAAGGTGCCGATATTGATCTCGGGCGCCAGCTCCGGATCCGTCGGCGGGGCGTCCGGGCCCTTCCGCCGATGGTTGTAGCTGTGAACGTCCAGCACCACGAAGCCGCCGTGCTGCCGCTCGATGCCGGTCAGCATGGACTCCAGAGAATTGTAGAAGGCCGCGTGGAGCGCGAGCGAGCGGTCGACGACATCCTCGCCGAGCCTGTCCTTCCAGACCTTGAGGCCCCAGCTCTGCTCTGGTCGCACATAGACGGCCTCTGCCGCGGCACGGTTCATGTCCACCTCGAACCGGGACCTGTGGACGACGGCGCGGTTCGGAACATCGCGGATAAGGTACCCGGTGAAGGGGTCCTCTTCCCGCAGCCGCTCGGCGTCCGAGATGGCAAAAAGGCCGCCGATCTCGGAGCGGACGGCGTGGCCGTCGTGGATCGCGGTGGCCATAATGGGTCCCTCCCCGAAATGCAGCTCCCAGCAGTCGCGAGCGCCGGGCGCCGTGGATGGAAGTTGTTCGGAAGACAACGTCAGGGCTCGCCGATATGGGAAGGAGGAAAGAAGGATAGCCGCCGTGCCGCGAGGCGCATCTCGTTAAACGCCCGTAAAGAATGAAAAGTTCCGCCCGAGCGAGGCGAGGAACAACGCCCGCGCCCATGTCGTTGTTCATCGGCGGGCAACAAAGGGTATGTCTCATGAAATCGCTAGCACATGAGGTGCGCGGCCTTGCCGTCCACGCCACGGATGGCAAGCTCGGCACGGTTCTCGACGTTGTGTTCGATGCGACGAGCTGGAGGCTGCATTTCCTCGAGGTCGATACCGGCTGGCTTTTCGGGCGCGACCTGCTGATCCCGATCGAGAAGCTGCGGTCCCTCGATATCCCCGGAAACACCGTGACCCTGGACCTGACCAAGGGCGCGGCGGAAAAGAGCCCTCTCGCGGCTTCGGCCCGACCCGGCGAAGAACATTTCGATCTCCTCTTTCCCTATTTCGGGCTGGCGTCCCCTTGGGGCGTCGACGTCGTGGCCCCTGAAGCGGCGGAACCGCCTCCGCCGCAGCCTAAGCCGTTCCGGCGCCTGCTGTTCGCCCGCGATCTCGACGGCTATGAGCTTGAGGCGCGGGGCGAGCGCATCGGCACCGTCCGGGATGTTCTGATCGACATCGACAGCGGCCGCGTGACCTCGCTCAGCGCCGACCTCGGGGGCCTGCTCGCGGAGGACATGCGCGAGATCAAGCTCGCGCGCGTCGTCGACGTCGACACGCACGCGAAGATGGTCAAGGTCGACCTCAAGAAGGTGGAGATGGAGGCAGCGCATCGCCTCACGGCGGACGAGCTGCCCTACATCCTGCCTTACATACCTCCGATGCTCTAGTCCTGCATCTGCCCGGTCGTCGCGCGGGGCAAAAGTCCCGTGCGCTCAGGCGCCGCCTTGGATAGGATCGGTCCAGGCAATTTCAGGGAATGCGGATGTCCGATCCGGCACTGATCAACGACCGGCGGGTGCCGGAGGCGCTCGCCGAGCTGCAGGCGCTGCTCGGCGACCGGCTGTCCACGGCAAAGGCAGTGCGGGAGCAGCACGGCAAGGACCTGACCTGGAATCCCGGCGCCGCCCCCGATGCCGTCGCCTATGTGCACAACGCCGCAGAGGTGCAGGGGATCGTGCGTATCTGCGCACGGCACGGCCTCCCGGTCATTCCCTACGGAACCGGTACGTCGCTCGAAGGCCACATCACGGCGCCCCAGGGTGGCGTCACGGTCGACTTCTCGCAGATGAACCGCATCCTTGAGGTCAATGTCGACGACCTCGACTGCCGGGTGGAGCCAGGCGTCACGCGCAAGCAGCTCAATGCGCACTTACGCGACATGGGCCTCTTCTTCCCCATCGATCCGGGCGCCGACGCGAGCCTCGGCGGCATGGCGGCGACGCGCGCCTCCGGCACCAATGCGGTCCGCTACGGCACGATGCGGGACAACGTGCTCAGCCTCACGGCGGTGCTCGCCGACGGCCAGATGGTGCGCACCGCGCGGCGGGCGAAGAAGTCCTCGGCCGGCTACGACCTGACCCGCCTTCTCGTCGGATCGGAGGGAACGCTCGGCGTCATCACGGACGTGACGCTCCGCCTCTACGGCATCCCGGAATCGATCGTCGCCGGCGTCTGCCCGTTCCCGAGTGTCGAAGCGGCCTGCCGGGCCACCATCACGACGATCCAGATGGGCATTCCGGTGGCGCGTATCGAGCTCGTCGATGAGCCGCATATCCGGGCCTTCAACGCCTATTCCAAGCTCGGCCTGCAGGAGCGTCCGACGCTCTTCGTCGAATTCCATGGCACCACGGCGAGTGCCGCCGAGCAGGCGAGCCTCTTCGGCGACATCGCGGCCGACCTCGGCGGCGGCCCCTTCGAAAGCGCGTCGAAGGAGGAGGACCGCAACCGGCTGTGGCAGGCGCGCCACGACGCCTTCTGGGCCATCAATGCCGTCATGCCGGGCAAGGAGTCCTTTGCGACCGACGTCTGCGTGCCGATCTCGAGGCTCGCCGACTGCGTGGCCGAAACGGTGGCGGACCTCGAGGCCAACGACCTTTTCGGCCCTATCGTCGGCCATGTCGGCGACGGGAACTTCCATGTGGTGCTGTTCTGCGACCGCAGCAATGCGGAGGAATACGGGCGGGTGAAGGCTTTCTACGAGCGCCTCATCCACCGCGCTATCGCCATGGACGGCACCTCGACAGGAGAGCACGGGGTCGGAAGCGGCAAGATGCGGTTCCTCGAAGCCGAACATGGCCCGGCGCTTGCGGTCATGCGCACCATCAAGAAGGCGCTCGACCCGCAAAACATCCTCAATCCAGGCAAGATCGTGGCGCTTTAGCCTTCCGGTCTTTGCAGCGGGGCGCAGGCCACCTATTCTCTGAGGGCAGGGACTGGACGACGGACAGGCTCCCTGTTGACGCGCGCCTGCGTCCGAGAGGCCACGACCCGATCCATGAACGCCTGGAAATCACCGCTGCTCTACCTCGGGATGCTCGTCATCCTGCTGGCGGCGGCGGCTCTGGTCGCACCGCTGTTCATCAGCTGGGACGCCCACAGGCGGAATTTCGAGGCCTACGGGAAAGCCCTTGTCGGCCGTGATGTCAGGATCGCGGGCGACATCGAGGCGCGGATCTTCCCGTGGCCGGTGCTGCGGCTCAAGGATGTGAGGGTCGCTAACCCGCCAGGCTCGGCCACCGCGGATCTCTTCAGCGCCTCGAGCATCGAGCTCAGGATGCAGCTCGCCCCCCTGTTATCCGGGCACGTCGCGATCGAGTCGGTCGAGGTGGACCAGCCTGTCTTTGGGTTCGAGCGGCTGCCATCCGGCCGCTGGAGCTTCGCCATCGCACCCGACCGACGGCTCGCCGGCCTGGTCGATCCCGAGCGCGTCAGCCTCTCCTCGGTTCTCCTGAAGCGCGGCAGGGTGGTGCTGGCGGATGCGCAGCGCGGCGGCTCGGCCAGGCTCGAGGGGTTGGAGGCCATGGTCACCGCCGCGACGCTCAGCGGTCCCTGGAAACTGCGCGGCACCGTGCTCCACAAGGAGGCACCGCTCCATATCGAGCTCAACGTGGCGAAGCTCCGTGCGGGAGAGCCGGCGAAGATCTCGGTTGCCATCGATCCGGCCGGAAGCGGCCTTTCCTATGGCTTTGACGGCGAGGTCGGGCGGACGGAAGGCAAGTCCCTCAAGGGACGTCTGCGGGTGAGCCGCAAGCAGGCCGTCACGGAGCCCGGCCAGAAGAGCGACGCCGAGACCGGCTGGCCGAAATTCGCGATGCAGTCGGATGTCGAGGCGGACGGCGAGAGCATCGATCTCACCAAGATCGAGGTGACGCCCAATGTCGCCGCCATGGGCAACGCCATCACCGGCGCCGCCAGCATTCGCCTCGGGCGGGAGATCGTCATCGACGCCCGCCTCGAGGCCATGCGGCTCGACCTCGACGCCTTCGGAATGCACGGCGAGGCGCTGAACCTGCCGGTGCTGCTGACCGGCGCCTCCGACCTCATCCGGCAGCTTCCCGAGGGACTTTCGCTCGGCCTGGAGTTCGGTGCGGCGGGCCTCACGATGAGCGGCGAGACGCTGGAGGCGAGCCGCTTCAAGGTCGTGGCCGATCGCGGCCGCATGCGGATGGAGGAAGCCTCTCTGGCGCTTCCCGGCCAGAGCCGCCTCGGTCTCTCCGGCACCTTGGCCGCCGGCGATCCGGAGCCGCTGCTCACTGGCGAGGTCACGCTTGAATCCACGGACGCCCGGGCACTCGCCGACTGGGCTCTCGTCGGCTACCGGAAGGGGCTCCGCGAGGCCTGGAGCGGATCGAGGGGCCGCCTCAAGCTCGAGGGGAAGCTCGATGCCGCTCCGGCGAGCATCCGCCTCAGCGATGTGTCCGCAAGCCTCGACGAGGCGGAGATGACCGGCAATCTCAGCCTTCAGGGCGGCGCCCGATCCGAGCTCGCCCTGCGCCTCGTCGCCGATACGCTCGATCTCGACCGCTATGCGCCGGACGGACTGATGCCCTCGGGCGACCGGCAGGAAAGGGTCGATCGCACCTTCGACCTCATCGCCGCCGCCATGGGCTTCGAGAGCTTCCAGCTCACCCTCCAGGCCGACCGCGTGCGGCTGCATGGCGTCGATGCCGAGGATGTGGCCGTGGACATCGGGGCCAATGCGGACGGGTTGGAACTGCGCACCGTCCAGATCGGCAATGTCGGGGAGGCGCGTCTCGACATGGCCGGGCTTGTCCGCTTTCCGGACGAGGCAGTTGCGGGCTCGGTGAATGCAAGCGTCGATGCGGAAGACCCGCGCGGCCTCCTGAGACTGTTCGGAATCCTCGGCCGCGAGGAGGCGGTCGAGCCTTCCTGGCTCGCATCGCTCGGCGCGGTCAGGATGAAGCTCCTGGCGGAAGCGACCTCGCAGGACGACGACACAAAGGGAACCATGTCGCTCACCGGAACGGCGGGCGAGGCCGATATCCGGATCGAGGGCAGCTTCGACGGCAAGATCAGCGAATGGCAGGCGGGCCGGATCAACCTCAGCGGCGAGGCAGATTCACCGTCCAGCACCCTGGCGGCGGCGCTTCTCGGACTCAGGCCCCTGCGAGGGGATGACGCGCGTTCGCGGCTCAAGCTTTCCGGGACCGGCTCCTTGGAACGTGGGGTTGCGACCACCTTCGACGGGGAGATGCTGGGTGCTAAAACTCAGTTCGCTGGCACGCTGCGGCGGATGGACGGCAAGCTCGCTGTCGATGGGCGCGGCGCCGTGCTCGCCGAGCAAGTGGGGCCGATCCTTCAGGCTCTCGGCCTGCCGGCAGGCGAGCTCAGTCCGCTCGCCGGGGTGCTGTCGGCGGAAGGCGCCGTTTCCTACGACGGCGCATCCCTGGGCCTGGCCGACCTCTCGGGAACGGCGGGCGGGTCTTCCTTCAGCGGCGATCTGAGGCTGACACTCGATCCGCGGCCGAGCCTTGGCGGAAAACTGTCGACCGGGCGCCTCTCGCTCCCCTGGCTCCTTGCGAGCACACTCATGGCACCTGGCGAGCGGATGGAGATGGCGGGCCGCTTCCGCACCAGCCTGCCCGATGCCGCCGATGTCGATGCGACACTCGGCGTCGGCAGGCTGGAGCTCGTGGAGGGCCTCGAGCTAGGGGACGCGACCCTGAGGCTGCGGCTGGGCGATGGGGTGCTCAGCCTGGAAGCGGACGGCAAGGGCGCGACCGAGACGCCCGCGCGGCTGCAGCTCGTGGCGAAGCTTGCGGAGGACGGGGCGGCCGTCAGCGGTTCGTTCGAGGATCGGCTCGATCTTTCGAGGCTGCTGCATACGGATCAGGGCGATCCGGTCATCGAGGCCGAAGCCGCGCTGAAGCTGGCCTTCACCGGCAACGGGCGCACGCCTGCGGGGCTCATTGCCGCCATGTCGGCGCAGGGCGAGTACGAGCTTCCGGAGGGAACGCTGAAGCGTGTCGATCCGCAGGCCTTCGGCCGCGACCTTCCGCAGGCCCGGACCCCCGCCGACGTCGACCGACTGCTCACGCAATCGCTCCGTTCCGGCGATGTTGCCTTCATCGGCGGCAAAGGCAGCCTCACGCTTGCCAACGGCGCCCTGACGGGAAGCCAGCTTGCCGTCGCCGGCAAGGGCATGACCGGAGACATGCGTCTCGTGGCGGAGGTGGGGTCCGGCGAGATCGACATCGGGCTGACGGTCGCGCTCCTGGAGCCGCCGGGCCTGCCTCCCTTCGAGCTCGCCTATGCCGGCCCGCCCTCCGCACTCCAGCCTTCGAGCAACACGCAGGAGCTCAAGTCGCAGCTCGCCGTCAAGGTTCTCCAGGAAGGCATCGACCGTCTCGAGGAGCTGCAGCGCCAGGAGCAGCAGCTCCTCAAGGAGGAAGAGCAGTTCCGGCTCGAGCAGCAGCAGCGCGAGGAAAACGAGACGGAAGCGGGCAGGAAGCTCAGGCAGCTCGAGGCGCGCAGGACGCTCGAACAGGAAGCGCCGCCGAGACTTGAGGACCTGCAGCCGCTGCCGTTCACGGAGCCGACACCGGACCAGCGGAGCGGGATCGAGCAGACGGACCCGCAGCCCGCACCAGCCCAGGAGCCGGTACTTGCCGAGCCTCAGCCCGAGGCCAAGACCGACGTGCCCACGCCACGGCGCAAGCCGGCCGCGTCGCGCGCCCAGGCCGAGCAGCGGTCAGGCCCGATCGTGCTGCCGCAGTCGCTGGGGCCTGTCCAGACGAGCCCGCGATGGCCGCGCTTCCTGTTCCCCAACTCCTCGTCCGACAATCGCAACCGCGCAACCGTCCGCGACCCCACTCTCCGGTGAGTTCTTCAGCTTGTCGGCTCGGCAACCGGGGCGCGCTCAAGCCGGCCCTCGACGGCGCGCGCGAGGATGAAGACCCGGAGCGCGCTCGACAGGTTGCGCGCTCCTCGGACTTCGTCGATCTCCCGCACGAGGGAGGTCAGCGTCCGACCATCGGCGCGGCAGATGGCCTGCAGCGCGTCCCAGAATTCCGGCTCCAGCGATATGCTCGTGCGATGGCCGGCGAGCGTCAGCGAGCGCTTGCGCGGTCCCTCCGCCATCAGTCGGGCCCGACCATCTGCTCGGCGCGCACGATGCGGTCGAACTCCTTGGCATCGACGTAGCCGAGCCTTAAGGCTTCCGCGCGCAGCGTCGTGCCGTTCTTGTGCGCGGCCTTGGCGATCTCCGCCGCCTTGTCGTAGCCGATCGAGGGCGCGAGCGCCGTCACCAGCATGAGCGAACGGGAGACGAGCTCCGAGATGGTGCGCCGATTGGGCTCGATGCCCACCACGCAATTGTCCGTGAAGCTCACCATGGCGTCCGACAAGAGCTCGACCGACTGCAGCACGTCGTAGATGATGACGGGCTTGAAGACGTTGAGCTCGAAGTGGCCCTGGCTGCCGGCGATGGTCGCCGACACGTGGTTGCCCATCACCTGGCAGCAGACCATGGTCAGCGCCTCGCACTGAGTCGGATTGACCTTGCCGGGCATGATGGAAGAGCCGGGCTCGTTCTCGGGCAGCGAAAGCTCGCCCAGCCCCGAACGGGGGCCCGAGCCCAGGAAGCGGATGTCGTTGGCGATCTTGAAAAGGCTTGCGGCCAGCGTGTTGAGCACCCCCGACAGCTCCACCATGGCGTCGTGGGACGCCAGTGCCTCGAACTTGTTGGGCGCCGTCACGAAGGGGAGCCTGGTGATCTTCTTCACCTGAGCGGCGAACTTGCGGTCGAAGCCCTTTTTCGCGTTGAGGCCGGTGCCGACGGCGGTGCCGCCCTGCGCCAGCGGATAGAGGCGCGGAAGAGATCCCTTCACGCGCTCGATGCCGAGCGCGATCTGCATGGCGTAGCCGGAGAACTCCTGGCCGAGCGTGAGCGGGGTCGCGTCCTGCGTGTGGGTGCGGCCGATCTTGACGATCTTCGCCCAGGCCTTCGCCTTCCTGTCGAGCGCCTTGTGGAGATGCTTCAGCGCCGGGATCAGCCGGCCGTAAACCTCCTCGACGGCCGCGATGTGCATGGCGGTCGGGAAGGAGTCGTTGGAGGACTGCGACCGGTTCACGTGGTCGTTCGGATGCACGGGCTTCTTCGACCCCATGACGCCGCCCAGCTTCTCGATGGCGCGGTTCGAGATCACCTCGTTGGCGTTCATGTTGGTCTGGGTGCCGGAGCCTGTCTGCCAGACGACGAGCGGGAAATGGTCGTCGAGCTTGCCGTCGATGACTTCCTGCGCGGCGTCCGCGATGACACGGGCGAGCTTCGGGTCGAGCGAGCCCTGCTCCTCGTTGGCGAGCGCGGCCGCCTTCTTCACGATGCCGAAGGCCCGGATCAGGGGCTTAGGCATGCGCTGCCCGCCGATGCGGAAATTGCCGCGCGAACGCTCGGTCTGGGCGCCCCAGTAGCGGTCCGCCGACACCTCGATGGGCCCGAAGCTGTCGGTCTCGGTACGGGTGGCGGTGCGCTGCTTGTCGTTCAAGATCGGCCCTCCTTCTTGCGCGGGGCCGATCTAGCACCTCGCGCGCGTCAGGGCCAGCGATCTGGTCTCAGGAGCCCTTGAACCAGCGGCCGACACGCTTGAGGTAGGCCGGCATCGGGCCCTTGCGCGTCGAGGGCAGGGCGATGATGCCGTGGTCCGGCTTGACGCCATAGTGCAGCAGGCCGACGGCCACGGCGAAGCTCGGGTTCTGCGCGGCCTCCGGCAGGCCCGGCAGGGGATGCGGGCTGCCGAGACGCACATGCCGGTCCAGCACCTGCGCGGCGACTTCGCGGGCGCCCGTGAGCTGGCTCGCGCCGCCCGTGAGCACGACGCGGCGCGCGATGCGGTCCGTGGCGGGCGTCGCCGCCAGGCGCTCGCCGACCATCTCGAAGATCTCCTCGATGCGCGGCTGGATGATGCGGGTGAGCATCGAGCGTGGAATCTTCTGCACCGTCTCGGCGCCCCGCTCGCCGACGAGCGGCACGCTCAGCATCTCGCGCTCGTCCCAGACCGAGGGCAGGGCGCTTCCGTGCAGCGTCTTCAGGCGCTCGGCGTGGGCGAGTGTCGTGGAGAGTCCGCAGCCGAGATCGTTGGTGATGTGCCGGCCGCCGATCGGGATCACGTCGGAATGGATGAGATGGCCTTCCGAGAAGACGGCGATGCTGGTCGTCGAGGCGCCCATCTCGATGAGCGTCACGCCCAGTTCCTGCTCATCCTGGACCAGCACCGCGCGCCCGGAGGCATAGGGCGCCGCCGCGAGGCCGGCGATGGACAGATGGCAGCGCTCGACCACGAGCGCCAGGTTGCGCGCCGCGTTGGGCTCGATCGTCACCACGTTGAGGTCGGCCGACAGGTTCTCCCCGTACATGCCGACGGGGTCGCGCACGCCCTTGGCCTCGTCGAGGTCGAACTTCATCGGCGCCGCGTGCAGGATGATGCGCTTGCCGGGGTCTATCCGCTCGATGGTGCCGTTGAGGAGGGCGGCAACATCCGCCTCGGTGACCGTCTGGCCTGTGATTCCAATGGCGCCGGCGTAGCGCTGGCATTGAGGCCGCCCGCCCGAGACGTTGACGAAGACCTCCGAGATCGTGACCTCGGCCATGCGCTCGGCGGCGTCGACCGCGAGCCGGATGGCACGCTCGGCCTCGTCGAGATCGGTGACGGCGCCTCCATGCACGCCGCGGGAGGCATGATGGCCGACGCCGATGATGCGGATTTCGTGCTCGTTGCGTGCGCCTGGAAGCTTGCGCCTGGAGGGAGAGACCCGCGCGATGAGGCAGCAGACCTTGTTGCTGCCGACATCGAGGGCAGCGATCAGGCCCGATTTCTCCGGAGCTTTGCCGCGCGCAGAGGCGCCTTGCGGCTTGAGCGGAACGACCTTCATGCGACTCTCAAATCCTGACCAAGCTACTCACCCCGGCACGGCCCCGTTCTCAACCTCGCGCCGCCTATCGGCGGCTCGCCACCAGCGCATCCCTCTTGTTCTCGGGAACGTCGATAGGCGTGATCACGGCGCTTCCCTCCAGACGCAGGTCAATGCTCTTGACGCCCTTGTCGAGCAGCGCCGTCCGCGTCTGAAGGCCCTCCAGGGCCGTCAGCGCCTCGTCGATGCCCGTCTCGGGCAGGAGCACCTTCACATTGCCGGTGAGGTAGAGCGTCCAGCGTCGGTCTCCCACCCGCGCGGCCGCCCGCAGGTGCGACCTTAGCGCGGGGTGGGCTTCCAGATGGTTAACGAGTTCCGCCGCCTTGCGCTGCGCCCCTTCGCCGGTCACCACGATGCGGTCGGCGAGCTCGGCGGGCGAGACGCTCGAAAGCGCGGCGCCGGAACTGTCGATGACATAGAAGGCGCCGTCCCGCTGCCAGACCGCGAAAGGCTCGCGCTCCACCACGTGGATCTCGAGCTGGTTGGGGAACAGGCGCTGCACCTGCGCGCTCTCGACCCAGTCGAGGTTCTCGAGCAGTCGCTTCGCATTGGACGGGTCGAAGCCGATGAGCGCGCCATGCGGCCTGACGCCGACCGCCGCCAGCACGGCCGCCGGCTTCTGCCACTTGAGGCCGCTGATGCGGATGTCGTCGGCGGCATAGCCGAAGTAGCTCGCGATGCGGCCCGCCGGATCGTAGCGCTGTCCGTCGAAGGTCTGGAGATGCTCTCCCTCGATGAGCCCGTAGGTTATGGTGAGGGCGAGGAACGCAATGCCGCCGAGCCGCGCAAGGATTCGCATGCCGAGCGGCTTGTCCCAGCGGCGCGGCCGGCGGGAGCGCCCGGATGCCGCAGGCGGAGAAGCCGTTTCAGCGGTTGATCGAGGCATCCTGAACCATCCAGGTCACGAGTTCGGTGAAGCTGTGCCCTGCGTGGGCGGCGATCTCCGGCACGAGGGAGGTTCCGGTCATGCCGGGCTGCGTGTTGACCTCGAGGATCACGAGCTCGCCGTCGGAGCCCGGCCGGTCGTCGTAGCGGAAGTCCGACCGGCTCACGCCCTTGCAGCCGAGCGCCATGTGCGCGTCCAGCGCGCATTGCTGCACCTTACGGTAGATCTCATTCGGGATCTCCGCCGGGAGCACGTGCGTCGACCCGCCGGGCACATATTTCGCGGTGTAGTCATAGAAGCCGGCGGTGGGCACGATGTCGATGACGCCGAGCGCCACATCGCCCATGACCGCGCAGGTGAGCTCGCGGCCCGCCACGTAGCGCTCGACCATGACCTTGTGGCCGTAAAGCTCCCCCTGCGAGGCGAGTTCCGCGAGCGGGGCGTTGGAGCCGTGGGGCACGATCCTGACGCCGACGCTCGAGCCTTCCGCGATCGGCTTGATGACATAGGGCGGCGGCAGGATGTGGCTTGTGGCGACGGTTTCCAGATCGGCGATACGGCTCTCGGCAACCGGCAATCCGGCCGCGCGGAACAGGATTTTAGACTTCTCCTTGTGCATCGCCATGGCGGAGGCGAGCACACCGGAGTGGGTGTAGGGAATCTGGATGGTCTCGAGGATGCCCTGCACATTGCCGTCCTCGCCCCACTTGCCGTGCAGCGCGTTGAAGACGACGTCGGGCATGAGCTCGAGCAGCACGTTGGCAATGTCCCGACGGACATCGATTGGAGTGACCTGGAAGCCGGCCTCCCGGAGCGCGTCGGAGCAGGCATTGCCGCTCGCGAGGCTCACCTCGCGCTCCGCGGACCAGCCGCCCATGAGAACGGCCACATGGGTGTTGCGGGGGTCGATCATCGCGAACCGCCGGCGGCTTCGACGCCGATGCGCTTGATCTCCCATTCGAGCTCGACGCCCGCCGTCTCCCTCACCCGCCGGCGCACGGTCTCGCCGAGCGCCTCCAGTTCGGCGGACGTGGCGCCGCCTTCGTTGATGAGGAAGTTGCAGTGCTGCTCGGAGACCCTGGCGGGGCCGATGGAGAAGCCGCGCATGCCGGCGGCATCAATGAGCTGCCAGGCCTTCTGGCCGGGCGGATTCTTGAAGGTCGAGCCGCCGGTGCGGCTCTTGATCGGCTGGGTGGCTTCGCGCGCCGAGGTGATGGCCTCCATCTCGCCCGCGATCACCTCCCGCTCGCCCGTTTCTCCCTGAAGCAGGGCCTCGAGGAAGATGGTGCCCTCGGGCACGCCGGATCGGCGATAGGCGAAGCCCATCTCGGCATTCTCGTACACGCGCAAAACCCCACTCCGGTCCACGGTGCGCGCGGACACCAGGACATCCTTGGTCTCGCGCCCGTAGGCGCCCCCGTTCATCCGCAGCGCGCCGCCGATGGTGCCCGGTATACCTCTCAGAAAGGTTAATCCCGCGATACCATGGTCGAGGGCGTAGCGGGCGACGCGTACGTCGGGAACCGCTGCGCCGGCACGGATCCGCAGGCCTTCGACGGAAAGTCCCGAAAATCCCCGTCCCAGCCGGATCACGACACCCGGCACGCCGCCGTCGCGAACCAGGAGGTTCGATCCCACCCCAATCGGCACGACCGGGATATCCTCCGGCGTCGCGGCAAGGAACGCCGCGAGGTCCTCCTCGTCGGCGGGCGAGAACAGCACTTCCGCCGGCCCGCCGGAACGGAACCAGGTCAGATCGGCGAGCGGGGTGTCAGGCTGCAGCCGGCCGCGCACGGCCGGCAGGCGGGCGAGCAGGCGCTCGCCGTCGAGAAGGCTCATGCGGCGCCCTTGCGGCCGTTGACCTTGGCGGCTGCACTGTCCAGCGCCGCAAGCTCGAGGGGGAGCGCGTGCGCCCACTGCGTGATGGTGCCGGCGCCGAGACAGATGACGATGTCGCCTTCGCGCGTGTTGTCGCGGATGAGGCCCGCCAGCTCCTCCGGCCGCTCGATCTTCAGAACATGCCGATGGCCGCGGTCGGCGAGGCCGAGTGCGAGGGCGTCATGGCTTGCGCCCTCGATTGGCGCCTCGCCCGCCGCATAGACCGGCGCGACAATCACCGTGTCGGCATCGTTGAAGCAGGTGCAGAACTCACTGAAGAGGCTCGACAGGCGGGTGTAGCGGTGCGGCTGCACAACGGCCACCACTCGGCCCTGCGTCACCCGGCGGGCGGCGGCGAGCACGGCGGCGATCTCCACGGGATGGTGGCCGTAGTCGTCATAGATGGTGACGCCGTTGTGGACGCCTGTGCGGGTGAAGCGGCGCTTGACGCCGGAAAAGCCCTTCAGACCCTGGCGGATGGCATCGACGGAAATCCCGAGCTCCTGGGCTACCGCGACGGCGGCGGTGGCGTTGAGGATGTTGTGGTCGCCGGGCATGGCAAGCGAGAGATTGTCGATGACGGACGCTCTCCCAGTGCGGCGATTGGAGATGTGGATGGAGAAGCGGCTCTCGCCGTCCACGAACGCGCCCGCCACGAGGCGGACGTCCGCCTGCGGGCTGTGGCCGTAGGTGATGATGCGCCGGTCCTGCACGCGCCCGATCAGCGCCTGCACCTCCGGATGGTCGATGCACATGACGGCGAAGCCGTAGAAGGGGATGTTCTCGACGAAGGCGAGGTAGGCGGCGCGCGCCGCGTCGAAGCTGCCATAGTGGTCGAGGTGCTCGGGATCGATGTTGGTCACAATGACGACGTCGGCCGGGAGCTTGACGAAGGTCCCGTCCGACTCGTCCGACTCGACCACCATCCAGTCGCCCTTGCCGAGCCGCGCGTTGGTGCCGTAGGCGTTGATGATGCCGCCGTTGATGACGGTCGGATCGAGCCCGCCCGAGTCGAGGAGGGCGGCGACCAGCGAGGTGGTCGTGGTCTTGCCGTGCGTGCCGCCGACCGCGACGCAGGACTTGAAGCGCATGAGCTCTGCGAGCATCTCGGCGCGCCGCACGATCGGCAGGAAGCGGCGGCGGGCCTCCACCACCTCGGGATTGTCCGGCCTCACCGCCGAGGAGATGACGATCACCTGCGCCCGGCCGATGTTCTCGGCCTTATGGCCGATCTGCACCGTCACGCCGCTCTTGCGCAGCCGGGCGACATTGTAGTTGTCGGAAAGGTCGGAGCCCTGGACCTCGTAGCCGAGTGTCTTCATCACCTCGGCGATGCCGCTCATGCCGATGCCGCCTATGCCGACGAAGTGGATGGGTCCAACGCTGCGCGGAAGTTTCATGCCTTCAGGTCCTTTCTGCGCCAAAGCTGATGCTCGTGTCGCTCGCCGCGCCGTCCATGATGACCTCGAGCCGGTCGCAAAGCCGTACAGCCGCGTCGGGAACGGCGCGGGCGCGGGCGGCGGCGGCGGCGCGGCCAAGCTCGCTCCTGTTATAGCGCAGCCGGGTGACGACGGCGGCAAGATCGGAGGGTCCGAACTCCTCCTGCCGCATCAGCCAGCCGGCACCTGCCCGCGCGAAGGCCTCGGCATTGCGGAGCTGGTCGTTGTCGATGGAATGCGGCAGCGGCACCAATATGGCGGGTCTCCCGATCACCGACAGCTCGGCCACGCTGGTGGCGCCGGAGCGGCAGACCACCAGATGGGATTCGGCGATGCGCCGGGGAAGGTCGCTGAAGAAGGGCTGAAGTTCCGCCCGGACGCCGAGGGCGTCGCAGGCGCGGCGCATGCCGTCGAGGTCCTCGGGCCGGCATTGCTGCACGAGCACGAGGCTCCTGCGCACGGGCGACGTCATCTCCTTCAGCACGTCCGGCATGAGGCGCGAGAAGAACTGCGCGCCCTGGCTGCCGCCGAATACCAGCAGGCGGAACTCCCCGTCGGTTGCCGGAGCTTCGTAGGGCCGGTCGGCCGCCCGCAGCACGTCCTCGCGCACCGGATTGCCGGTCATGGCGACCCTCGCCTTGAGGGCCGGCGCGAGATTGGCGATCTCCGGGAAGGAGGAGGCGATAAGGGTCGCGCGGCGGGCGAGCAGCCGGTTGGCGCGACCCATGACGGCATTCTGCTCGTGCAGGCAGATCGGGAGCTTCATCCGGGCCGCCGCGAGCAGCGGAGGCACGGAAGGGTATCCCCCGAAGCCCACGATGGCGCTGGGCGCGATCTGGGCGAGAAGTGCCTGCGCCGCCTTGAGCCCCTTCATAAGACGCAGCGCCTGGCCCGGCAGCTTCCAGGGACGCCTGAGCGTCAGGGTGGCGGATGGAACCTCGTGCATCTGCGCGGCGGGAAAACGGTTCCCCATGGCGCGGGCCCGCTCGTCGCTCATCAGGTGCACGACATAGCCGCGCTTGACCAGTTCCTCGCCCAGCGCCTGGGCGGGGAAGAGGTGGCCCCCGGTGCCGCCCGCCGCGAGGACGACCGTTCCCCGACGCGCCATGCGCAGATCAAGTGCCATCGGCCTTCCCGTCACTCCGCCGCGGCCAGGCCGGGAAAGGCCCCGGTGGGCATGGAGGCGCGCGGACGTCGGCGCGCGAAGGCGAGGATCAGCCCCATGGCGAAGGCGGTGGCGAGGAGCGAGGAGCCGCCATAGGAGATAAAGGGCAGCGTCATGCCCTTGGCGGGAAGCAGCGACACGTTGACGGCCATGTTGATCATCGCCTGCAGGGCGAAGATGGCGGAGAGGCCGGTGAGCGCCAGGACGACCATGGGGTTTGACTCGTTGCGCGCCCGATTGAGGACACGCGTGACGATGAAGAAGAAGAGCGCGATCAGCACCAGGCAGGCGACGAAGCCGTATTCCTCGCCGATGACGGCGAAGATAAAGTCGGTATGGGCGTCGGGCAGGATGTGCTTGGCGGAGCCGCCGCCTGGCCCGGTGCCGAAGGCGCCGCCGTTCTCGAGCGCCTTCAGCGCCGTGTCCACCTGGAACGTGTCGCCCTTGTCGGGATCGAGAAAGCGGTTCACGCGCGAGGCGACATGGGGGAGCGTCGCATAGGCGCCATAGGCGCCAGCGAGGGCCACGCCAGCCAGCCCGAACATCAGCGTCCAGGGCACGCCGTAGATCAGCAGCATCACGCCCCAGACGCCGCAGACGAGCACCGCCTGGCCGAAGTCCGGCTGCAGGGCGAGAAGCGCCAGGAAAGACCCGAAGACGGCCCAGGAGCCAAGTTTCCAGAGGAAAGAGCCACGCCGCACACCCTCCGAAAGGAGCCACGCCGTCACCACCACGAAGGCCGGCTTGGCAAACTCGGAAGGCTGCAGGTTGAAGGAGCCGATGTCGATCCAGCGATGCGCGCCCTTGATCTCGGGACCGTATTTGAGAGCGACGAGCATCAGCACGAAGCAGGCGGCGAGAGTCCACAGGGAAAAGCGGCGCGCCTGGTCAGGATTGAGGATGGACGTCGCGAAGAGGATCAGGACGCCCGGCGCTAGGAAGAGGAGCTGTCGCTCGAAGAAGTGGAAGTTCTGGAGGCCGAGCCTTTCGGCGACTGGCGGGCTCGCAGCCATCGAGAAGAGCACGCCCGCCGCCATGAGCATGAGCACGGCGGTGATGAGCGGGCGGTCCACGGTGAACCACCAGTTGGCGAGCAGGCCCCGGTCGGTGCGGCTGATGAGCATCAGGAGAGCTCCCCTCTCGTGTAACGGATGCCGGCGAGCGCCTTCACGGCTTCGCAGAAGACCTCGCCGCGGACCTCGAAATTCGGATACTGGTCGAAGGACGCGCAGGCGGGCGACAAGAGCACGACCGCGTCCTTCCGGCTTTCGGCCTCGGCGTCCTTCGCCGCGGCGGCGACGGCTCGCTCGATGGTGCCGCAGTCCGACCACTTCGCCTTGCCGTCGAGCACGCGCGCGAAGGAGGTCGCGGCCTCGCCGACGAGATAGGCGCGGGCGATGCGCGGGAAGTAGGGCGCAAGCGCGTCGATGCCGTCGGATTTCGCCCGTCCGCCCAAGATCCAGTAGATGGGATCGAAGGAGGAGAGGGCGCGCGCCGCGGCGTCGGCATTGGTCGCCTTGGAATCGTTGACGAAGAGGATCGGGCCCAGGCGTCCGACCTCTTCCATGCGGTGGGCAAGGCCGGGAAAGGTCGTCATGCCGGCAGCAATGGCTTCGGCCGTCATGCCCAGAGCCGAAGCGGCGGCATAGGCGGCGCAGGCGTTCTGCCAGTTGTGGCGTCCGCGCAGCGCCCGCATGCCCTTGAGGTCGATGCTCGCGATGACCCTTCCGCCGCGCCGGTCCTCGAGCACGCCGCCCGATGCCGAGACGCCGTCCTCGAGCGACCGCTGAACCGAAACGGGCACGAGCCTCGCCTGGCCGCGCACATCGCCCGCGATCGCCGCCGACCACTTGTCGTCGATGCCGATGACGGCCGTATCGCTCGCCGTCTGGCGGGCGAAGAGGCGCGCCTTGACCTCGGCATAGTGCTCCATGGTGCCGTGGCGGTCGAGATGGTCGGGGGCGAGGTTGAGGAGCACGCCCGCATCGGGCTTCAGGCTCGGCGTCAGGTCGATCTGGTAGGACGACATCTCCAGAACGTAGACGCGGCCTGCATGCGGCGCCGACAGCAGGAAGACGGCGGTGCCGATGTTGCCGCCGGTCTCGGCGTCGAGCCCGGCGCTCCTCAGCACATGGCCGGTCAGCGCGGTGGTGGTGGACTTGCCGTTGGTGCCGGTGATGGCGACAAGCCTTGCGCCCGAGCCCTCGATCTCGCGGCAGAAGACCTCCGTGTCGCCGATGATCTCGATGCCAGCGGCGGTCGCGCGCTGCACGGTCCAGTGCGGCGAGGGATGGGTCAGCGGCACGCCCGGGCTCAGCATCAGCGCGTCGAGGGTCGAGAAATCCACCTCGCGCAGGTCGGAGACCGGGAGCCCGGCACCTCGCGCGGTCGCGAGAGCCGCGGCGGAATCATCCCAGGCGATGACGCGTGCGCCGCCCGCCACCAGCGCCTGCGCGCAGACGAGTCCCGAGCGCGCCAGCCCGAAGACCGCGACCGTCCGTCCGCTGAAGTGGCGCGCCGGGAACACGTCTCACCTCAGCTTGAGCGTGGCGAGGCCGAAAAGCGCCAGCACCACGGCGATGATCCAGAAGCGGATGACGATGGTCGGCTCGCGCCAGCCCTTCTGCTCGAAATGATGGTGCAGCGGCGCCATGGCGAAGACGCGCTTGCCGGTGAGCTTGAAGGAGATGACCTGCACGAAGACCGACACCGTCTCCAGGACGAAGAGGCCGCCGATGATCACGAGCACGATCTCGTGCTTGGCGGCGACCGCGATGGCGCCAAGCGCGCCTCCGAGAGAAAGGGAACCTGTGTCGCCCATGAAGATCATGGCCGGAGGCGCGTTGAACCACAGGAAGCCCAGTCCCGCCCCCAGGAGAGCGCCGCAGATGATCGCCAGCTCGCCCGTGCCGCGCACGAAATGGATCTGGAGATATTCGGCGAAGACAGCGTTGCCGACCAGATAGACGATGAGACCGTAGCTCGCCGCGGCGATCATCACCGGCACGATGGCGAGGCCGTCGAGGCCGTCCGTCAGGTTGACGGCATTGCCCGCGCCCACGATCACCAGCGCAGCGAACGGAATGAAAAGCAGCCCGAGCTGCAGGAGCGCGTCCTTGAGGAAGGGAAAGGTGAGGGCGCTCGAGATCGCGGGGTTGCCGATCCGCATGAAGATGTAGGCGGCGAGCCCGGCGATCAACGCCTCGACCAGAAGCCGCACCCGGCCGGAGAAGCCCTTGTGGGAGGAGCGCGTGACCTTCAGGAGGTCGTCATAGAAGCCGATGGCGCCGAAGCCCAGCGTCACGAACAGCACCGCCCAGACATAGAGGTTGGAGAGATCGGCCCAAAGCAGGGTCGCCACCACGATGCCTGACAGGATCATGAGCCCGCCCATGGTGGGCGTGCCCTGCTTCTCGATCAGATGCCGTTCCGGCCCGTCCGTGCGGATGGGCTGCCCGCGCCCCTGCTTCACGCGCAGCAGCGAGATGATCCAGGGGCCGAACATGAAGACGAAGAAGAGCGCCGTCATGATCGCTCCGCCGGTGCGGAAGGTGATGTAGCGCAGGACATTGAGCGCGGACACCTGATCCGCGAACGCCACCGACAAGTGATAAAGCATTCCCCTGTTCCCAAGTCCCCCGCGGATCCCCGCGTCAGTGCTTTCCGTAGCGTTCCCGGATCGCGTCCACGAGCGGCCCCATGCGGCTGCCGAGCGATCCCTTCACCATCACGACGTCGCCCTTGCGGAGCGCCGCCAGCAGCGGCCCCTCGAGGCCTCCCGAAGTCTCGGCATAGGCGCCGCGCCGCTCGGCCGGCATCGCCTCCATGAGGTGGCGCATATTCGGCCCGCAGGCGAAGACGGCATCCGTCCCCACGCTCTTCAGCACCGGTGCGAGACCCACATGGAAGGCTTCCGCCTCGTCTCCAAGCTCCAGCATGTCGCCCAGGACCGCGATGCGGCGGCCGCCCGAGCCCGGCTCGATCTGGCC
>JBFXDI010000049.1:0-26753 GCA_050181295.1 Parvibaculaceae bacterium | reverse complement strand
GTCGAGCACGGTCGCCGTGCGCGTGCGCTCGATGCCGGGGATGCGCGGCAGCCTGTCGGTCATGAACTTCAGAAGCTCGTCGTTCGACCGGAACACCGCTCCGATCAGGATGTCATAGGTCCCGGTTGTGATGCTGACGAAATAGACCTCGGGCGACTTCGCGAGCTCACGGGCAATGGAGCGCACCGCGGCGAGCTTCGCCTGGATCTCCATGATCGCCCAGATCTGATAGCCGAGATGGAGCGGGTTCGGCACCGCCGTGAATTCGATCATCCCCTCCTCGATCATCCGGTTGAGACGGTGCCGGACGGTCGATTCCGGCATCTCCAGTTCCTCGGCCATCTTGCTCACCGAGCTTCGGGCGTCCCGGTTCAGGCAGCGGATGATCTCAACGTCGATGTCGGTGATCTCGTTCGATCGCGTCTTTCTGGCAGCGCCCATATTTCCCCGCTATCGCAAGCTTCGATCTGCTGATTTGCGAAATTCGCAATTCAATGTAGCAGAAATTGCTGTTTCCGCAAAATAACGTTGACTCGCCGAAGGATTCCATGGGAACGTCCGGGCCTTCGGGAGGACGCCGTGCAGCAGCTCTTCGATCTGTCGGGCAAGGTCGCCATCGTCACCGGCGCAGGACGCGGCCTCGGCCGCACCATCGCGATGGGCCTCGCACGGCACGGTGCCGACATCCTCGTCACGAGCCGCTCGCCGGCCGAGATCGAGGAGCTGGTGGAAGAAGTCCGAACCGAGGGAGGCGGCGCGGAGGCCATGAAGGCCGACGTTTCCCGCAAGGAAGACGTCGACGCCTTGATCGATCGCGCCCGCGCCCGTTGGGGCCGGATCGACATTCTCGTGAACAATGCTGGGATCGACCGCAACCAGCCGGCCATAGACTACGAAGAGGCGGAGTGGGACCGCATCCTCGGGACCAACCTCAAGGGCTACTTCCTGTGCAGCCAGGCCGTGGGCCGCGTGATGCTGGCCCAGGGTTCGGGCTCGATCATCATGAACTCGTCCATCTACGCCTCGGTCGGCGCGGCGGACAACCTGCCATACGGCGCCTCGAAGGGTGGCGTAAACCAGCTCATGCGGATGCTCGCGGTGGAATGGGCACCGCACGGGGTGCGCGTCAACGCGATCGCGCCCGGCTACATGACGCCCATGTCCCGCGACGACGGCAAGAGCGGTCCGGGCGAGAAGGTCGAGGCCTGGGTGCGGGCCCGCACACCCATGGGCCGCCGCGGGCGGCCGGAGGAGCTCGTTGGTCCCGTCGTTTTCCTGGCGTCGGAAGCCGGTAGCTACGTCACCGGCTCTGTCCTCGCGGTCGATGGCGGCTGGACTGCCGCCTGAAGGAAAGGGAATTGGTCGATGAAGCTCCCTAGCAATGGAAAGTCGCACCAGGACGTCATGCGAGCCCTGCACGCGAGCATGCAGAAGGACGGCCGCTGGGAAGACGGCCGCACCTTCTTCCTCGTCTACGGCGTGGACGAAGGCCATCTTGCGATGCTCCAGGACGCCTATTCGCTGTTCATCGCCACCAACGGCCTCGGCGCTGGCGGCATGTTCCCGAGCCTTGCCAAGCTCGAGAGCGACATCCTCTCTTCCGCCTGCGAGCTCCTGGGCGGCGGCAACACGGCGGTCGGCAACATCACGTCAGGCGGGAGCGAGAGCGTGCTCATGGGCATTCGCTGCGCGCGCGAGCGGGCGCGTGCCGAGCGGCCGGAGGTTACAGCACCCGAGATGATCCTGCCGCGGAGCGCCCACCCGGCCTTCTGGAAGGCTGCCGACGTCTTGGGCATCAAGCCGGTGGTGACCCCGCTCACATCCAACTATGTCGCGGACGTCTCGGCGACCGAGAAGGCTATCACGAAGAACACCATCGTCATCATCGGCTCGGCCCCCAACTATCCCTTCGGCACGATCGACCCCATCGCAGATCTCGCAGGGCTGGCGCTCCGCCGCGGCATCCATTTCCACACGGACGCCTGCGTCGGCGGATTCTCGCTACCGTTCCTGAAGAAGCTCGGCGAGGACATCCCGCCCTTCGACTTCTCGATCCCGGGTGTGTCGACAATCTCCGCGGATCTTCACAAATACGGGTTTGCCGCGCGCGGCAGTTCGCTCATTCTCTACCGCGACAAGTCCCTGCAGGAACTCTCCCGCTTCGTGCTCAACCAATGGAGCGGTGGTCCCTACGGCACGCCAACCATGGCCGGCTCGCGCCCGGGCGGCGTGGTGGCTGCCGCGTGGGCCATCATGCAATACCTCGGCGAGGAGGGATACCTGCGGCTCAACAGGCAGATGCGTTCCATCACCCGCAAGCTTCAGGCCGGCATCGAATCCATCCCCGGCTTTCGCGTGTTGGGCAAGCCCGCCATGCATCTCTTCGCCTTCACCGGCGAAGGACGCGACATGGCCGCCATGGCGGCCGAGCTCACGCGGCGCGGATGGTTCATTCACCGGCAGCCGACCAATCCGGACAGCCTTCACCTGCTCGTCACGCCGATCCATGAGCGCAGCACGGACAAACTCCTCTCCGACATCCGGGAAGCGGCGGAGGCGACCGACGAAAGCACGAAGGGCGTGCGCGCCGCCACCTACACGCAATAGGTCCTCCATGGGACGCCTCGAGGTCCTCAGCATCACCGTCACCTACGGGGACTACCGCGCCCTGGACGATGTGAGCTTCGAGGTCTCCGACGGCGAACGCCTGTGCCTGCTCGGGCCTTCGGGCTGCGGCAAGACCACGAGCTTGCGGGTCGTGGCGGGCTTCATCCGGCCAGATGCGGGCGAGGTCCGGCTTGCCGGCCATGGTCTCACCGGTCAGCCGCCGGAGCGGCGCAACATCGGCATCCTGTTCCAGAACTACGCGCTCTTCCCGCACCTCACCATCTACGACAACATCGCCTTCGGGCTGCGCATGCGATCGATGCCGGAGGCTACTGTCCGGCAGAAGGTCACCGACGCCCTGTCGCTGGTGCGGCTCTCCTCCGCTGCCGGCAAGAAACCCGCGCAGCTCTCGGGCGGCGAGCAGCAGCGCATCGCTTTCGCACGCGCCGTCGTGATCGAGCCGAGCCTCCTGCTGCTAGACGAGCCCTTCAGCAACCTCGATGCACGCCTCAGGCAGGAGATGCGCGGCGAGCTTCTCGATCTGCTCAAGCCTCTCAAGATCGCCACCGTCATGGTCACGCACGATCAGGAAGAGGCGATGGCGATCGCCGACCGCATAGCGGTGATGAATCGCGGGCGGATCGAGCAGGTCGGAACGCCGAGCGAGATCTATGACCGGCCACGCACGCCCTTCGTTGCTCATTTTGTCGGCGAGTCCAATCTCCTGTCGGGAACGGCGCGGCGCAACGGCAGCGCGACGCTCGTCGAAGTTCCAGGCATGGGCGCCATCGCGGTGACGAGCGCTTCGCCGTTCGAGGGAGCCGTGAAGGCGCTTATCAGGCCGGAAAAGATCCGGGTGCTGGACGCGCCGGGCGCCGCGCGCGACAGCCACGAGCGCGTGACCGGCACCATCGAGCGCATGCAGTATCTCGGCCACCGAACACAGTTCGATGTCAAGGTCGGAGAGCAAACGTTCTCGGCCTGGTCTCTCAACGAGCGCCCCGCCTCAGGCAAGGCGGGCGACAGCGTCGTTCTCGAATGGCCGCGCGACGGCGTCGTCCTCTTCCAGGGAGGCGCCGGTTCATGAGTCCGCAGGTGAGTAGTGGCAGCATCCGGCAATGGCTGGTGCTGGCGGGCGCACCGATCGTCCTCTATGCGGTCATCTACGCCCTGCCCGTCCTGGAGCTCTTCCGCGGAAGCCTCGACCGGTTCGATCCCGTGAAAGGCGCCATCAGCGCCTTCGACTTCGGCTTCTACGAGAAGTTCCTCACCGATTCCTACTATCTGGGCGTTCTCTGGAGGACAATCCGGATCAGCCTGGTCATCACCGTCATCTGCGCGGTGGCAGGCTATCCGGTCAGCTACTTCCTCGCCCGCAGCCGCAGCTGGTTGCGGCAGGTGGTGCTCATCTTCCTGCTGATCCCGCTGGTCACGAGCCCCGTGGTCGTCGCCTATGGCTGGCTCATCCTCCTCGGCTCGAAGGGCGTCATCAACGAGATCATCATGGCCCTCGGGCTCAGCGACGAGCCCATCAAGCTCATCTATCGCGAGTTCACCCTCACTATCGGTCTTGTGCATGTGCTCGTGCCGTTCATGGTGCTGGCGGTCGCCGCGCCGCTCCAGAACCTCGATTGGAACCTGGTGCTGGCGGCCCGCAGCCTCGGCGCCACGGGAACGGGCGCGTTCCTGCGCATCGTGCTGCCGCTAAGTCTCGCGGGCGTGGCGACCGGCAGCCTGATCGTCTTCTCCCTTTCCATGAGCGCCTATGCCGTGCCCGCACTCATCGCGGGACCGCAGGTGAAGGTCATGTCGGAGCTCATCTACGAGCAGGGCATGTCGCTTCTCAACTGGCCCTTCGCGGCGGCAATGTCGGTGATCCTGCTGATCGTGACCACCGGCGTGCTGACGGGGGCGAGAGGCCTTGAGACACTGCGGACAAACCTGGCCCTGCGCAGGACGGAGGCCGCCTGATGGCGCAGGCGGTAGCCGATACTCTCGGCGGTCCCAGGGCGGCGCTCCTGCACCGGGCCTACATGGCGGTGGCGATCCTCTTCCTGCTGGCGCCGATCGTGGCAGTCACCATCGGCTCGCTCACGACGACGCAATATGTCGTGTTCCCGCCGAAGGGCCTGACGCTGCGCTGGTACGGGCAGATGTTCGACCGGCCGGAGATGCTTTCCTCCTTCCTGCTCAGCCTCGCGATTGCCGCCGGTTCCGCCACCATCGCCGTCATCATCGCCGTGCTCGCGGGCCTTGCGCTGGTGCGGCACCGCTCGGGCCTCAACGTGCTGCTCTGGATGCTGGTCGTCTCCCCGATGATGCTGCCGGCAACGGTTCTCGGCTTCGCAGCACTCCAGTCCTACACGGGGATGGGCTTCGGCACCTCGCCGCTCGGGCTGCTCGCCGGACACCTCGTCCTCGTCACGCCTTATACCGTCGTGCTCGTCGCAACGGGCTTGAGGTCCATCGACAGGACGCTCGAGGAGGCGGCACGCAGCCTCGGGGCCTCTCCCCGCCGGACCTTCACCGCCGTCACCTTCCCGCTGATGGCCTGGAGCCTCGCGGCAGGCTGGGTCATGGCGTTCCTCGTGTCCTTCGGCGATGCCGCGGTCTCCATATTCCTCAACACGCCGGGCATGGTGACGCTGCCGGTGCGCATCTTCGACGCGCTGCGCTATTCGCCGCTCAATCCGCAGCTCACCGCGCTTTCCTCGATGCTCGTCCTCGTGACCGCGCTCACGCTCGTCGCGATGGCGTGGCTCGTCCGCTCGGAGCGGATACTGAAACAGGGCACGGCGCTGGCTGCGCCGCAGCCCGCGCAGGCAATGGGAGTCGGGTCGTGATCGCCGCGCGCCCGCACGGATGCCGTCAGCCGGCGTCCCGTTTTCACAAGCGGCGACAGTGGAGGGAGTCATGAGAAAGCCTTTGTCGGTCTTGCGGACGTTATCTGCCGGCCTTCTGACGACAGCCGCCCTCGCGCTTTTCGCGAGCGGCAGCGTCCAGGCCGCCACAAACCTCGTGCTTGCCTGTTATCCGGGCGCGCCGGAAACCTTCATCCGCGACGAGATCATTCCGCGCTTCGAAAAGCAGTTCGACGCCAAGATCACCTACCTCACCGGCAACTCGCCCGGCACCATCGCCAAGCTGCAGGCCCAGAAGGATGATCCGCAGATCGACCTTGCCTGTATCGACGACGGCCCGCTTGTGCAGGCCAAGGGCATGGACCTCGTGCAGCCCACCGATCCCGCGAAGTTGCCGAACCTCGCCGACATGCAGGAGGTTTCGGTTTTCAAGGATCACATCGGCGTGGGCTGGGGCCTCTTCCGGCTCGGAATCGCCTTCAATCCCGAGATCTACAAGCAGAAGAACATCCCTACGCCCGAAAGCTGGAGCGACCTCGCGCGGCCGGAGCTCAAGGGCCACGTGGTCGTGAACTCGATCTCGATCAGCTACACGCCGATCCTGCTCTCCATCCTGGCGCGCGCCAACGGCGGCGACGAGAAGAACATCGATCCAGGCTTCGCCGAGATGAAGAAGATCCGGCCCAACATCTTCACCTTCGACACGACGGCGGACGTGACGCCGTTCTTCCAACAGGAGGAGGCCTGGGCCGGCGTGTGGACGGACAGCGAGACCTACTCTTACGTCCAGCGCACCAGCTTTCCACTGAAGTTCGTATTCCCGAAGGAGGGCACGACGGCCATCCAGACGACCATCAGCGTCGTCAAGAACACCAAGAATGCCGACATGGCCGAGAAGTTCATCAATTATTTCATCGGCACCGAGGCGCAGGAGCTGATGGCCCAGAAGCTCGGCTGGATGCCCGCCAACAAGAAGGCGAAGCTGCCGTCCGACATGGCCGCCATCATCGCCTCGCCGGAAGGCTCGGGCGACAACATGATGTCCATCGATCACGCTCTGATCGCCCAGGAGAGGCCGGCCTGGGTCGAGCGGTGGAACAAGGAAATCGAGAGCCAGTGACAGCTTGAGGTTCCGCGATCCCGGCCGCGGAACCTCCTTTTTCTTTGGAAGTGAAACACCGATGATCCGAGTCGAGGAGGAGTTCGACGTCGAGGCGGGCGCGGCAAACGTCTACCAGTCCATCTGCGACGTGGGCGAGATCGGCTATGTGATCGCGGGCGTTCAGCACGTCGACGTCATCGACGAGGACCACTCGACCTGGAAGGTCCAGGTGAAGGCGGGGATGATCGCCCAGACGCTGACGCTGAGCGGCGAGATCCTGACGCGGACACCGCCCAGCGGACTGACTTTCCGGGCCGAGGGCCGCAATGTCGCGCTTTCGGGCCTTGTGGAGCTCACCGCGCTCGGGCCGGCGCTGACCCGCTGCCGCGTGGCGGTCGAATCGCAGGTGACTGGCAAGCTCGCCGCCCTCGTCAGCCTCATCGTCCGCACGACGCAGCGCCAGCTCATAAACCAGACAATCGCCAATTTCCGCCGCAAGCTCGAGGCCGAAAGCCTGGCGCCGGCAGCGGCCCTGGGCGCAGGTCCTTGAGCAATCCGCACTATCCGCGCCTCTTCGAGCCGCTGCGCGTCGGCCCCGTGGAGGTCGCGAACCGGCTCTACATGACGGCGCACGGCCTCGGCTATGCGGTTCCCGACCCCAACCGTCCCGGGTTCTGCCTGCCGTCGGACCGGCACGTCCACTACTATGCGGAGCGGGCGGCCGGCGGACTCGGTCTCATCATCCAGGAGTCCACCGTCGTTCATCCGAGCTCCGAAGGGTCGGCCTTCGGCTACCAGACGGCGACTGTCGCCGCCGCCTTCGACCAGGCGACCGTGCCGCACTTCGCACGCATCGCCGAGGCGGTGCATGCGCACGGCACCAAGCTTTTCATGCAGCTCTGGCACGGCGGCCATCATGCCGATCCGCGCTGGGAGCGCGGAGGCCCGCGCAAGCCCCTGCTCGCGCCCTCCTCCACGCCAGCCGTGGAGTCGAATGCCGTGCCCCGCGCCATGAGCGTCATGGAGATCCGCGACGTCGTCGCCGGCTTTGCGAGGTCCGCCAGGAACGCCAGGGCGGCGGGCTATGACGGCGTCGAGATCCAGGCCGCTCACAGCGCGCTGGTCGAGCAATTCCTCTCGCCCTTCTACAACAAGCGCACGGACGCCTATGGCGGCGACGCCAGCGGCCGCATGCGGTTCCTGAGGGAGATCCTCGAGGAGACGCGCGAGGCCGCGGGTGCCGACTTCGCGATCGGGATCCGCCTCAACACCGACGAGCTGCTGCCAGGGGGCCTCGGCAGCGACGAGCTCGGAGAGGTCGCCGAGCGGCTGGATGAGGCCCGGCTCCTCGACTTCTTCGATCTCGATATCGGCACCATGCACACCGCGCCCCTGATGATCGCGCCCTCCTTCGTGCCGACGCTGCCGGCCGAGGACTTCATCGCCGCCTTGAGGCCGGCCATCCGCCATGCGGCGCTCCTCGGCTGCCCGGGCCGCATGACGGAGCCGGCAGAGGCGGAGCGGCTCGTGACGGAAGGTATCATGGACATGGTCGGGGCGGCGCGGACCTATATCGCCGAGCCTGAATTCGCCCGCAATGCGCGCGAGGGCCGGGCGGACATGAGCCGCCGCTGCATCGCCTGCAACCACTGCCTCGAAGGCATCCTGTCGGGCGTCAACTGCGTCATCAATCCCGCCACAGGTCGCGAAGCAACCTGGGGCATGAAGGCCGATCTCAAGGCGCTCAAGGGCCGGCGCGTCGTGGTGGTTGGCGGCGGGCCAGCCGGCCTCGAAGCGGCGCGCGTCGCCGCGATGAGGGGGCACCGGGTCACCCTCTTCGAACGCGAGGCGGAGCTCGGCGGTGCCCTTCGACAGCTTGCGGCATTGCCGGGGCGCGAATCCTACGCCTGGGCCACGGATTGGTTTTCCGCGCGTCTCGCCGAGCTGCAGGTGGACATCCGCCTCGGGCAGGAGCCGACGGTCGCCGACATCGAGGCGCTGGGCGCCGACGCGACGATCGTCGCCACCGGCGCGCGCTTCGAGCCGACAGGATCGACGGGCTTCCTCTCCACCCCGATTCCGGGATGGAACTTGCCGCACGTCTATACGCCCGAGCGCTTCCTCGATGAGCGACCTCAAGTCGAAGGCCGCGCCGTGCTGCTGGACGAGGATGGGCAGGCGGCAGCAGCGGGGATCGCCGAGATGCTGGCGGAAGAGGCAGCCGGCGTGGAACTCGTCACGCGCTGGCAGATGGTCGCGCCCCGCCTGCAGCCCAATGGACAGTTCGCCTATGTACTAACCCGTCTCTACGCAGCGGGCGTCGTCCTGACGCCCAACACCTACATCAAGGAGATCGGCGAGAGGACCGTCACGCTCTTCAACATCTTCACCAACGAGGAGCGCGAGGTGCGGGACGTCGGCATCGTGGTGCTCGCCGGCAGCCGCCGCTCCACGCCTGGCCTTGCCGAAACCCCCGAAGACCTGTCGATGGATGTTTCCATCGTCGGCGATGCGGCCTCGCCGCGCAGCCTCTTCGAGGCCTGCTACGAGGGACGACGCGCGGCCATGGCCATTTGAGGCAGTGGAGGAGTACTCTGTCCGGCGACCTAACCCACTTGGAGAGACCGCGTCACGCGGCGTGACCCCATGATCATCGTCATCGACAATCACGGCAAGGCAAACCTCACAGGCACGGACGACTTCCGTCGCTTCGAAATTCTGGTCGAAAACCCACAGACGACGGCGGCGCGGGTCGCCGCTGCGCTCTCGGGGCTCGGCGAGATGGAAGGCGACGGCGTGGCATGGATCAGCGAGCCGGCTCTTATAAAGCTCGCCGGGCGGGACAAGGACGCCGAGTGGCTCGCAAGCTTTTCGGCAATGAAAGATTATGCGCGCCGCTTCGGGTGGGTCGACGATACCCGTTCCGCCATCCGGGCACACATCAAGCGGCCGGGAGGCTGACCGACCGTGATCTCTCAGGCGGGGTCGAAATGTCGCGACAGCCGCGTCATGGCGTAGGCGATGTAGTTGCGGCTCGCGAACCCTATGGAGGGCAGGTCCCCGACGTTCAGCGCGCGCTGCAGCTCCCGCAACTCCGCCGAGAGCGCCTCCAGTGCATCTGACCACACGCTCTCCACGATGTCGTACCAGACACGGGATGTCTGTATGTAGAGGCTGTCGTGGATCTCCCTGAGCGGCTCGTTGGCGATGAGGCTGTTGATCAGCCGGTGACGGTCACTTTCGACCGCCCAAAACGCCCTGAGATCAGGTTCCCTCTTGAGGTGCTCGGTGCGTTCGATCAGCTCCTCGATTTCCGATGCCGCTTCCCTCGCCCTTTGCTTGCTGCCGAAGTCGCCAATCAGCTCCGTGAGCCGAAGCCTCAGGTCATAGACGTCCCGGAGCCTCCGGAAGTCGACCCCGGTCACGATCGTGCCGACGCCATCACGGATCTCCACCAGACGCTCCGATTCCAGCATCTGGAGGATCTGGCGGATCGGCGTCCGGCTGACGCCGAACTCCTGCGCCAGCGAAGCTTCCCGAAGCACGGTGTTCGGAGGGTATTCGAAGAAACAGATGCGGTCGCGCAAGCACTGGTAGATGGAATTGATGCGGGTGCGTCCACCCTTGCGGACCGGCGAAATGAGATCGGTCGGTTCGTCTCCAACTGCAAACGGGGTATCCGCCATCGCCTTCAGGCGCTCCGTTACGTTTTTCCCACCGGGCGGGCGCTCAATTTTTCGCTCCGGCGCCGCAAAAGCTCGATCGCGCCGAGGAAAAGGATCGAGAGAGCCAGCAGAAGAGTCGCCGCAGCGGTGACTATGGGGCCAGTATTTTCCTTGATGCCCGAGAACATGACCAGAGGAATCGTCTTTTGCGCCGGCGCGGTGACGAAGGACGCGACAACCACCTCGTCGAGCGAGATCGCGAAGGCAAAGACGGCGCCGGTCACGACGCCGGGCAGGATGATCGGCAGCATGACACGCCGGAAGGCCGTGGTCGGCCGAGCCCCGAGCGAGGCGGCGGCGCGCCACAGGTTCTGGTCGAAACCCTCAAGCGCGGAAAGCACGCTGATCGCGACAAACGGCAGGCCAAGCATCGCGTGCAGGATGATAGCGGCCCAGTAGGTGTTGTTGAGGCCGACTTTCACCATGGCAAGATATCCGCCGAGCGCGATGATGATGATCGGGACCATGAGGGGAAAGAGAGCCAGGACGAGCATCGGAATCCGGAGACGAGGAACGAGCCGTCTGATCCCCAAGGCTCCAAGCGTTCCGATGACGGTCGACAATGCTGCCGCGGAACAGCCGATCACCAGGCTGTTGGCGATGCCCGCCTGCCAGACCGGCGCCGTCATCACCTCCGAATACCAGCGCGTGGAGTATCCCGGAAAGGAAAAACCGATAATGGATCCGGACGAAAAGGATACGGGCACCACGATGAGCGCCGGGGCAACCAGCAACGCGAGCATGACCAGCGCAAAGCCGCGGAACATCCACGCCGGCAGCGGCAGGTCGTAGCGCTCAGCCATGCGCCTGACCTCCCTGCGCGAAGGCCCTGGGTCTCAGAAGCAGAGCCATGACGCCGATCAGGACGAGAAACACAATCAGGAAGACAACCCCGAGCGCCGCCGCCAATGGCTGGTTGCTGTAGCGAAGCGCCGCCAGCTCCACATACGTCCCGAGCATCTGATCGGAACCTCCCCCTACCAGCGCCGGCGTGATGTAGTAGCCACTCGCGGAGGCGAAGACGAGCAGGCATCCCGCCGCGATCCCTGACCGGCACTGCGGGAGATAGACCCGCCGGAAGACGGTGAAGGGCGTCGCGCCCAGCGATCCGGCGGCGCGAAGCTGGTTTCGGGGCACCGTTCTCATCGCGTTATAGACGGGCAGGATCATGAACGGCAGCAGCACATGCGTCATCGCGATGAGGACGCCCGTGCGGTTGAAGACCAGCCGTAACGGTTCGGAGACGATCCGCAGCGTCAGCAGGATTTCGTTCACCAGGCCGTTGGTTTGCAGCAGGAGGATCCAGGCCATGGCCCGCACAAGGACCGAAGTCCAGAGCGGCAGCATGAGCACGAGCAGGAGCGGCATCGCCTTCTGCGGCGGCAGGGATGCAAGGTAGAGCGAAACGGGCACCCCGAGCAGGAGGCAGATCACGGTCACCAGAACGGCGACCGTGAATGTCCGCAGATAGATCGTTCGATAGAGAGAGCCGGAGACGGATTTGACCTCGCCCTGCGCGTCGCGCTTCAGATCGATAGCCGCCAGCAGGAAGCGATCGGTCCAGGGCCCCCGGGCATCGTGGATCGCGCGCCAGATATCGGGCTTCGCCCATCGGGCGTCCTGGGCGACAAGCACCGACTTCGGGTCCGCTCCGTCCGCCTCCTGAAGCGCCCGGAAGCTTCCGGAAAGGAGGCTTAGGGCCCCCGGCATATCGAGGTTGAGCCGGGTCGCGACCTTGCCCCTCGCGGCGCCCGCCGCCTTGAGGTCCTCGGCAAGCGCCGCATATGCGGCGTCCGGAATGGGCTCCGAGACATTCCACCCTTCGAGCACCGTCAGGGTCTTGGGCAGAGCGCCGGCGACCTCCGTGTCCCGGGCACTCTCCACCACCATCAGCAGCACGGGAATGACAAGAGTGGCGACCAGAAAGGCAGCCATGGGAGCAAGCAGCAGAGCCGTTGCAATGCGATGCCTGCCGGTCATTGCACCTCCGACCCTCAATGTCCTGCTTCGCCGATATGGCGTTGCAGGCATTGATACCATTCCACATGAGGCGACAGAACGCGGGAGTCTCCTCCCGCGCTGCTGGGACTCGGCACGACCTCTGTCACGCCCGCAAGGTGAGGGCCGTTACTGGCCTGCAAAAAGGTTGAAGCGTTCCGTCAAAGGCTGGATGTTGTCGCTCCAGAAGTTGGCATCGAGATTGAGGGCGCCCTTGAGGTTCTCCGGGTAGGTCGGAAGCTCCGCTGCGACGTCCTTCGGAAGCGCATCCGTTGCCGCGGTATTGGTCGGCCCGTAGGCGACCTTGAGCGGAAGGATCTTCTGCTGCTCGGCCCGCGCCGCAAACTCGACGAACTTCAGGGCAGCCTCCTTGTTGGGGCTGTTGCGGAGAATGACCCACGAGTCGACGGCATAGACGCTGCCAGGCCAGATGAACTTGAAATTGCGCTTGTCCGTCTGGTTGGCGGCAGTGACGCGGCCGTTGAAGGCCATGACCATCGCCGCCTCGCCCGAAGCCATGAGCTGGATGGACTGGCCGCCGCTCTCGAAGAAGAGGAGATCGGGCTTGATGCTCTCGAGCTTCGCGAACGCCTTGTCGACGCCTTCCTGCGTCCGGAGGGTCTCATAGACCTTGTCGGCCGGGACGCCGTCGGCCATGAGCGCGATCTCGAGAGCGTATTTTGGACCCTTGCGAATGGCGCGCTTGCCCGGGAAGCGCTGCGTGTCGAAGAAATCGGCGACCGAGGTCGGCGCGGGATCGAGCTTGTCCTTGTCGTAGGCGATGCCCGCCGACCAGACCATCGAGCCGACGCCGCATTTGCTGACGCCCTCGGGGATCAGCCGATCCTTCTCCTTGATCTTGGACCAGTCGATCGGCTCATAGAGGCCTTCGGCGCATCCGATCTGGACTTCCTCGGCTTCGCCCTGGACGACGTCCCAGCCCGGATCGCCGCCGGCCTCCACGCGGGTCCGGATCGCGCCAACTCCCCCGCCCCAGGCATCGTCGACAACCTTGATGCCGGCTTCAGCCGCGAAGGGCGCGAAGAAGGCTTCGCGCTGAGCATCGTTCACCGAGCCGCCCCAGGAAATGATCGTCAGATCACGAGCGGCTGCGGGTTGAATAAGTCCTCCCAGAAGGGTTATGGCCAGCAACGACAGACGGATTTTCATGGCTTTTCCTCTCATGACGCTATCGCCGGAACGTCGACCAGTTCCGGCAGGCCTCCCTAAGGGAAGTATACCGTTCGTGTGCAGCGCTGAGTCAAGATGTTTATGAAGCGGGACGCAGAGGCGGCAGCGGGATTTCCAGGGAGAACTCTGCCTCGATCGTTGCAGCGGCACGCAGCACGATCTCCTCGTTCCAAAGCGGTCCTACGAGTTGAACTCCGATGGGCAAGCCGGTGGAATGCATGCGACAGGGAAGCGTCAAGGCCGGATTGCCGGACATGTTGAAGAAGCTGGTGTAGCGGGCGAGCACGTTGCCTACCGGCTCCTCTCCGGCCCCTGAATCGAGGGAAGTGGTGCCGATAGGTGGCGCTGGAACCGGCGTCGCAGGGGTGACGATCAGGTCGATGGCCTCGAAGATCGCCTTCATCTGCGCGCGATAGACGGAAAGGAAGCGTCTTGCCCGGACGTAGTGCTCGGCGAGGATGAACTGGCCGAGCGCCAGACCGGATCGCAGGTCCTCTCCATAGAGGTCGCTCCGATCCTTCAGATACTGCGAATGGAAACTCAACGCCTCGGGCATCTGGATCGTCAAGGAGACCGTCCTCGCCTGCGAAGGATCGGGAAGTTCCACGGGCCGGACCAAGGCTCCTGCGCGCTCAAGACAGCGGACGGCCCCCTCGCCCGCCGCCAGAACTTCCGGGTCCGCGTTCTCCCAGTAATACCCCCGGGGAATTCCCACCCTCAGTCCCGACAGGGCGTTCTTCCCGGAGGTCAACGAAGCGTCCGGAACAGGCGGAAAATCTTTCGCCCCGACGCAGGCAGTCAGAAGATCGGCGCAGTCGCGCACCGCGCGCGTGATGAGACCGACATGATCGAGGGACCAGCAGAAAGGCAGGACGCCTTCGGTCGAAATGCGCCCGAAGGTCGGCTTCAGGCCCACGAGCCCGTTGAGAACGGCCGGGATCCGCACCGATCCGCCGGTGTCGGTGCCGAGCGCTGCGACAGCCAATCCGTGCGCCACCGCTGCTGCCGAGCCGCTGGAGGACCCGCAGGCCAGCCGCGAGGGATCATAGGCATTGAGCGCCGTCCCGTAGACGCTGTTCTCGCCTGTCGTGCCGTAGGCGAATTCGTGCAGGTTCGCCTTCCCGAGACTGACGGCGCCGGCCGCGAAGAGGCTGTCGATGACAGCAGCATTCCGGGCGGCCACATTGCCGGCGAGCACGCGCGAGCCGGCCGTGGTCTCGACGCCGGCGATGTCGATCATGTCCTTGGAAACGAAAGGTATCCCCAGGAAGGAAGATTCAGTCGCGCCGGACTGAAGCTGCTGGTCGCATTCGGCCGCCCGGCGCCGAGCGTCCTCCCGGGTCACGGTGATGAAGGCATGACAGGTGGGGTTGATCCGCGAGATGCGGTCAAGCAATGCCTCCACCATTTCGACGGTGCTGAAGGCCCGTCGGCGCAAACCCGCCGCGAGCTCGCTGGCCGGCCTAAAGACCAGGTCCGCTTCAGGCATTTGCTTTTGGTTCCCGGTCAATAGAATCCGACGGAGGGATCCCGCCCAGATTGACCTCTCTCAGCGCTTCGAGATCCCGCAGCAACTGCTGCAGCCCGGAGATCGCGCCACCGCGCGAAGCCACGAGCTCCTCGAGTTCTTTGTCGGACCAGGCGCGGCAGGCCATCTCATCCCTGATAGCGAGGAGCGTGGCTTTCTGGAGTTTCTTCACGCGATATCTCCGTTGGGGAAGGGGCGGTGTATACACAGAAGGGGCGGTGTATACGCATAGCCGGGACGCGGCAATCACGTAGGCGCTCGGGAACCCCCGCATAAAAAGCGCCCTTGACCAACCCAAGGTTTCGATCCTACGACTACGAACAAGGTGTATGCAGCTTGGAGACGATCATGACCAACGAGGACGAATACAAGGCCCGGACAATAGCCCTCCAGTCCGGGCTCGCGGAAGCCAACATCGACCTCGCCATCCTGACCGATCCGGATTCGATCATCTACTTCGCCGGCTACTGGAACTATCTCGGCGTGGAACTCGGCCGCCCCACGCTGGTCCTTGTGCCGCGCAGCGGCGAGCCGACGATCATCACGCCGCTGATGGAATCGGAAATGTGCCGCGTGATGAGCTGGATAGGCGACGTGCGGCCCTGGGCCGACGGCATCGACGGCGAATGGGCGGGAACGCTGGAGCGCTACATCGCAAAGGCGCGCTTCGGGAGCGTCGGCTTCGAGAAGCGCACCATTCATCCGTCCATCGCGCTTCGCCTGAAACCCTTGATCGAGAAGCACCGGCGCGCCGATCTGCACCCGATCACCACGCAGATCCGGGTGCGGAAGTCCGCCTCCGAGATCGAGATCATGCGGGCCGCCGGCAAGGTCGCTGTAGCGATGCTGGAAGGCGCCCGCTCGGCCATCGGCATCGGGGTGCCGGAGTACGAGGTGGCGCTCGCCGCTATCGCCGGAGGCACCCGCAAAGCCGCGACGCTGCTCGAGGATCCGCGCCACCGCTTCGTCTCGCCCACGATCTATAATCTGCAGATCATGCAGTCGGGCCGCGATACATGCATGGTGCACCGTCGCTCCGCCACGAAGCGGATCGAGAAGGGCGATCCCATCTATCTCTGCTTCTGCGGCGTCGCCAATTTCCACAACTACAAACTCGGCTTCGACCGCGAGTTCTACGTCGGCTCGATCACCGACGAGCAGGCGAGAGTCCAGGAAGCGGCCGTGAAAGCCCAGCAGACCGCGCTCGCGGCGATCAAGCCTGGCGCCGTCTGCGAGGACGTCAATCACGCGGCGGAGGAAGTCTACAAGGAGGCGGGATTCGGCCCCTCCTACCGGACCGGGCGCTCCATCGGCTGCTCCTTCATCGAGCCGCCCGAGCTCAAGCGCGGCGACAAGACTGTGCTCGAGGCCGGGATGACATTCGCCGTGGACGGAGGCATCACGGTCGAAGGAAAGTTCGGAGGCCGCATCGGCGATTCGATCGTCGTGACGGACAAAGGCTTCGAGTATTTCACGCAGTATCCACGAGAGTTGACCGTCCTCTGATCCCTTGGACGCCGTTCCATGCCCGGCAACCGGTTCTTCTGGATCGACGCCTTCGCACCGGAGCCCTTCACGGGCAATCCGGCGGTCGTCTGCCTGCTCGATGATGATGTTGCGGCCTCGGCCATGCAGGCCATGGCACGCGAGTTCAATGTCTCGGAGACGGTTTTCCTGCGGGGCGCTGACGGCGAATACGACATCCGCTGGTTCACTCCGACGCGCGAGCTTCCGCTCGTCGGACACGCGACGCTCGCGGCGGCCCACGCCATCATGACCGCCGTCGAGCCGAAGCGCCGGTCGGTCGTCTTCAATTCGCATCTGAGTGGACGGCTGCCCGCCACGCGAGAGGGCGACGGCTTCGCCATCACCCTGCCGGCCGACGAAATTGTCCCGTGCGAACTCCCGATCGCGCTGCGGGACGGCCTGGGGACCGTGGCCGCGGAGACCCACATCGGACGCCACTACGTTGCGGTGCTTCGCTCGGCGGGCGAGGTTGCGTCCGTCAAGCCGGATTTCGCCGCCCTCGCGACCCTGGATCGCCCGACCATCGCCATCACGGCCCCCGGGGAGGACGCAGACTACGTGCTGCGGTTCTTCGCTCCGGCCAACGGCGTTCCCGAGGATCCGGTCTCCGGCGTCGCGCAGTGCTCGCTCGTGCCCTACTGGGCGAAGCGCCTCGGCCGCGACACGCTCCACTCCCGCCAGCTCTCGGAAAGGCGCGGCCGGATGACCTGCACTCTCCAAGGGGTCGGCGTGATCGTCGCTGGCCCGTGCCGCACCATCGCCGAAGGCACAATGCCCGCGATCTCCGCATAGCCGGCGGGATGTTCGTCGCGCTTCACCAACGGCTGCATTGACCGCTACCCCCTAAGGCGCGAGATTGGGCTGCTGCCCTGGAGGGTCTGGCCATGTCGATGCTCGAAGAGAAGCGCACGACCGCGCGCACGCCGCACCTGCCTGCGGGCAATCGCGGCCGAGTGACACTCGACCCGCTCTCATCGCCCACGCTTCCTTCCCGCTACTACACCGACGTCGCCCTCTATCGCGAGGAGATGCGCAAGGTGCACCAGCGGTCCTGGTGCTATGTCGGCCACGTAAGCGACGTGCGCGAGCCCGGTATGTATTTCACCGACATGGTGGGCGAGCAGCCGATCCTTGTCGTCCGGGGCCAGGACGGCGAGGTGCGGGCCTTCTACAACGTCTGCCAGCATCGCGGACACGAGCTTTTGAAGGGCGCCGGGCGACTGAAGACGAAGGGCATCTCCTGCCCCTACCACGCCTGGCTCTATCGGCTCGACGGGACGCTCGCAGCGGCGCCCATGACCGGGGAGCTCAAAGGCTTCGACAAGACGGATTTCAAGCTCAAGCCCGTCTCCCTCGGAATTGCCGCGGGACTTATCTTCGTCAACCTCGATTCCGACTGCGGACCTTTCGAGATCGAGATGCAGGGCTTCGGGCGGAATATCGAGTCCTTCCTGCCCGGCATCGCCGACTGGGTCGTGGCAGAGCGGCTCCACTACGACATCAAGGCCAACTGGAAAGTCGTGGTCGACAACTTCTCCGAGGCCTATCACATCCCGATCGCGCACCCGCAGCTCTCGAAGGTGCTCGAGCAGGAGATGGTGGAGTTCGTCGAGCAGCGGCGCTGGACGTTCAACCGCTTCAAGAGCAAGGAGGGCTTTCCGGGCCTCGAGCTGACGCCGGGCTCGCCCTACTACGCGTGGCAGGCCTGGCCGCATCTCTGCATGCTGAGCCTGCCAGGCTCGGACAATCTGGTGGTGCTCAGGATGGCGCCTGACGGCATCGCCGCCTGCGCCGAGAGGGTCGACATCTATACTCCCGCCGGAGCCGCCGAGAACGACCCGAAGCTGCTCGCGGTGCGCGACCTCTTCATGCACATGTTCAACATCGAGGACATCGGCATCGTGGAGAGCGTGCAGCGGGGGCTGTCGTCGCTCGGTTTCGACCAGGGCCGCTATGTCTGCGACGAGAAGACCTCATGGTTCTCGGAGATCCAGCTGCACTGGTTCCACATGCAGGTGCTGGATGCGATGGACGCAAAGCACTGAGCGACGACGTCGCCCCTCATCTTCGGCGCAGGGCTATGCTTCGTGTTGCTGGCTCATATCCAGAACGGCCGCGACAATGGCCTCGGGCGCATCCTCCTGAACCAGGTGACCGGCATCCGGGACAATGGTCAGCTCGCCGCTCGTGAGCTTTTCGGCAAGCCTGCGGCCGTGATCGAGCGGGATCCAGGCATCGTCCCTACCCCATAGAATCCGTACCGGAAACGCAGGCGGCGCATAGCGGCGCTGGACGTCTTCGATGTAGCGCTGGTTCATCTGGGCGATCTGCCGGTAGAAGGCTGGCTGCCCAACCTCGCCAAACCAGGGCTTTTTGTAGACGGCCAGCGCGCTGTCCGAGAGCCGTTGGGCGGCTGAATTCTGGATATAGGCTCCCAGCAGCGCATCGTGCACATAAACGGGCAGTCCGCGAAACGCGTCCTCGTGGCGGCCGACATGCGTCACGAAGGGAGATCCCTGCGGAGCAATCGCCACGGGATCGATCACAATCAGACGGCTGTATTCCAACCCGTTCAGAAAATGCGCCCGTAGAGCGGTCGTCCCGCCAAAATCATGCGCTACCGCGAATGGGCGATCGACACCCCACTCGCGCAAGATTGCCACCAGCAGCTCATTCTGCATGCCGAGCGAAACATCTGCATCCGGCATGTCCGACTGCCCGTAACCGAGCAGATCATAGAAGAACACCCTGTGATGTCTCGCTAGCCAGGGAGCAATCCGACGCCAGACTTGCGATGAAAAAGGCGTCCCGTGCACGAGGACAAGTGGACTGCCTTCACCAATTGCGCCCCACGCGATCCGATGTGGACCGAACTGAAATCGATTTGGAAGATCGAGCACGACACACCCCGCCGTAACCATTTATATATATAAATAGGTTATCCCTTTCCTTGCCTGTCTACAACCGATAAATTTGGATAAGCGGTTAGACTCAGGACTCGAAGGCATGGACGAGTTATGGCGCGAGGCGGACTTTGTCGGGGGACATCCAGCGCTCGACTTTCTCAATACGATTTCCGACACGGGCAAAACCCGGAAAGAAAACAAGTTGCAGAACTGGTCCGCAGTTCGGCGGTGGGCGGTAGCGTCGAAACTTGTGACCGAGACGGACATCCGCCGCTTCACAGATGCGGACGTGCTTGAGAACGAAGCGACGCTTGCCGGCCTGATCCATTTTCGCGAAATCGCCTATGCTGCGATGATCGCATTGGCAGGTCCGGCCACTCCTGATCACCAGGCGATCAGCCGACTGAAAGATCGCATCAGGGAAGCCATAACTCGCAGCACTCTTGGGATCGAGAATGGGCGTTTTCGCTGGCAGCCCGATCCGGCTTCTCGCTGCCGGTGGCAAGACGCGATCGCACTGGCGTTTGAAGACCTGCTTCGAAGTGAAGAACTAGAACGCGTTCGCCAATGCAAACGCTGCACCTGGTTTTTCGTCGATCGGGGACGTGGCCGCGGACGGCGATGGTGCGACATGCGCACCTGCGGGAATCGCGCCAAGGCGCAATCGCATCGCGCGTCTCAGATGAGACTATCGTAGAGCCGGGCCATCTCCTCGTTGCAGGGAAGTTCCCCTTCAGTTCGTGAAGCCCACGTGGCGTTGCCTCCGGACTTTTTGCAGGTCGGCATCGAGATGTCTCAGGGTTTCGTCCCGTGACACCGCCAGATGAATTTTAAGGAAACGCGCCGCTTCTCCGAGCTTCGCGTCGAGTATCGCATCTATGATCGAGATATGCTCCGCCATCGATTGGCGAATTCTCCCGACCCGCGAGTAGCTGACATATTCCGCCAGCCGACGGATGCGGTTTTGCCGGCGGATGATATCGACGATGAGCTCGTTGCCGCTACCTCGCGCCAGCAACTCGTGGAAGCCCGCGTCAAGCTCGAACATGTCGTAGCCTGCGCGCCTGCGTTCGAGCAGCGGCAGGGCGGCCACATGATCCGCGCGGATCGCCAGGAGCGCATCGCGGTCAGCCCGATAGCCGGCATCAAGCAGGATTGCAGGCTCGAGCACGAGCCTCAGATGGTAGCTCCTCTGCATCTGATCGCGACCGAAGGGGATGAAGCTCCATCCGCGTCCTGCGAGGGGTTCGACGAGGCCTTCGCGCACCAGTCGCCGCAAAGCCTTGAGGATCTCGCCCCGCCCCGTCTCATAGCGGCGCATCAGCTTGTTTTCCGAGATGGGCGCCGGGATTGCGTTCAGAATGATGTCGCGCAGCATGCGTGAATAGGGACCGTCGGCAAGCGCGGTGCTGGGCGGTGTGGGCGCGTCGGCGGACGGCACCTTGACGACCGTGTAGCCGCCACTCTCACGGGCCTGCAGGATGCCATCCGAAACGAGGCGATGCAGGGCGGCTCTGATCGGGGTGCGAGAGACACCGAGCATCCGAGCCAGCGTGCTCTCGCGCAACAGCAGATCGCCCGACGCCGCGGACAAACGCACATGCTCGGAGATGCGGCCGATGAGTTCGTGATGAAGGTCGCTGGACAAGCCGGACCTGGTTGGGGTGGAGTACATCGCAAAAATGTACTTCACCCGGTGCAAAATACAAGATAGGCTTGGAATGAGCGTGCCGGGGAGAGGCTAGGACGTGGGGACGATCGGGAACAGCAGAGAAAAGGCGGACTTCTTGCGCGTGGACGCCGCCCGCAAGGTGTTCCGCACGCCCGAAGGCGGCATCGTCACGCCCCTCGATGGAATCTCGCTTTCTGTGCGGGGCAACGAATTCCTGACACTGCTCGGCCCTTCCGGATGCGGCAAGACCACCCTCCTCAAATCCATTGCCGGCTTCGAGGATTTCGATTCGGGCGAGCTCTATCTCGAGGGTCGCCCGATGAGTGGCGTGCCGCCCTACCGGCGTCCGTTCAATACGGTCTTCCAGAACTACGCGCTCTTTCCGCACATGAACGTCGCCGACAATGTCGGCTACGGGCTTGATGTCTCCGGAACAGCGAAGGCCGAACGGAAGGCGCGCGTCGGCGAAATCCTGGGGCTCGTCGGCCTCGCCGGGCTCGAGCGGCGCATGCCCCGGCAGTTGTCGGGAGGCCAGCAGCAGCGTGTGGCGCTCGCCCGCGCGCTCGTCAACCGGCCGCGTGTGCTGCTCCTGGACGAGCCGCTTTCGGCCCTTGATCGCAAGCTGCGCCAGTCCATGCAGATCGAGCTGAAGAAACTTCAGCACACGGTGGGCATCACCTTCCTTTTCGTGACCCACGACCAGGAGGAAGCCCTCACCATGTCGGACCGCATCGCCGTCATGGACCAGGGCCGCATCCTCCAGCTCGGCACCCCCTCCGAGATCTACGACACGCCCGCAAGCCGCTTCGTGGCGGAGTTCATCGGCACCAGCAATATCTTCACCGGCCACTATCGCCGCGCGGCCTCCGGCGTGCCCGAGGTCGTGACGGCGAGCGGCATGACGATCTCCGTAGGCGATACAGGGCTGGCGGAAGGAGAAAGCGTGGACGTGGTCTTGAGGCCCGAGCATCTGGCCCTGTCGGGCGACGCAAGCGCTCCATATCTGAGCACCACGATCGAGGATGCAGTCTTCGTCGGATCCGACATCCACCTGCACGGGCGGCTCGCCGACGGCACGCCGGTGAAGGCGCTCCAGCGGCACCTGCGCCATGCCGGCGCTTCCGTGACGCCCGGCAGCAATCTGAGGCTCGCCTATCGTCCGGAGGCCGTGCACCTCATGAAGACGGGAGCCTGACGATGGCGGAGGCTCGCGTGGTCGCCAGAAGCAAGGCGCGCGCCGCGCTCTTGCTGCTCGCGCCGATCACGGTGCTGCTGGGCGTCTTCTTCCTGATGCCGCTCGGCATCGTGATCGTGTACAGCTTCCTCGAGCCCGGCCTCTATGGCGGAGTCCTTTGGAATTTCTATCCATATAACTACGGGCGCATCCTGGGCTGGCCGCTCGGCGGCGGCGAGGAGTTCGAGCCGCTCTACCTCGGCATCTTCCTCAACTCCCTGAAATACGCCCTCATCACGGTCGCGACGTCGCTCGTCGTCTGCTACCCGGTCGCGTTCTGGGTAAGCCGCATGAGCGGTCCCGCCAAGACGCTGCTCCTGTTCCTGATCACGCTTCCCTTCTTCGCCAACCTGCTGGTGCGCATCTACGCCTGGCTGCTGCTCTTGCGGCCCACCGGCACGATCAACACCGCCCTGATCTCGCTCGGGCTGATCGACCAGCCCCTGAACATGATCTTCACGGACTTCGCGGTGATCGTCGGCCTGGTCTATGTGCTGATCCCGTTCATGTTCCTGCCGATCTTCGCGAGTGTCGAACGGCTCGACTGGTCGCTCGTGCAGGCCTCGCAGGATCTCGGCGCGACGCCGGTCCAGACCTTCAGGCGGGTCATCCTGCCCCTGACCACGCCCGGTATCGTTGGCGGCTCGATCATCGTCTTCATTCCGGCGCTCGGCAACTTCATCGTCGCTGCCTTCCTCGGCGGGTCCAAGGTTCAGATGACCGGCAACGTCATCGAGCGCCAGTTCTTGCAGGCCCGCAACTGGCCCTTCGGGTCGGCGCTGGCCATGCTCATCATGGCCAGCGTCATGATCCTCGTGCTCGTCTATGTCGTGCGCATGTCGCGCGACGAGGCCGGCGAAGCGGAAGCGAAGTAGCGATGGCGCGGCGCAATTCAGGCAGGGCCGGATGGGCGGCGCTCGGCCTCTATGGCAGCCTGTTCCTGGCCTTCCTCTACGCGCCGCTCGCGCTGATCTTCGTCTATTCCTTCAACTCCAACGCCACCAACATGGCGATCTGGACCGGCTTCACGCTTGACTGGTATCGCACCATCTTCGGCATGCAGGCCGTGGGCAGCGCCTTCGATGCAGCCTTCACCGAGAATCCGGACCGCATCTTCGAGGTCGTGCGCCATAGCGCCATCGTGGCCTTCTCGGCCAGCACGATATCCACCGTTATCGGCACCGCCACTGCCCTGGCCATCGCCCGCTATCGCTTCTTTGGGCGCCGTTTCTATCAGGGACTGCTGCTGCTTCCGATGATCATGCCCGACATTGTGCTCGGCATCGCGCTTCTCATCTTCTTTGTCGGTGTCGGCTTCAAGCTCAGCCTGCTCACCATCGTGATCGGGCACTGCACCTTTCTGTCGAGCTATGTCTTCGTGGTGGTGAGCGCCAGGCTCGCCGGCATGGACACGACACTTGAGCAGGCCTCCGCCGACCTCGGAGCCGGCCCCTTCACGACCTTCAGGCGCGTGACGCTGCCGCAGATCATGCCTGGCGTCATCGGCGGCTTCCTGCTCGCCTTCATCATCTCGCTCGACGATGTCGTCATTACATACTTCATCGCCGGCGTGGACGCCCAGACGCTGCCGCTCTTCATCCTGGCGATGATGCGTCGGGGCATCCGCCCGCAGATCAATGCGCTTGCCGTCATGCTCATCCTTTTCTCGTTCGTCGTGGCCAGCATCGGCCTCTACCTGCGCTCGCGACGCAACTGAAAGCCCGTGCGGTCCTCAACAGGTGTCAAAACAGGGAGATTGGTCATGGAAAGCTTCAAGATACTCGCCGCATCCTGCCTCGCGCTGGCGGCGGCGACTTTCGCGGCCTCGCCGTCCAAGGCCGCCGGCGAACTCCACCTCTATAACTGGGGCGAGTACATAAACCCTGAGGTGATCGACAAGTTCGGCAAGGAGTACGACGTCAAGGTCTCTCTCGACACCTATTCGACCAACGAGGAGATGCTGGCCAAGATCCAGGCCGGCGCCACCGGCTACGACCTCATCTGGCCGTCGGTGCACATGGCCGACATCATGGTGCAGCTCGGCCTGATCGAGAAGACCGACATCAACAAGGCGCCGGGTTTCGCCAATATCGACAAGAGCGCTCTCATCGCCAAGCAGGACCCGAACGGGGAATACTGCCTGCCCTACGCCTGGGGCCCGGTCGGCATCTTCTACAACAAGACGCTGATCCCCGAGCTCAAGTCGTGGAAGGACCTCTTCGACTATGCCGCGAAAAACCCCGGCAAGATCACGCTGCTCGACGACCTGCGTGAGACCCTGGGCATCGGCCTCATCGTCAATGGCAAGTCGGTCAACTCCCGCGATCCCGAAGAGATCAAGGCGGCCGAGGAGTTCGTCATGGAGCAGAAGCCCAACATCGCGGCCTTCCGCTACGATGTGATGCCGCTCGTCCAGTCCGGAGACATCGCCGCCGCCCACTACTATGTCGGCGCCGTGCTGCTTGTGAACCAGTTCCCGGACAAGCTCGGCTTCGTCATTCCCGAGGAAGGCGCGACCAAGTACCAGGAAAACCTCTGCATGCTGAAAACCGCCCCCAACAAGGACAATGCGCGGCTCTTCATGGAGTTCATCATGCGCCCGGAGGTGTCGGCCATGAACACGACGATGCTGACCAACGGCTCGGTCAATTCCGCCGCCAGGGAACTCCTGCCGGACAACCTCAAGAACAACCCTGCGATGAACCCGTCGCCGGAAGTTCGGGCCAAGCTGCAGATCTTCGAGGACCTTGGCTCCGACCTGAAGGTCTACGATCGGGCCTGGTCCCGCATCAAGGCGAACTGACCCCTTAGTCCTGCAGAGCCTCGGAGCGGGCGAAAAGCTGCTCCGGGCTCTGCTTCCTCTCTTCACCTAGGATACTCCCCGTGAACAAGCCAAACTATCCCAGCGCCTTCTTGCATCCCTTCTCGCATCTGCCCACGCTCGAGCAGGAGGGTCCGGTCATCGTCGACCGCGGCAAGGGCATTCACGTCTTCGACGACCATGGCCGCAAGTACATCGAGGGCAACTCTGGCCTGTGGAACGTGGTGCTCGGCTTCGACAATCCGAAGCTGGTGGAGGCGGCGCAGCGGGCCTATGCCAAGCTTCCGGCCTACCACGCCTTTTTCGGCCGCGTCGGACAGGCCGCGCTCGACCTGTCGGAGCGGCTGGTCAGCCTCGCCCCCATGACGGCGAGCCGCGTGTTCTACGCCAACTCCGGCTCCGAGACGAACGACAGCGTCGTGAAGATGCTGTGGATGCTGGCCGAAGCCGAGGGCAAACCGCACCAGCGTCTGCTGCTCAGCCGCCGCAACGCCTATCATGGCGTGACGGTCGCGACGGCGAGCCTCACCGGCAAGGACTACGTCAAGGCCTTCTCCGGCATTCCCATGCCGGAGGTGCGCTTCCTCACCTGCCCACACCACTGGCGAGAGGCACTGAAGGGCGAAAGCGAGACGGACTTCTCGCAGCGGCTGGCGCTCGAGCTCGAGCAGACGATCCGCAACACCGGACCGGACTTCATCGCCGGCTTCTTTGCCGAGCCGGTCATGGGCGCCGGCGGCGTAATCCCGCCCCCCGATGGCTACTTCCAGGCCATCCAGCCTGTGTTGCGCAAGTACGGTATCCCTCTCATCGCGGACGAGGTCATCTGCGGCTTCGGCCGCACGGGCGAATTCTGGGGCTCGCTCAAATACGGGATCGAGCCTGACATCGTGGTGGCCTCCAAGGTCATCACCGCGGGCTTTTTCCCCATGGGCGCGGCGATCCTGTCGCCGGGCATGGCGCAGCGCCTGGAAAAGGCCTGCGCGAAATACGAGGAGTTTCCGCACGGGTTCACGACTGGCGGCCATCCCGTGGGCTGCGCCATCGCCATGGCGGCACTCGACGAGATCATCGACGGCGGCGCCTTTGCCAACGTCCAGGTGGTGGCGCCCGCCTTCCAGGCGCGACTCCATGCCATGGCTGACCACCCGCTGGTCGGCGAGACGCGCGGCGTTGGCCTCATGGGGGCGCTCGAGCTCGTATCCGACAAGGCGACGAAGCAGCCTTTCGCGGGCCATGTCGACATCTCCGAGCGCGTCGCCCGCCAGGCGCTGCGGAACGGCCTCATCTGCCGTCCTCTCGGCCAGTCGGTGGTGGTCGCGCCACCCTTCATCATCACGCAAGCCGAGATCGAGGAGCTGTTCTCGATCCTCGGTCGCACGCTGGACGAGGTGCATGCGGGCCTGGGTGCCAAGGCTGCCTAGGCGATGCAGCGCTACCGCATCACGGATGACGACCTCGGGTTCGCGCGCGAGTTCATGTCGGAGCCCATAGGCTATAAGAGCCCCGGCCTCCAGCGCGTGCTCAATCTCATGCGCGGCTCCGGGCCTGAGGGAAAATATGTCCTCCTGTGCCGGGAGC
>JBFXDI010000048.1:0-27042 GCA_050181295.1 Parvibaculaceae bacterium | reverse complement strand
CCGGCAAGTCCATCGCCTCTGGTTTCCGAGCCGCATGCAGAGCCAACAGGATTCGCCGGATGCGGGCAGGATTTTGGACGCTCAGCTTCGACGCGTCTCCCTGCTCGGCGAAGCGTCGGAGACTCTTGCTCCTGAACGATCGGATCACGCACGTAAGCTAGCAGCTTACGTGCCAACTGTCAACCATATGCTTACAAAACCGCCCCCTCACATGTTCGGGTAGTTCGGGCCCTCGCCGCCCTGCGGCACCGTCCAGTCGATGTTCTGCGCCGGGTCCTTGATGTCGCACGTCTTGCAGTGGACGCAGTTCTGGTGGTTGATCTGGAAGCGCGGACCCTCCGCCTCCTCAACCACCTCGTAGACCCCGGCCGGGCAGTAGCGCTGCGCGGGCTCGGCGAACTCCGGCAGGTTCTGCCGGATCGGAACGGAAGGGTCCTTGAGCTTCAGGTGGATGGGCTCGTCCTCCTCGTGGTTGGTGGCCGAGAAGGCGACGTTGGTCAGCCGGTCGAAGGAGAGGACGCCGTCGGGCTTCGGATAGTCGATGGGCTTCGCCTCGGAAGCGTGCTTCAAGGTCGCAAAATCCGGCTTGCCGTGCTTCAGCGTGCCGAAGAGCGAGAAGCCGAAGAGCTCGTTCGTCCACATGTCGAGGCCGCCCATGGCGAGCCCGCCGACGAGCCCGAGCTTCGACCACAGCGGCTTGACGTTCCGGACCTTCTTCAGATCCTCGTAGACCCAGGAGTTGCGATAGGCCTCCTCATAGGCCTCGAGCCGGTCGCCCTCGCGCCCCTCGCCGATCGCCTTGAACGCGGCCTCCGCCGCGAGCATGCCGGTCTTCATGGCGTTGTGGGAGCCCTTGATGCGGGGCACGTTCACGAAGCCCGCCGAGCAGCCGACAAGGCAGCCGCCCGGGAAGACGAGCTTCGGCACGGACTGGAACCCACCCTCGGTGATGGCGCGCGCGCCATAGGCGATGCGCCGCCCGCCCTCCAGCACCGACGCGATCAGCGGATGGTGCTTGAAGCGCTGGAACTCCGCATGCGGATAGAGATAGGGATTGTCGTAGTTGAGGTGGACGACGAAGCCCACGGACACGAGGTTGTCCTCGAGGTGGTACATGAAGGAGCCGCCGCCGGTCTTCGTGCCAAGCGGCCAGCCCATGGTGTGCGTCACCTGGCCGGGCTTGTGATTCTCGGGCCTGACCTCCCAGAGCTCCTTCATGCCGAGACCATATTTCTGCGGCTCGCGGCCCTCCCGCAGATTGAACTTGCCGATCAGCTTCTTGGCGAGCGAACCATGCGCGCCCTCGGCGATTAAGACGTACTTGCCGTTGATCTCGACGCCCGGCTGGTAGTCGGGCTTCCTGGTGCCGTCGCGCGCGATGCCGAAGACCCCCGCGACCACGCCCTTCACCGAGCCGTCCTCGCGCCATACGATGTCGGAGCAGGCGAAGCCCGGATAGATCTCGACGCCGAGGCCCTCGGCCTGCGTGGCGAGCCAGCGGCAGACATTGCCGAGCGAGACGGCGTACTTGCCGTGGTTGTCCATGAGCTTCGGCATGAGCGAGGTCGGGAGCCGAAGCGAGCCCGCCTTCCCCAGCACATAGAAGCGGTCCTCGGTGACCGGAGTATTGAGCGGCGCGCCTTGCGCCTTCCAGTCGGGAAGGAGCTCGTTCAGCGCGATCGGATCGACGACGGCGCCCGAAAGGATGTGGGCGCCGACCTCGGAGCCCTTCTCCAGGACGCAGACGGAAACCTCGCGCCCCGCTTCGGCGGCGAGCTGCTTCAGGCGGATGGAGGCCGCGAGCCCCGCCGGGCCCGCCCCGACGATGACCACGTCGTACTCCATCACGTCGCGCTGGACTTCCTCCTCGCTCATGCCCAAAACCTCCGCTATGCGCCTGTCGCCGCCGTTATAGTGTAGTGGGTTCCTAGTGTCCCGATTCTGAAATTCGCATGGGCTCGATATCAAGTTTGGCGCGAATTTCAGAATCATTGGGACACTAGCAACTTATTGATTCCCAGTGTCGATTTTGATTTCGAAGTTCGCTCTAGGCTCGATATGGAATTCCTGCGAACTTCGAAATCACGACACTGGACACAAACCGCCGTTTGACGCAGATGCCGCCTGAAAACGACCTTGCCGCCGATCCTGCCGCAGCGCTCGCCTGGCTCATCGAGATGGGGGCCGACGAGGCGATCGGCCAGACGCCGGTCGACCGGTTTGCTACCTCGTCGTCCGCTCATCCCCGCAAAAGCGGGGATCCAGTACCCTCGCCTGCTCTGCCACAAAAACCGGCTCGTTCCCCTGGGTTCCCGCCTGCGCGGGAACGAGCGGAAAGCGGGGTGCCCGCTCCCACCCTCCTCCAGCGTCCCGCCGGAGAAGATCCGGTGGCGGATGCCCGCGCGCTCGCCGCCGCCTGCCGCTCGCTCGAGGACATCGCGGCGGCGCTTCAGGACTTCACGGCCTGCCCGCTCCAGCGCACCGCCACCAACCTCGTCTACTTCGACGGCAACCCTCAAGCCCGCGTGCTCTTCGTGGGCGAGGCGCCGGGGCGCGACGAGGATCTGCAAGGGAAACCCTTCGTCGGCCGCTCGGGCCAGCTTCTCGACCGCATGCTCGCGCCGATCGGCTTGTCGCGCGCGAGCGATGATCCGGCGAGCGCCGCCTTCATCACCAACGTCATCTACTGGCGCCCGCCCGGCAACCGGAAGCCGACCGAAGCCGAGACTCTCACCTGCATGCCCTTCGTCATGAAGACGATCGAGCTCGTGGCGCCGGAGATCATCGTCTGTCTCGGCGCCACGCCGGCACAGCGGCTGCTCGGGCTCGCCGACGGCATCCTGAGGCTCAGGGGGCGCTGGCGGAGCTATCCTTCCGGCGACCGGCAGATCCCTCTCCTGCCGACGCTCCATCCCGCCTATCTGCTGCGCCAGCCGCAGCAGAAGCGGCTCGCCTGGCGCGATCTGCTCGCGCTCCTTAAAGCTTTGGACGGTAAGCCTAATCCCCGAGCCTGACGGAACCGCTTCCTTTCCCCGACGTTAGCCCCTCAGGAATGCGCACCGCTGTGCGCGGAGCACCTCGAGGTTTACCATGTACATGTATGTCAGCGAGCCGTCGGGCGTGTCGATCGATCTCGCGATCGTGCCGAGCCCGCCGCACGTTCCGTCGGGGCCGATCAATCCCGGCGATCCGCCGCCGGCCGACCTGCCGCCGGCTCAGCCGGGAACCCCGCCGATCGATCCCGGCAGGCCCATGCCGCCCGACCAGAAGTGAGCGAGCAGGGACTTAAACCATGACTGAACTGAAAACGAACGAAGCCCGCCAGGGCAGCACGCCGCATGTCGTTCGCTACGTTCTCGGCTGGAGCGTGGCGCTGGCCTGCGTGGGCATGCTCCTGGCGTGGGTCTACTTCGGCTCGTGAGTCCCGCTACCTCTTCTTGCCGCCGCTTTTCGCAACCATGAGGCCGAGCGCGAAGGCGATGAGCGGTAGCGCGCCAGAGCCCGAAAGAGCGGCGAGAGAGGGAGGAATGCCGGTCGCGTTCACCGAGGGAGACACGAGCGGAGCGGCAGGCACAGCCTTGGGCCGGCGCGCGAAGTAGGCGACCACGCCCGCGACAATCAGAAGAAAGAAGCCGAGCGACAGCCCCGCGGTGACGGAATCATAGCTCATGGAAAGGCGGATATAGGCAGCGGCGAGCAGGAAGCCGACGCCAGTCACCGCAATGATGCCGGCTATTGAGAGGAGCGCCGTCCGGCGCACCGCCCTCTTCACCACCACCGTCGCCTGCGTGGCGGCAAGGCCTGCGAGCAGCGAGCCCCACATCGGGCTTACCGGCGCGACATGAGGCCGAAGAAGTATCCCATCACCGCCGCGACCGCGATCGAGGTGAGCGGGCGCTCGCGAAGCTGGCGCGTGAGCTCGTCCTCGAGAGCCCCGGCCTGGCCCTTGGCATCGCGAAAAAGCTGCTTGCCGGCGTTCTGCGCACGGTCCGCCAACGCCTCGGCGCGGTCCTTCAGCTCGATCCCCCGCTCGCTGGCGATGTCGCCGATGAGGTTCGTCAGAACCACGAGCTCGTTGCGGATCTGATCGATCTGCTCGGCGAGGCGCTCGCCGTCAGAGGGATCGACGGCTTTCTTGGCGGTCGCCTGCGCATTGGACATCGGATGCTCCTCCTGAAAACAGGTCGGGCGATAACGCCGGATACAGCGAAAAGGTTCCAGCTCACGGAACGCCGGAGGCCGGAAATGCGTTAATCAGCCCGGGGAAACGAGGAGCGGCAGGCAATGGCATTGCGTTTTCGCCAGCGGTTGCAGATCACGCCGGCACTCCATCCCTATCCGAGCGCCGTCTCGCCCCGGGAGATGCTCGACTGGGGCGCCAAGGCCTCGCTCATCCTCTTGGGACTCATCGCCCTCATCGTGGCGCTGGACCTCGGCACCTTCCTGCTCGCGCCGGTCGTCGGCGCGGTGGTGGTCGGGCTCATGCTCGGGCCGCTCGTCACCCGCATGGAGCGTCACGGCGTGCCGTCGGCCCTCTCTGCGTTTGCGGCCCTTCTCTTCTTTCTCTTGATCCTCTGCGCGCTCGTCGCCTCGATCGCCGTTCCGGCCGCGGCATGGGCCGAGCGCATCCCCGAGATGTGGGCGGCACTCAAATCGACGGCAAGCTCGATGCGAGAATCCCTGAAAACCGTCACCGACCTCGGCCGACAGCTCCGCACTGCCGCCGGCGTCGAGGATGGCACGCTCACCGTCTCGACGGACACGCTCGGCATCACGAGCTTCCTCACACTGGCGCCGCCCATCATCGGCCAGATCGTCCTCTTCATCGCGACGCTCTATTTCTTCCTCGCCACCCGCACCCGCATCCGGACCGCGGTGCTCACGCTCTGCGTGGGCCGCGCGGCGCGCTGCCGGGCCGCGCGCATCTTCCGCGACGTCGAGCATTTCGTCTCGCGCTACCTCCTCGCCATCACGGCGGTGAACGCGGGCCTCGGCGCGGCGACCGCGGTCGGCCTGTGGCTCATCGGCATTCCCTCACCCTTCCTCTGGGGGGCGCTCGCCATGGTGCTCAATTTCGTGCCCTTCGTGGGTCCGGCGGTGTTCGCGGTCATCATCTTCGCGGTCGGGCTCGTCACTTACGAGACGCACGCGGCGCTGGCTCTGCCGCCGCTCGTGGCGCTCGGCGTGCATTTCGTCGAGGCGCAGTTCGTCACGCCCTCGGTCATCGGTCGCGCCATGACGCTCAACCCGCTGCTGGTCTTCCTGTCGCTTGCCTTCTGGATCTGGGTGTGGGGGCCGCTCGGCGGTTTCATCGCCGTGCCGCTGCTTCTCATCATGAGCGCCGTGACGCTGCACGTGCTCCCACGCAAGGAGGCGGCCGCCAGGCGCTATGCGGCGCGGCCGGCGGGCCAGCCGATCCGGTTCCGCTCCGGCACCGCCAAGATCTCCATGCGCTCGCAAGGCCAGGCGGCCGTCAAGCCCACGACCGAGGCTGTCAGGATGCCGGTAGATCTTTCAGCAGGAGAGAAAGCCACCGCGCCGGCCGAGTGAGGATCAGGCGGTGAGCGCGATGAGCCGCTTCTGGCTCGAGGTCGCGGCTTCGACCTGCGGCGCCGTGGGCGCGACCAGGATGACGCGGCGCGGCGGGAAGGTCACCGTCACTTCGGTGCCCCAGGCGGGCTTGCTGCGGATGCGCATCTCGGCGCCGTAGAGCTTCGACAGGCCCTGCACGATCGGAAGCCCCAGCCCCGCGCCGTCGATGGCCTTGCGGGTCGCCATGGAGCCGCGTGAGAAGGCGCCCATGGCGACCTCGATCTCGTGCTGCGGGATGCCGGGGCCGTTGTCCCTCACCGAGAGCGCCACGGCACCGTCCGGGAGCGACGCCACGCTCAGGACGATCTCGCCGCGCTCGGGCGTGAACTTGATGGCGTTGCCGATGAGATTGAGCCAGATCTGGCGGACCGAGCGCTCGTCGCCCCGGATCATCGGCACCTCGTCCGGAAGCACCTCCCTCACCGTCTGGCGCTTCTGGCGCGCGCGGATGGCGAGCAGCTTGGCGCAGTCGCGGCCGATCTTCACCAGCGAGACGGGCTCGTCCTGGATCTCGTGCCGGCCGGCCTCGATCCGCGACAAATCGAGGATGTCGTTGATAAGGGCGAGGAGATAGTGGCCCGACCGGTGGATGTCGTCGGCGTAGTCCTTGTAGACCGTGACCGCATGCGGCCCCATCATCTCCTGGCTCAGGATCTCCGAGAAGCCCATGATGGCGTTGAGCGGCGTCCGGAGCTCGTGGCTCATGGTGGCGAGGAAGCGTGACTTGGAGCGGCTCGCCTCCTCGGCGCGCTCGCGCGCGGCCTCGGCCTGGTCGCGCGCCCGCTTCAGCTCCTCGATCAGCTTCTCGCGCTGCGCCTTGAAGATGAGCATGTCGCGCGCCGTCTCCTGGAGCCTCCGCGAGAGCTGGAGGAAGAAGAGCTCGACCACGAAGGCCATGCCGCCCAGCACCACATAAAGGGGCTGCGCCTCCAGGATGCAGCGCACCATGATGTTGAAGGTGATGAAGCCCGTGCCCGCCACCACGATCGGCATGAAGTTGGAGGCGATCATGATGCGGACCGCCGCCACGGCCATGAGCGTGGTGATGAGGAAGATGTGCTGGAGGCTGTTGCCCTGCTCCCAGATGGTATAGAGCGGCAGCGACCAGCAGGCGGCGTAGAGGAACTCCGAGGCCGCGAGCATGCCGATCCATTCGCCGAGCCGGCTCGCGTCCTTGTCCGACTGCTCGTAATGACGGCAGATCCAGAGCTGCACGCCCTGGCAGGCGAGCATGCAGCCGAACCAGGCCACGGCGTTGGCGGGCTCCGTCCACAGAAGGCTCGCGGCCGACAAGAGCAGCGCGATCAGTGGCAGCGCGAGCGAGACGCGGAGCTGGTTGCGGACGAAGATCGTAAGGAGGTCGCGCTGCCAGGGAATGGCCTCCTCGCTCTCCCAGATCGGGATGAGAAGCGGCGATCCCGGAGTCTGGGCGGCGGCGTCGATCTTCCGCCGGAGAGCTTGGACGAGATTCCAGTCGAACATACGCCACTCACCGAACAGGCAGCCACGGTCCGGTCAAAGTTCCGCCCGCTTCATAAACCGTCAAGCTTAAGGGAGAATGACCCGCGTCGGTAAACTTCGTCCTAATTTGCGCCAATCCTGCGGCCACGACCGTCGACAAGGCGAAGGCCGGCCCATAGATATGGTGGCGGAGGCAAGGCCGGAGCCGATATCCCATGAAGCTCTACGAGGATCCGAAAGCGCCCAACCCGCGCCGGGTGCGGATATTCCTGGCCGAGAAGGGCATCGAGGTCGCGCGCGAGCCGGTCGAGATCATGGCGCTCGCTCACAAATCGCCCGAGATGCTGAAGCTCAATCCCATGGCGCGCCTGCCCTTCCTGGTGCTCGACGACGGCTGCGTCATCGCCGAGACCATGGCCATCTGCCGGTATTTCGAGGTGCTGCAGCCGGAGCCCCGGCTCCTCGGCAGCGACGCCGCCGACCAGGCCACGGTCGAAATGTGGCAGCGGCGCGTGGAGCAGGAGCTCCTCACCCGCATCATGCACGCCTTCCGGCACAGCCATCCGCGCATGGCGGCGCTCGAAGCCCCGCAGGTCAAGGCCTGGGCCGACGCCAACCTGCCGCGGATCGAGGACATGCTGGGCTTTCTCGACGGGGAGCTTGCCCGGCGCCAGCACATCGCGGGAGACCGCTTCAGCGTCGCCGACATCACGGCGCTCTGCGCCATCGACTTCATGCGTGTGATCCGCCTGTCGCTCGACAAGCATCCGAACCTCAAGCGCTGGCACGAGAGCGTATCGGCGCGGCCGAGCGCCTCGGCATGAGCGCGCTCCAGCCCCTTCTCGCCGAGATCAGGGCGTGCCGCCACTGCGTCGAGCAGCCGAAGGGCGCGCCGCTGCCGCACGCGCCGAGACCGGTACTGCAGGCAAGCCGCACCGCAAGGCTCCTCGTCGCGGGCCAAGCGCCGGGCACGCGCGTGCATGCGAGCGGCAGGCCGTTCACGGACCCTTCCGGCGAGCGCCTGCGCGACTGGATGGGGATTGGGCATGAGACCTTCTACGACGCCTCGCGGGTAGCGGTCGTGCCCATGGGCTTCTGCTTTCCCGGTCTCGATGCCCAGGGCGGCGACCGGCCGCCCCGGTCCGAATGCGCCTGGCTCTGGCGCGTGCGCGTCATGGCGGCGCTGCCGCGCGTGGAGCTGGTGCTGGCGATCGGCCTTTATGCGCAGAAATGGCATCTGGGCGCGCCTGCCCGTCCCTCCATGACGGAGACGGTCAGGGCCTGGCGCGCGGGTTTCGAGCAAACCCCCCGCGTGCTGCCGCTGCCGCATCCGTCCTGGCGCAACAACGCCTGGCTCAAGCGCAATCCCTGGTTCGCCGACGAACTGCTTCCGGTTCTGCGCAGCGAGGTCGCGCGCCTCGTCCACCCCCCAAAAAGGAAGGTCCATGGCTGAGGCCCGAGCGTTCGTGCCGGTGGGCATCGCCGTGCTCACGGTCTCCGACACCCGCACAGCGGCCGACGACAAGTCGGGCGACGTGCTCGAAGCCCGCATCGTGGAGGCCGGGCACCGTCTCGCACGCCGCGCCATCGTCAAGGACGACGTCGGGGCGATCCGCGCGCAGGTCGAGGCATGGCTCGGCGACGGCGAGGTCGATGTCGTCATCTCGACCGGCGGCACGGGGCTCACGGGCCGCGACGTGACGGTCGAGGCCATGCGCGGCCTCTTCGAGAAGGAGATCGAGGGCTTCTCGGTCGCGTTCCACATGCTCTCCTGGCAGAAGATCGGCACCTCGACCGTCCAGTCGCGCGCCACCGCGGGCGTGGCGAAGGGCAAGTACATCTTCTGCCTGCCGGGCTCCCCCGGCGCCTGCAAGGACGGCTGGGACGGAATCCTGAAGGCGCAGCTCGACTACCGCCACATGCCCTGTAATTTCGTGGAGATCATGCCGCGGCTGGACGAGCATCTCAAACGCCGGAAGGGATGATGCCGCGGCTCGACGCGGTGCTGGTGGCGCGCGGCTTCTACACCACCCGCTCCAGGGCGCGCGATGCGATCCTGCGCGGCGCTGTGACCGTCGAGGACCGCATCGCGACGAAGCCGGGCGAGGCAGCGGACGAGGATGCGGCGATACGCATCGCCGATGCCGCGTCGGGCTACGTCTCGCGCGCGGCGCTGAAGCTCATCCATGCGCTCGACCATTTCGACATCTCGCCGCAAGCCCTCGAAGCGCTCGACCTCGGCGTCTCGACAGGCGGCTTCACGCAGGTGCTCCTGGAACGCGGGGCAAGACATGTGACGGCCATCGACGTCGGACACGGGCAGCTCGCGGACACTCTTGCGCAGGATCCGCGCGTGACGCTCATCGAGGGGCTCAACGCGCGCGATCTTAAGAACGCGCATCTGAAAACCCCGCCGGAGATCATCGTCGCGGATCTGAGCTTCATCTCGCTGAAGCTCGCGCTGCCGCCGGCGCTCGCGCTTGCCGCATCCGGCGCGCGGCTCGTGGCGCTGGTGAAGCCGCAGTTCGAGGCCGGCCGCGCAGCGCTCGACGGCAACGGCGTGGTGCGGGATAAGACGGTGGCGAAGGCGGCGGCGGAGGAGATCGCGCGCTGGCTCGAGGCCGAGCAGGGCTGGCAGGTCGCCGGCCTCACGGATTCACCCATCGCGGGCAGCAGCGGCAACCGCGAATTTCTGCTCCTGGCGATCAAGCCTTGATTGCGCCGCAGGAGCAGGTGAATCCTCCCCTCCATGCTGACCCCGCTCGACAAGCTCCTTTATACCGCCCGGCAAGGCGCCCGCGTGGCGTGGTTCATGGGCCACTATCTCGCCTCGCGCTCCGAAACGCCTGCGAAACCCTCCGATACCGAGGCACCGCGCGCCCGTGGGCGCGGACCGAGCCGCGAAAGGCTCTATGGCGACATCGCGCGGCTCTTCGCGAGCGACCTCGCCAATGCGGAAGCCGGACACTACCCCCTGCCCCGCGACCATGACGGCTCGCTTCCCGACCTCATCGCCACGAGCCGTGCCTTCTTCGCCGACCTGCCGGAGGCGCATCAGCGCATGGCGGAGGGGCGCGGCGACGAAATCCGCGCCAACGGGGTAGGCGGCGGGCTGCCCGACTATTTCCTGCAGAATTTCCACTACCAGACCGGCGGCTATCTGACGGAGCATTCGGCGCGGCTGTACGACATGCAGGTGGAGGTGCTGTTCTCCGGCACCGCCAATGCCATGCGCCGGCACTGCCTCGTGCCTCTGTCGCAGTATCTGAAGGATCGCGACCAGCGGACGGTGCGGCTTCTCGATGTCGCCTGCGGGACGGGCCGGTTCCTCCGCTCGGCGCTCGAGGCCTGGCCGAGGCTCGATGTTCAGGGTGCGGATCTTTCGGAGGCCTATGTGGCGGAGGCGCGCCGCCATCTCGACCGGCATCCGCGCGCAAGGCTGCATGTGGCCAACGCGGAAGCCCTGCCCTTTGAGGATGCGAGCGTTGATATCGTGAGCGCGATCTATCTCTTCCACGAGCTGCCGCCCGAGGTGCGCCGGAAGGTGACTTCCGAGTTCGCGCGCGTGCTCAAGCCCGGCGGGCAGCTCATCTTCATGGACTCGCTGCAGATCGGCGACACGGAAACCTATGACGGCCTGCTCGAGGCGTTCCCGGAACGCTTCCACGAGCCCTATTACGCAGGCTATCTGCGCGAGGACCTGCCCTCGCTCTTCGCGGAAGCCGGCCTTCGGGTTGTTGAGGAAAAACCCGTCTTCCTCTCCAAGCTCGTGGTGGCTGAGAAGTAGGCGGCGAGGCCTATCGCCCAATCGTCATGGCCGGGCTTGACCCGGCCATCCTCTTGAAACTCCGTGCTCGAAACAAAAAGGATGCCCGGCTCGGAGGCCGGGCATGACGGTTGTCGTGTTGGGAACGTCCCTTACCCGACCTGCCCGAAGAGGGCGCGGGGCAGCGGCAGGGGCGTCAGAGAGCCTTCGGCGCGCAGGATGCGCATGGGCACGCCATAGACCTTCTCCAGCACCGGCTCGGTGAGGACCGTCTCGGGCGCTCCGTCCGCCGCCACCACGCCGTCCTTCATCAGGATGAGCCGGTCCGCCGAGAGGCCGGCGAATGTCAGGTCGTGCAGGATGGCGACGACCCCGAAACCCTCCTCGGCGCGCTTTCTCGCAAGCCGCTGCACCTGCAACTGGTGCGCCACGTCGAGGTTGGAGGTCGGCTCGTCGAGCAGCAGATAGCGCGCCGCTCCGCCCGTTCCCGCGGCCTCGAGCTGGCAGAGCACGCGCGCGAGCTGAACCCGCTGCTGCTCGCCGCCGGAGAGCTGCTGATAGAAGCGGTGGGCGAACCCGTCCATGTCGACCTCGCGCAGAGCCTTGAGCACGCGCGCATCGACCGACTGCCGCCGCCCGCCCGATCCGGCGAAGGCGAGGCGCACCACCTCTGTCACGGTGAAGGGAAAGGCGAGGTGGGATGCCTGCGGCAGCACGGCGCGACGCGCGGCAAGGCCTGCCGCGCCGAAGCTCGAAAGCGGCCGGCCGTCGAGCGTCACGCTGCCGGCCGACGGCTTGATCTCGCCCGCGAGCGACCTGAGCAGCGTCGATTTGCCGGCGCCGTTGGGGCCGGCGATGACGGTCACCTCGCCCGTCGCCATGGCGAGCGAGACGGGCCCGAGGATCGAGCGCGAGCTGCGGATGACGCGAAGGTCGTGAACTTCGAGCATGGCCTAGAGATCCAGGATTCCGCGCTGCTTGAGCACGAGCCACAGGAAGAACGGCGCGCCGACCGCCGCCGTGACGATGCCGATCGGCAGCTCGGCGGGCGTGACGATGGTGCGGGCCACGATGTCGGCGCCGACCAGCAGCGTCGCACCGAGGAGGCCCGCCGCCGGCAGCAGGAATCGGTTGTCGGGGCCGATGGAGAGCCTGAGCAGATGCGGCACCACGAGGCCGATGAAGCCGATGACGCCCGAGACCGCGACGGCGGCGCCGACCGCCGCGGCGACCAGCAGGATCATGAGCCGCTTGGTGCGCTCGACCTCGATGCCGAGATGCGCGGCTTCCGCCTCTCCGAGCTGCAGCGCGTTGAGGGCGTTGCCGATCATAGGCGCCACCGCGAGCACGGGCACGATCAGGAGGCCCGCGGCGAAGGCCTTGTTCCAGGTTCCGCCGCCGAGGCTGCCGAGCGACCAGAAGGTGATGTCGCGGAGCGTCCTGTCGTCGGCGAGGAAGACGATGAGCCCGGTCAGCGAGGCCGCGAGCGCGCCGAGCGCGATGCCGGCCAGCAGCATGGTGGCGACCGAGGTTCGCCCCTCGCGCGTCGCAACCACATAGAGCGTCACGGTGGTGACGAGGCCGCCGCCGAAGGCCGCGAGCGACACCAGATGCGGCGAAAGGCTCTCGTAGCCCGCCGGCAGCAGCCTGCCGCCGAGGAAAATCGCCGTCGTTGCGGCGAGCGCCGCGCCGGCCGAGACGCCGACGAGCCCCGGATCCGCAAGCGGATTTCGGAACAGCCCCTGCATCATGCCGCCGGCGACGCCGAGCGCCGCTCCCACGAAGAGGCCGAGCACGGTGCGCGGCAGGCGGATGTCGTAGAGGATGAGGCCGGCATGCCGGTTCTCCGCCTCGCCGCCGAAGACCGCCGACCAGAGATCGGCGAGGCTGAGCGAGGCGGGTCCGAGCGAAAGGGAGGCAATCGCCGCCACCGCCGCGGCGCAAGCGAGAAGCAGCACCGCTGTCCGCGCCTTCCGGCGGCGGTCGCCCGGCAGCGGCCCGGCAACCGGCGCAATGTCGGAAGCGCTAGTCATCCTTCGTCCAGGCACGCTCCGGCAACGGCGTCAGCGCGAGATCGGGATAAAGCGCGCGCGCCAACTCGTGCGCGGCCTTCGCCGTGCGGGGGCCGAAGCCCAGAAGCAGCGTGCCGTTCATGGCGATGAAGCGCTTCTTCTCAGCCGCCGGCGTCTGGCTGAAGGCGGGTGTTGCGAAGATGGTCTCCGGCGTCATGGCATGGCCCTCGCGCGCCATGGAAAGCACGACTTCGGGGGCGGAAGTCGAGATGGCCTCGTCGGAGGCCTGCTTGTAGCCCTCGAAGCCTTCGAGCGCGTTCCTCGCGCCGGCGAGCGCGATGATCCCCTCGGCCGTCGTGTGGCGGCCGGCCGCCATGACGCGTCCGCCGGTGAAGCTCAGCGCGAAGAGCACGCGCACCGGCTTCTCCACCTTGGCGACGTCCCGCGACACCATGGCCAGGTCCTCGCCCACGGCGCTCGCGATCTCGTCCGCCTCCTTCTCCTTGCCGACGGTGCGGCCGATGAGGCGGATCGCATCCTCAAGACCATCCGCGGTCGGCGTCCTGGGAATGGTGACATAGGGAACGGAGGCCTGCTTCAGCACCTCGACGACATTGGCCGGCCCCGCTCCCTCCTCGGCGATGATGAGATCGGGATCGAGCGCCAGCACGCCCTCGGCCGAGAGCGCCCGCATGTAGCCGACATTGGGCTTCTCCTTGAGCGCCCGGGCGGGATAGACGGCGGTCGTGTCGATGGCGGCGATCCGATCCTCGACGCCCAGCGCATAGAGCGTCTCGACCACGGCGCTGCCGATGGCGACGATGCGCTTGGCGTCCTGCGATCCTGCTTCCGCCTCTCCTGGAAGCAGGAGCATGAGGACGGCGAGCGCGGCCAGTGCGCGCAGACCGAGGCGGCGGCTAGCGCCGATGACATTCTGCATCTGAATACCCTCGCTTTGCGCTCAGCGCGTCAGGATGAGCTTGCCCTTCGAGGTCAGGCGCAGCCGGTAATCGGCCTCCTGATGCTCGATGATGATCTCGCGGGTGCCGGCGAAGAGTTCTTCCGCGCGGAACCGGCGCTGGGACGGGCGGCCCCGCTCCCGCTCCTCGAAAGCCTCCTCGCGCGCCTCGCCGGGTTGCGGCACGGGCCTCGCCGTCATGGCCACGAGGATCCTGCGAGGGGGTGTCTTTTCGCTGCGATTCCGGCCATGCCCGCTCCCGTTCCTGGCAGTCAAATCAATTGTTGACCGTTTTAGTCGGATTTTGATAGAGGTCAAGCCGCCTTCGCATGGGGGGAACGCTAACGTCCTGCAAAGGCGATATAATCGGCTGCCGATCGGGGCCGGATGCTCAGAACGCCAAGGAGAGACGTGGAATGTACATCGCGATGAACCGCTTCAAGGTAAAGCAGGGCTCGGAAGAGGCCTTCGAGGACGTCTGGCGGAAGCGGGACAGGCACCTGAGCGACATGCAGGGCTTCGTGAGCTTCCACCTCCTGAAAGGCCCCGCCGCCGACGACCACACGCTCTATGCCTCGCATACGGTGTGGAAATCGCAGGACGACTTCGTCAACTGGACCAAGTCGGATGCCTTCCGCGCCGCCCACAAGGGCGCCGGCGACAACAAGCCGCTCTACATGGGACATCCGAACTTCGAGGGCTTCGAGGCGGTTCTCGCGGACTAGTTTTTAGGGGCGGCGCCCCGCCGCCCTCTTGCGAGGGGCGCGGGGGCGCGCACCCTCCAGGCAAGGCAGGCTCCGCGCGGCGCGCGGGGCCTAGTTGCGCGCGCTCTCTCCAAGCTTGCCGGGCGCCCTGCAGACCGGCTAGGTTTCGCCACCTCACGTCAAGACAGGTGGCCCCTTGCGATACATCGCTCCCGATTCGCTCGACACGGCCGTGAAGCTGCTTCACGCCGAGACAGGCCTTGCCCGCATCCTGGCAGGCGGCACCGACATCCTCGCGCAGCTCAAGTCGGGCATGATCGAGCCCGACCTGCTGCTCGACATCAAACGCATTCCCGGCCTTTCCTCGATCACGGAGGAATCCGGCGGCTTCCGCATCGGCGCCGCCGTTTCCTCCGCCGCGCTCGGCGAGAATGCGGCGCTGCGCAAGGCATGGCCGGGCCTGGTCGAGGCCGCGAACCTCATCGGCTCGACGCAGATCCAGGGACGCGCCACCGTCGTCGGCAATCTCTGCAACGCTTCGCCCGCCGCCGACAGCGTGCCGGCCATGGTCGCGGCCGACGCCACGGTGCGGATCACAGGCCCCGGCGGCATGCGCGACCTGCCGGCGATCGACGTCGCCGTCAGCCCCGGCAAGACATCGCTTCAGAAGGGCGAGATCGTCGAATCGGTCTTCCTGCCGGCAAGACCACCCCGCGCCTGCGACGCCTATCTGCGCTTCATCCCGAGGACCGAGATGGACATCGCGGTGGTGGGCGCCGGCGTGAGCCTCACGCTCGACCCCAAAGGCACCTGCACGGCCGCCCGCGTGGCGCTCGGCGCGGTGGCGCCCCGGGTGCTGCTGGTCGAGGAGGCGGCCAAGGCGCTCGTCGGCACGCAGCTCGAGGAAAAGGCATTGGCTCGCGCCGCCGAGGCGGCCTCCGCCGCCTGCCGCCCGATCGACGACCGGCGCGGCACCAAGGAATTCCGGATCAAGGTGGCCGGCGTGCTGACGAGGCGCGCGGCCGTCATCGCCTATGAAAGAGCAAAGGCCAGCAAATGACGCAGATGCATGTCGAGACCACCATCAACGGCGATGCCGTCGAATATCTTTGCGAGGCGGACGAGACCCTGCTCGACGTGCTGCGCGACCGGCTCGGCCTCACCGGCAGCAAGGAGGGCTGCGGCACGGGCGACTGCGGCGCCTGCAGCGTGATCCTGGACGGACGGCTCGTCTGCTCCTGCCTGGTGCTCGGAGCGGAGGCGAAGGGCCGCAAGGTCGAGACGATCGAGGGCATGGCCAGGGGCGAGGAGCTGCATCCCTTGCAGCGGAAGTTCCTCGAGCATGCGGCGCTTCAGTGCGGCATCTGCACGCCGGGCTTCCTGGTCGCCGCCAAGGCGCTCATCGAGCGCAATCCCGATCCGAGCGAGACGGAGGTCCGCTACTGGCTCGCGGGCAATCTCTGCCGATGTACCGGATACGACAAAATCGTCCGCGCGGTGCTCGACACCGCCCAAGAAATGCGCGCGGGGTGACGCCATGCTCCAGAAGGTGAAGAGCGAGGACAAGGGACGCACATTCGATCTCGTCGGCACGCGCCCCGTCAGGCCCGACGGCATCGACAAGGTGACGGGCCGCGCCCGCTTCGGGGCCGACATGACGGCGCCGGGCATGCTGATCGGCAGAGTCCTCCGGAGCCCGCACGCGCATGCGCGCATCCGCAAGATCGATGCGTCGAAGGCGCTGTCGCTTCCCGGCGTCAAGGCGGTGGTCACGAGCGAGGATTTTTCGGCCGAGGTGCCGGAGGCCCACCGCGACGTGCTGATGAACGTCATGGCGCGCGGCAAGGCGCTCTATGAGGGTCATGCGGTGGCGGCCGTGGCGGCGGTCAGCCAGTCGGTGGCGCGCGAGGCGCTGAAGCTCATCGCGGTCGACTACGAGGTGCTTCCGCATGTGACGGACGTCGAGGCCGCGATGGCCCCGGATGCGCCGCTCCTGCACGAGGACATGATCACGGACGGCGACCCTTCCGCCAAGAAGCCCTCCAACATCGCCCGCAAGGTCGAGTTCGGGCACGGCGAGGTGGAGAAGGGATTCGCAAAGGCCGATCACGTGGTCGAGCGGACCTTCCGCACCGAGGCGACGCACCAGGGCTATATCGAGCCGCATGCGTGCCTCGCGAGCGTCGGCGGCGACGGCCAGGGCGAGATCTGGGTCTGCACGCAGGGGCACTTCATGGTGCGCAACACCTGCGCGGCGCTCCTCGGCATGGACGTCTCGAAGCTCCGCGTCACGGCGTCGGAGATCGGCGGCGGCTTCGGCGGGAAAACCACGGTCTTCATCGAGCCCGTGGCGCTGGCGCTGTCGCGGAAGGCGGGCCGGCCGGTGAAGGTCGTCATGTCGCGCGCCGAGGTGTTCAAGGCGTCAGGCCCGACCTCGAGCACCTGCATCCGGGTCAAGATGGGCATCCGCAAGGACGGCCGCATCATGGGCGCGGAGGCCGAGCTCAAGTACCAGGGCGGCGCCTTCACGGGCGCTCCCGTCGACATGGGCGCCATGAGCGCCTTTGCCTGCTACGACCTCGAGCACGTGCGCACCGTCGGCTACGACGTCGTCACCAACCGGCCGAAGCAGGCAGCCTACCGGGCGCCCGGCGCGCCGATGGCGGCCTTCGCGGTCGAGAGCGTGGTGGAAGAGCTCGCGCGCAAGATCGGCATGGATCCCGTGGAGCTCCGCCTGCTCAACGCTTCGCAGTCCGGCGGCCGCTCCTCCTACGGTCCGAAGTTCGGCACCATCGGGCTCTCGGCCACGCTCGAGGCGGCCAAGGCGCATCCGCATCTCAAGGCGCCGCTTGGGGCCAATCAGGGACGCGGCATCGCCTGCGGCTTCTGGTTCAACTTCGGCGGCGAGACCTGCGTGTCGCTCAACGTCAACATCGACGGCACGGTGGCGCTGGCGGTCGGCACGCCCGACATCGGCGGCTCGCGCGCCTCCATGTGCCTCATGGCGGCGGAGGAACTCGGCATTCCTTACGATAAGGTCAGGACCGTCGTCGCCGACACGGGCTCGCTCGGCTACAACGACGTGACCGACGGCAGCCGCGTCACCTTCGCAAGCGGGCTCGCCACCATCCAGGCGGCGCGCGACGCCATCAAGAAGCTCTGTGGGCGGGCCGCCAAGATGTGGGGCATCCCCGAGGACGCGGTGGTGTGGGAGAAGGGCCATGCGCGCCCTGCCGGCGCCAATGCCGGAAACTTCGAGCCGCTCTCGCTCGCCGACATCGCCAAGGTCGCCGCCAACACCGGTGGGCCGATCGCCGGCCATCACGAGGTGAATGTGGACGGCGCCGGGGTGAGCTTCGCCACCCATGTCGTCGATGCCGAGGTCGATCCCGAGACCGGCGCGGTGAAAATCCTGCGCTACACGGTCTGCCAGGACGCCGGCAAGGCGGTGCATCCGAGCTACGTGGAGGGCCAGTTCCAGGGCGGGGCCGTGCAGGGTATCGGCTGGGCCCTGAACGAGGAATACATCTACGGCAGCGACGGCAAGCTCCAGAACGCGAGCTTCCTCGACTATCGCATGCCGGTCGCATCCGACCTGCCAATGATCGACACGGTGATCGTGGAGGTGCCTAATCCCGGCCATCCCTATGGCGTCAGGGGCGTCGGCGAGACCTCGATCGTGCCGCCGCTCGCGGCCGTCGCCAATGCGGTCTCCGCCGCGGCGGGCGTGAGGCTCACGCATCTGCCCATGTCGCCGCCCCGCATCCTGAAGGCGCTCGGGGACGCGAAGGCCACGGCCTGACATGGTCGCGGTCGTCGTCTGGGGGTCGCTCAAGCCGCTGGTCGGCGGAGAGACGCGGCTCCAGGTCGAGGCCACGAACGTGCGCGAGCTGCTGCAGAAGCTCGAATCGGCGCATCCCGGACTCAAGCCGCAACTCGAGCGCGGCGTCTCGATCTCGATCGACGGCACGATCTTTCGCGACGCCTGGTTCGAGCCCATCCCCGCGGACGCCGAGGTGCATCTTCTGCCGCGTCTTGCCGGCGGGTGAAAGCCCCGCGGATAGCCAACCCCTGAAAATGAAGGAGCCCCGGTTTCCCGGGGCTCCTTCATTCGGCGGGGAGCTTCGAGGCTCAGTAGCCGTAGCAGTTGTCGTAGGACGATGTGTAGGTGGTCGTGTAGGTCGTGGAGTAGCCCGAGTCGTAGCCGTAGTCGTAGCTGCTGTAGTAGCCGCCGGCGGAGGCCGCCGAGGCGGTGAGCGCGAGCGAGGCGGCGGCGACGAGGCCGAGGATGGTGTTGCGGATCATGGGAAGGCCCTTCCTTTGTCAGGCGGTCTGGCGGAATGCCCGGCCGTTCATGACGCGGTTGTAACCTTTCCCGCCTGAACGCCGGCAAAGCGCCCTCGTTAGCCGCCGTTCAGGAACGGGCCACGGCTTGAACGATCATGGATAGGACCGAGAGGGCGGGTGATGTCCGGGCGAGTGGTACAGCTGGTTGGTCTCGAACCAACGACCTTCGGATCCACAATCCGACGCTCTACCAACTGAGCTACAGCTGCCCTTCAAGATCCGCGCGGACCCTAGTTCGACGGATGCTGCTTTGCAAGCCGAAAGGCCCGCGCTGAGGCGGGCCTTCCAGTCTCCCCTTTATCGCGCTTGGGGCTTAGGCCTCGAAGGCCTTGCGCACGCCGTCGAAGGACCTGAGCACGCCTTCCTGCACGGGCTTGGCGGTCTCGGTGGCGAACTTGAGCGTCAGCTCATTGACCTCGGCTACCTGCTGCAGGAACGACTTGGCCTGCTCGGCGGCGAAGGTCTGGGTGAGCGGGAAAACTTCGCCGGGTCCGCTCACCGCGAGAAGCTTGTGCAGATGCGCGAACACCGCGTTGGTGTTGGCCTGCGCGATCTCCATCGCCTTGAGCTGAAGCTCGGCCACATTGGCCTTGAGCGCGCCAGCGGTGGCGTCGAACATCTGCACGCCGCCATGCGCGAAATCGCTCGCCCTGTCGAACGCCGCCTGCGCCTGATCCACCGACTGGCGCGCGAGGTCCGCCGCGTCCTGGGGAATCTCGGCCGACATCTGAGCCACCTTCGGGGCCTTGCGGGTCGCTGCCATAGCCATCTCCTGTCGTTTCATCAAAATTCGGGGCAAAGGCCTGATGCCCGCCCTTGTGTCACGCATATAAGGTCGGGTTTTGTGCATTGCAACAATAATTTTGCGATGCACAATCGGCCGGCTTGCGCGGCTGTTGAAACCCCGAGGCCGCTTGTGGACGCACCGAACAATTTGCGTCTATCTTGAAACGAAGTGCGGCTTTCGAGGCGGGACTGCTCCCCTGGCCTCATAATTGAGTGAGGTCATGGTGCTTGGCGGGGCTCCCTCGCCGAGCGGGTGTGTTTGTGCAGTGGGTGGACCCGTGACCGCGCCTTCTCTCGACCAATGCATGAGTTCTTCCCGGCCCGCGTGGCTCTGGGACATCGACCGCGGCCGCGTCGTCTGGGCCAATGCGCCCGGGGTCGCGCGGTTCGGCGGCGAGACTCTTTTCGATCTCCTGGATCAGCCGTTCGATGCCGAGCATGCGCCGCTAAGTGCGATCCGCGCCATCGCAACGCGGCTGAAGCCAGGCGAGATCGCCGAAGAGCCCTTGAGCTTCCCCTTCACGGAGTCCGATGAGCCGCTCTACTGCGTGCTGAGCCTGCATGCGCTCGCCGACGGGCGCACGGGCGTGCTGGTGACCGCGGCCGACGAGCCCGGCAGCCAGGCGCAAGCCCGGCGGCTGCTCGCCGAGGCGGTGAGCGGACTGCCGCTCGGACTGCTCCTGGCGCGCGCCGACGGCAAGCTTCTCTTTGTCAACGACGCCGCCCGCGCGCTTGCCAACGGCGCGAAGCTCGCTTCGCTCGGCGACTGGCTCGGCGATCCCGCCGAGGCCGGACGGCTTCTCAAGCGGGCGCGGACAGCGCGGGTGTTCACCATCGTCCGGTCGCTCGAGACGGGGCACGGCAGGCGCGACCTGCGGCTGACGGTGCGGCTCGTCGGGCACTCGGGCAGTCCGGACAATCCCGCCATCTCGGTGATGGCGGAGGATGTGACGGAACGGCGGGCGCTGGAGCGGGCGCTCGGCGCGCGAGCGCCTGAAGCCGCGCCGACGCGCCACGAGCGGCGTCCCGGCGAAGGCGGCCTCTCCGAGCGCGACCGGCGGACCTTCGAGGAGGTCGCGGCGGCAATCCATCGCGCGGGCGCCCAGCATCCCATGCCGGCCGAATCCTTCCCGGCCGCTCCCGAAAAGGCTCCCGCGGCAGCGCCAGCGAAACCGGCGGCGCCCGTTCCCGAGATCGTCAGCAAGCCGCTCGACGCCCTGCCGCAGGCGGTCGTCCTCTACCGCGAGGGCGAAATCCTCTTCGCCAACCGCGCGGCGCTGGGCGTGCTCGGCTATGCCGACCGGGACAGCCTGTACGGGCGGGGCGACATCGCATCCACCCTGCGCCGGATCACCTCGGGCTCGGAGGCCGAGATCGAGACGGCGGCCGGCGCCAGGCGGCGCTTCCGGGTTCTCAAGGACCGGTTTCCCTGGAACAGCGGCCCCGTCGATCAGGCGACGCTCGATCCTTCCCAGCCGGTCATTCCCGAAGCTGCCCGGTCGGCAGGCGTGCTGCGTCCCGCAGTCCCGCCCATGCTGAGGGCGGCCGCCGTGGCGCCGCCGGAGCCGACGCCCGTCCCAGAGGCGCCCGAACCCGCGCCGCCGGCGGCATGGCGTGAACCTGAGTTGCCGGCCGCGTGGTCGACTCCTGAATCTGCAGCGCCGGAGTCCACCCGCGCCTGGGAGCCGGAGGACGCGGAGTTCCGCGCCATCCTCGACACGGCGACCGACGGCATCATCATCCTCGACAGCGACGGGCGGATCCGCAGCTTCTCCGCCGGCGCCGAGGCGCTGTTCGGCTTCCGGCTCGCGGAGGTCTACGGCAAGCCGCTCGCCGAGCTGCTTGCGCCCGAAAGCCGCAAGGTGCTGCGCAACTATCTTTCGGCGCTCGGCGATTCCGGCCTCGCCTCCGTCTTCAACGACGGGCGGGAGGTGGAGGCGGTGGTGAGCCGCGGCGGCACGGTGCCGCTCTTCCTCGCCGTGGGCCGCATCGGGAACCAGACGCAGGGCGCGGAGGACAGGGGCTTCTGCGTGGTCTTGCGCGATCTGACCCAGTGGAAGCGCACCGAATCGGAGCTCCGGCAGGCCAAGGAGACGGCGGAACACGCGAGCGCCCAGAAGTCGGAGTTCCTGGCCAATATCAGCCACGAGCTCCGCACGCCCCTTAACGCCATCCTCGGCTTCTCCGAAGTCATGCGCACCGAGCGCTTCGGCGAGATCAGCAACACCAAGTATCTGAGCTACGCCAACGACATCCACGAGAGCGGCGCGCATCTTCTGTCGCTCATCAACGACCTTCTCGACCTCTCCAAGGTGGAAGCGGGCAAGTTCGAGCTCAACTTCACGGGCGTCAATCTCGCCTCGCTCATCGACACCTGCCTCGCCATCCTGCAGGAGCAGGCGACGGCGGGCCGCGTGGTGCTCCGGCGCAACGTGCCCGCGGGCCTGCCCAACGTGGTCGCGGATCTCAGGACGATGAAGCAGATCCTCCTCAACCTCCTCGCCAACGCCATCCGCTTCACCGATCCCGGCGGCCAGGTCATCATGTCGGCCAGACTCGACCGCTCGGGCGAGCTTGCGCTCTCGGTGAAGGACACCGGCATCGGCATGAGCCCGGAGGAGGTGAAGGCGGCGCTCATGCCCTTCCGCAGGGTCGAGACCGCAGGCCGCGAGGCCGGGCGCGGCACGGGCCTCGGCCTTCCCTTGAGCAAGGCGCTGGTGGAGGCGAATCGGGCCCGCTTCGCGATCACCAGCGAGCCCAGGAAGGGCACCCTGATCGAGATCGTCTTCCCGACGACCCGCGTGCTGGCGGAGTAGAGACGAGGTTGCGTTTCGGCTGAATTTCAACTAGTCTGACTAGTTGAAAGGATTAATCGCCATGAAGCAAGTCGGGCTGTTCGAGGCCAAGACCCATCTTTCCCGGCTCATCGATCTCGTGGAGGAAGGCCAGGAGATCACCATCACCCGGCACGGGAAGGCGGTCGCGAGGCTGGTTCCTCCCATCGCCCGTCCGAGCGATGCTCAAGTGGAGGACATGCTCTGCCGCCTGCGGCCTATCCGCAAACGCGCGGCGCTCAAGAAGTCGGAAATTAAAGAGCTCATCGAGGAAGGACGGCGTTATTGAGCGGTTTCGTGCTCGATGCCTCCTGCGCCATCGCCGCTCTCCTTTCTGACGAAGCAGGACCCGAGAGCGACGCTATCCTGCGCCGCATCTCCGTCGAGACCCCGTGGGTGCCGACACTCTGGTTCGCGGAGGTCGGCAACTCGCTCGAGATGGCGCGTCGCCGCCGGCGCATCACCGCCACCGATTTGAACGAGGTTTTGGAAACCATAGCCGCCTGGAGACTGAGCGTCGACCGGGAGGACCCCACGATCCTGCTTCCCCGCATCATGAGCCTGGCGGCCGGGCACATGCTGACCGTCTATGACGCCACCTACATGGAGCTTGCGGGCCGGCTGTCCGTGCCTCTTGCGACCTTCGATGCCAGTCTCGCAAGGGAGGCGTCCCAGGTCGGGATATCTCTGCTGGCCTAGGGCAGCCGCTTCAGCCCCCGGTGACGCTCATGTGGCGGGCGACGGCGGGCCGGTTGTGGCGGCGGTCGATGACGAAGTCGTGGCCCTTGGGCTTGCGCGAGATCGCCTCCCCGATCGCCGCGTCGAGGAGCGCATCGCCTTCGGAGGCCCGCATGGGCGCCCGAAGGTCGGCGGCGTCGTTCTGACCGAGGCACATAAAGAGCGTGCCGGTGCAGGTGAGCCGCACGCGGTTGCAGCTTTCGCAGAAATTATGGGTCATGGGCGTGATGAAGCCGAGCCGGCCGCCGGTCTCGCGCACCTGCGCATAGCGGGCGGGGCCGCCCGTGCGATAGGGGATGTCGTCGAGCGTATAGCGGGCCGACAGTCGCGCCCTGACGAGGGACAGCGGCAGATACTGCTCGGTGCGGTCGCCGTCGATCTCGCCCAGCGGCATGGTCTCGATGAGGGTGAGGTCCATGCCGCGCCCGTGGCACCATTCGAGCATGGGCGCGATCTCGTCCTCGTTCACGCCTTTCAGCGCCACCATGTTGATCTTGACCTGGAGGCCCGCGGCCCTGGCGGCGTCGATCCCCTCCATCACCTTGCCGAGCTGGCCCCAGCGGGTGATAACGCGGAACTTCTCCTCCTCCAGGGTGTCGATCGAGACGTTGATGCGCTTCACCCCGTGGCGCGCGAGGTCCTGGGCATGGCGGGCGAGCTGGCTGCCGTTGGTGGTGAGCGTCAGCTCGTCGAGCGCGCCCGACTTCAGATGCCGCGAGAGGCTTTCGACCAGCGACAGGATGTTGCGCCGGACCAGGGGCTCGCCGCCCGTCAGGCGGAGCTTCCGCACGCCCTTGCGCACGAAGGCCGAGCAAACGCGGTCCAGCTCCTCGAGCGTCAGGATCTCCCGCTTCGGCAGGAAGGTCATGTCCTCCGCCATGCAGTAGACGCAGCGGAAGTCGCAGCGATCCGTCACCGAGACGCGCAGATAGGAGACCGTGCGGCCGAAGGGATCGACAAGCACGGGCGTCGCATTCGCCCCGGCGCCGTTCACCAACTGGTTCATGACTCCTGATTTCGGTCTTTCGGGGCCCGCCGTCAAGGCGATGACGCTCTGCCTTTCCATTTCGTGAAGGCCGCCATAAGATCGGGAACCGAGGATGCCCCTGCGGGATGAGGGACTTGCATGGGCCATGACGCTTGAGCATGGGGGAGGATGAATACGGTCGCGAAGCAGGGCGAGCCGATGGTGCGGTTCGCCGACGTCCAGAAGAGCTATGACGGCGAGACGCTCGTCGTCCGCAACCTCAATCTCGACATCGCCAAGGGCGAGTTCCTGACGATGCTCGGGCCGTCGGGCTCCGGCAAGACCACGACGCTCATGATGCTTGCCGGCTTCGAGCCCGCCTCCAGCGGCGAGATTTACCTCGCCGGCCGGCCTATCAGCCGCGTGCCGCCGCACAAGCGCGGCATCGGCATGGTGTTCCAGAACTACGCGCTCTTCCCGCATATGAGCGTGGCGGAGAACCTCGCCTTCCCGCTCGAGGTCAGGGGCATGGGCAAGGAGGAGCGGGAGACGCGCGTCAGGCGGGCGCTCGAGATGGTGGAGATGCCGGGCTTCGGAGCCCGCAGGCCCTCGCAGCTCTCGGGCGGCCAGCAGCAGCGGGTGGCGGTGGCGCGCGCGCTCGTGTTCGAGCCCGACCTCGTGCTCATGGACGAGCCCCTGGGCGCGCTCGACAAGCAACTGCGCGAGCAGATGCAGTACGAGATCAAGCGGCTGCACGACCAGCTCGCCATCACCGTCGTCTATGTGACGCACGACCAGTCGGAAGCTTTGACCATGTCCGACCGCATCGCCGTCTTCAACGACGGCGTGGTGCAGCAGCTCTCGACGCCCGCCGAGCTCTACGAGCGACCCAGCAATGCCTTCGTGGCGGGCTTCATCGGAGAGAACAACCGGCTCCTCGGAACGGTGAAGGCAATGAACGGACACGGCACCTGCAAGGTCGAGATCGGACCTGGCATCGTCGTCAGCGCGACGGCGGTGAACGTCGGCGCCGAAGGCGAGCGGACGATGCTGTCGGTCCGTCCGGAGCGGGTCTCGATCAATCCGGACACGGACAAGCCCGTCAACCTGCTCGATGGCCGCATCGAGGAGATCATCTATCACGGCGATCACATCCGCACGCGCCTCAGCGTCGCCGGACATGACGATTTCATCGTGAAGGTGCCGAACAATCGCCGCGGCGCTGCGCTCAAGGCAGGAGAGACCGCGCGCGTGGGATGGGCGGTCGAGGACTGCCGCGCGCTCGACCTGCCGGCCTTACGCTGAGAGGAGCGGTGGACCCGGCGGTGAAATCGTAGCCCGCATGGAGATGCGGGAAGGCCGTCCCCGGATTGCGCTTCGCTTCATCCGGGCTACCTGAGCCGCAGAGCGGCGACCAACCGCCCTTGCCGCGCCCCGCAGCCCCGCTATCATCCGAATCCGCGCCCGGCCACCCGGCAGGAAGATCGCGGAGCACGACCGGAAGCGAGGTCCGATGGCGAATGGCGTCCGCCCCGCTGGCATTCGCCTGGCGCTTGCGCTGGCGTTGCTTGCCGGTCTTTTCTGCCTCGCCCAGCCTGCTCCCGAGCGCGCGCTCAGCGCCCAGCCGGCAATCGTGGACCTCGCCTTGGTGCTGGCCGTCGACTGCTCCTACAGCGTCGATGCGCGCGAATATGTGCTGCAGATGCGCGGGCTCGCCGAGGCTTTCCGGAAGCCCGAGATCCAGCGGGCCATCGCGCGCGGCGACCGGGGCCGGATCGCCGTCGCCCTCGTCCAGTGGTCGGACGACGCCAACCAGATTCTCGCGATCTCCTGGCGCGTAGTCGGGAGCCCGGAGGAGGCGAACGCCTTCGCGGCGGCGATCGACGCCACGCCCCGCAACCTCGCGGAAGGAGGAACCGCCATCGGCCAGGCGCTGGAGTTCTCCGCCACGGTGTTCCGTTTCGCGCCCATCGCGGCGCGCCGGGTCATCGACATGTCGTCGGACGGCCGCAACAACCGCGGCGTCCGTCCCTCGCTCGCGCGCGACGCGGTGGTGGCGCAGGGCATCACGATCAACGGCCTCGCCATCGTCAACGAGTGGCCGACACTCGACAAGTATTTCGAGCACCAGGTGGTGGGCGGCCCGGACAACTTCGTGATCGTGGCCAACGACTACGAGGCCTATGCGGAGGCGATCTATCGCAAGCTGCTGAAGGAAATCACGGGACCGGGGATTTCGTGATGGCCCGGACGGTTCGTCATGGCCGGGCAACGGCCCGGCCATCCTCTTCCCGAGCTTGCGAGCATCCCAAAAGGATACCCGGGTCAAGCCCGGGCATGACGCCGGATTCTGGAGGTAGCAGGCAGCCATGATCTTCGTTTCGGCCGAGGAGGTGCACCGCATCTGCGCATGGGATGCGCTCATCGCGGCATTGGAGAAGGCGCATCGGGGGGAGAAGCCGCTGGTCGAGCGGGCCACCATCCAATGGGACCGCGATGGCGCGCGCGAGACCTATTTCAACCTGCCCGCGGCCCTTCCGGGCGTCGCCATGGGCACCAAGATCGTGACCGTGCTGCCTAACAATCCGAACGGGGCGAAGAAGATCCCGGCCGTGCAGGCGCTCTACACGCTCTTCGACGGAGGAGACGGCGCGCCCGTCGCCGTCCTCGACGCGACCGCCATGACCTACCGCAAGACGGCCGCCGATTCCGGCCTCGGCGCCAAGCTGCTGGCGCCTCCCTCTCCACAGGTTCTGCTCATGGTGGGCGCCGGCGACCTCTCGCCCTATCTCGCGGCGGCACACCGGGCGGCACGGCCTTCCATCCGGAAAATGCTGGTCTGGAACCGCTCGCCGGCCAAGGCGAAGGTCATGGTCG
>JBFXDI010000047.1:0-28081 GCA_050181295.1 Parvibaculaceae bacterium | reverse complement strand
GACATGGCGCTTCTACGAGATCGACCCCTTGGTGGTGGAGATCGCCACGAACCCAAAATACTTCAACTTCATGTCGCAGTGCGCTCCCTCGGCGCCGATCGTCGTTGGAGACGCGCGGCTGACGCTCCAGAAGGAGCCGGACGGCCTCTTCGACGTTCTGGTGATCGACGCCTTCTCCTCGGATGCGATCCCCGTTCACCTGCTGACCGTCGAGGCGCTCAAGGTCTATCTCTCGAAGCTCAAGCCCGACGGCGTGCTGATGCTGCACGTCACCAACCGCTATCTCGAACTTCTACGCATAACGGAGGCCGTGGCGCGGGAGATTCCCGGTCTCCAAGGGGTGATGATGCGGGACCGGCCGAAGAACGGGGGACTGGAGAAGATCGGCAGCGACGTGGTGGTTCTCTCCCGTTCGCAGGCGGTCGTTGACGTCCTGGCCTCTGACCCCCGCGCAAAGCTCCTCGGGCCGGCGCGAACCCGAGCATGGACGGACGACTTCTCCGACGTCCTGGGCGCTCTCATGCTGGGCCGAGACGGCTGACTTCGCGTTGCGAACCGGAAGCGGGAGTGCTATCCAGCGCCCGGTTTCCCGCTATTCCCGGATTTCCATGTCGGTCGATCAGAACACCGTGAGGCGCATCGCGCGGCTGGCCCGCATCAGGCTTGAGGACGAGGATGTCCCGATCCTCGAGGGCGAACTCAACTCCATCCTCGGCTGGATCGAGATGCTGAACGAGGTCGACGTCAAGGGCGTCGAACCGATGACTTCCGTCGTCAGCATGGAGATGAAGATGCGCGACGACGTTGTGACGGATGGCGCCTCGCCGGAGCGCGTGGTCGCCAACGCGCCCCGGGTGGATGAGACCTACTTCATGGTTCCCAAGGTCGTCGAGTAGATGAGCGAGCTTCTTTCCCTCACCCTTGCCGAGGCGCGCCAGGGCCTGCGAGACCGCCAGTTCTCCTCGGTCGAGCTGACACGCGCTTATCTCGAGGCCATGGAGGCGGCGCGCGCGCTCAACGCCTATATCGTCGAGACGCCGGAGAAGGCGCTCGACATGGCGCGGGATTCGGACAGCCGGCTCGACAGGGGAGAAGGCGGACCGCTCGAGGGCATTCCGCTCGGCATCAAAGACCTGTTCGCGACCGAAGGCGTGCACACGCAGGCGGGAAGCCACATCCTCGACGGCTTCAAGCCCGCCTATGAATCGACCGTCACCGCCAATCTCTGGCGCGACGGCGCGGTAATGCTCGGCAAGCTCAACATGGACGAGTTCGCCATGGGCTCGTCCAACGAGACTTCCTATTACGGCCCGGTCATCAATCCCTGGCGGGCGCGCGGCTCGAATGCCGACCTCGTGCCCGGCGGTTCCTCGGGCGGCTCGGCGGCGGCGGTCGCGGCCCGGCTCTGCCTCGGCGCCACGGCGACCGATACGGGCGGCTCGATCCGCCAGCCCGCGGCCCTCACCGGAACGGTCGGCATCAAGCCTACCTACGGACGCTGCTCTCGCTGGGGCATCGTCGCCTTTGCTTCTTCGCTCGACCAGGCGGGACCGATCGCGCGCGACGTGCGCGACGCGGCGATCCTGCTTAGGAGCATGGCGAGTCACGATCCGAGGGACACGACTTCGGTCGATCTGCCGGTTCCCGACTACGAGGCGGTGCTTTCGGGCGGCGTGCGCGGCCTCAAGATCGGCATTCCGAAAGAGTACCGCCTGGACGGCATGCCGGAGGAAATCGACCGGCTGTGGCTCAAGGGTGTCGAGTGGCTGAGAGGGCAGGGCGCCGAGATCGTGAACGTCTCGCTGCCCCACACCAAGTACGCCCTTCCCGCCTACTACATCGTCGCTCCGGCGGAAGCCTCCTCCAACCTCGCGCGCTATGACGGCGTGCGCTACGGCCTGCGGGTGCCGGGCGACGATATCGTCTCCATGTACGAGAACACGCGGCGCGAGGGATTCGGCAAGGAAGTGCGCCGCCGCATCATGATCGGCACCTATGTGCTCTCGGCCGGCTACTACGACGCCTACTACGTCCGGGCGCAGAAGATCCGCACGCTCATCAAGCGCGATTTCGAACAGGCCTTCGAGAAGGTGGATGTGATCCTGACGCCGGCGACGCCGAATGCCGCCTTCGGGCTTCAGGAGATGACCTCGGATCCGGTGACCATGTACCTGAACGACGTGTTCACGGTCACGGTCAACATGGCCGGTCTGCCGGGCATCGCCGTCCCCGCCGGCCTCGATTCCTCCGGGCTGCCGCTCGGACTGCAGCTCATCGGCAAGGCCTTCGACGAGGCGACGCTTTTCCGGGTCGCGCAGGCCATAGAAACAGCCGCGGAATTCAAGGCACGGCCCCAGAACTGGTGGGCGCAGGGCTGAACCTGCGGCTGTTCCGGGTTTGAACTCGGAGAAAACTGCGCTATAGCTCGCTGGCGCCGAGAGGGGTGGCAACGGAGCTTGTGCGCATGAAAGCGGCCATCACCGGGCTCGCCATTCTCCTTCTTTTGGTGTTCGGAGCGTCTGCGCCCGCTAGCGCCAAGACGCGCGTCGCGCTCGTCATCGGCAACTCCGACTATCAGCACGCCAACAAGCTCAAGAACCCGCGCAACGACGCCGTCGCCATCGCTGCGGCGCTCAAGCGGCTCGACTTCGATGTGCTGGAGGGCGCCGACCTCGACGAAGCCGGCTTCCGTCGCCTGGTGCGGGAATTCGCGGTCAAGCTGGAAAACGCGGAAGCCGCGCTCTTCTTCTATGCCGGACACGGCCTGCAGGTGAACGGCAGGAACTATCTCATTCCCGTGGGCGCGGCGCTCAACCGCGAGCTCGATCTCGAATTCGAGGCCGTGCCGCTCGAACTCGTTCTGACGCAGATGGAGCGCGGGCAGCGCACCAGCATCGTGCTGCTCGATGCCTGCCGCAACAATCCGCTGGCGGACAATCTCGCCCGCAGCATGGGAACACGCTCCGCCTCGCTCGGGCGCGGCCTTGCCCGTGTCGAGACCGGCGTCGGCACCTATATCGGCTTCTCGACACAGCCCGAGAACGTGGCGCTGGACGGGGAGGGCGCGAACAGCCCCTTCGCCAAGGCGCTTCTCGACAACATCGAGACACCCGACCTCGACATCGAGACGCTGATGCGCAAGGTGCGCGAGGAGGTGATCGCCGTCACCAACGGCAAGCAGGTGCCCTGGGGCAACTCCTCGCTCGTGGGGCGGGGCTTCGTGTTCAAGCAGGCTGAGACCGTCGAACCTGCGCAGGTCAAGCGCGACGGACTGACGACGGACCAGGCGAATATCGAGATCACCTACTGGAACTCGATCAAGGATGCGGGCGATCCGGATCTCTTCGAGGCCTATCTCGCCGAGTATCCGAACGGGCGCTTCGTGCGCCTCGCCGACATCATGATCGAGAACCTGACCGCCGGAAAGCAGGCGAAGCCGCCCGCGAGCCGTGAGCAGGCGGAGGAAGGGAAAAGGCTTGTGGCCGTCGAGCCGAAGGAGGTTCCGGCCGCCGAGAAGGCGCCCGAGGATCCCGTCGCAGAGGAAGCCGGCTTCTTCACGACCGCCAAGGCGGGCAAGGACCAGAAGCTCCTAGAGGACTATCTCAAGCGTTATCCGAAGGGACGCTTCGTCAAGGAGGCGCAGGCCCTGCTCAAGGAGATCGCCGACCGGCAGGCAGCGATCCAATCGCCGAAAGATGCCGAGGAAGCACCCAGGGCCAAGCCGAAGCCGGCCATCGAGCTGAAGCCGAAGGCCAAGGCCAAGGCTCCACCGCCTGAGAAGCCGCAGCCGGTCGAACGGCGCAAAAAGAAGCCGGCCGTCGCAAGCACCAAGCCCCGCGCCCGCGAAAGCAGCCAGTGCGGGTGGTGCACCATCGGCGGGCAGTTCAATGGCGTGGTATGCGGAGCCCAGTACCAGGCCCTGAAGGCGCGACGCCGGTGCGGGCCGAACGGCTAGAGTTTTCCGATTTGATCGAGCCATGGACCGAACCGTGAGCAGCAGTGCCTTCCCCCGACTTTTCTCGCCCTTCACGCTGAAGGGCCTCGAAATCCGAAACCGCGTCTTCTCGACCGGCCATGACACGGAGCTTCCCAAGGGCGGGCTCGTGTCGGACGCGCTCGTCGCCTATCAGCGCGCCCGCGCCCGCGGCGGGGCGGGACTCATCGTCATCCAAGTCGTGGGAGTGCATGAGACTGCCCGCTACACGAGTGACCTGCTCATGGGAACGGACGACAGCTGCATCGGACCCTTCCGGGGGCTCGTGGATGCGATCCATTCCGAAGGCACGAAGGTCTTCGTGCAGCTCTTCCATCCGGGCCGCGAACTTCTCGGTCGGCCCGAAGGCGTGGCGCAGGCCGCCTTCGCGCCCTCGCACAGTCCGTCTGAACGCTTTCGCGTCGTTCCCAAGCCCATGAGCCGGGCGCTCATCGGCGAGATCGTCGAGGGATACGGCGCAGCGGCGCGGCGCATGGCGGAAGCCGGGGCGGACGGTGTCGAGATCGTGGGGAGCCACGGCTATCTCCCGGCTCAGTTCCTCAATCCCAACGTCAACCGGCGCGAGGACGAGTACGGCGGAAGCCTCGACAACCGGCTGCGCTTCGTGCGGGAGGCTATCGCCGCCATTCGAGGGCATGTTCCCGAAAACTTCATCGTGGGTCTGCGCTTCTCGGGCGACGAGAAGGACCCCGATGGCCTGGACGAATCCCAGACGCTTGCGGCCGCCAGGGTGCTCGCGTCCGAGCTCGACTATCTCAATGTGATCGCCGGCACGTCGGCCGCGGCGGGAGGGGCCGTGCACATCGCGCCTCCCATGTCGGTGCAGCACGGGTATGTTGCGCCCTTCGCGCAGACGCTGAAGCAGGCCACGGGCAGGCCTGTCTTCGTGGCAGGGCGCATCAACCAGCCCCAGATCGCCGAGCAGATCCTCGCGCAGGGGGCCGCGGACATGTGCGGCATGACGCGTGCCATGATCTGTGACCCCGAGATGCCCAACAAGGCGCGCATAGGGCGGGCCGACGACATCCGCGCCTGCATCGGCTGCAACCAGGCCTGCATCGGGCATTTCCAGCTCGGGCTTCCCATCTCCTGCATCCAGCACCCCGAGACGGGCCGCGAGCTTGTCTACGATCAGGTCGTGCCCGCTGCCCGGCGCAAATCCGTGATGGTGGTGGGTGGCGGACCAGCCGGCATGAAGGCCGCGGCGGTCGCGGCCGCGCGCGGGCATGCCGTCACGCTGCACGAAAGGTCGGGGCGCCTCGGGGGTCAGGCGCTGCTGGCGCAGCTCCTGCCGCACCGCGCCGAATTCGGCGGCATCGCCACCAATCTCGAGCGCGAGATGGAGCTTGCCGGTGTCACCCTCCGCAAGCACAGCGAGGTCACGCCCGAGACGGTGCGTGCCGAGGCGCCGGACGTGCTCATCGTCGCCTGCGGCAGCGAACCCACGACCCCGCCGATCGAGGCCGGGGAAGGGGTAAGCGTGGTGCATGCCGCAGATATTCTCGCCGGCCGCGCGACGACCGGCGCCCGTGTCGTCGTCTATGACTGGCTCGCGGACTGGGTGGGCTCCGGCATCGCGGAGCGGCTGGCGAGCGAGGGCGCGCATGTGCGCCTCGCGGTCAACGGCTTCTGTCCCATGGCGAACATCCAGAACTATGTTCGCGACGACGCCATCGCACGGCTGCACCGTCTCGGCGTCGAGATGCTGCCCTTCATGCGGCTCTATGGCTGCGAGGGCGGCACGGCCTACTTCCTGCACACGACCGCGCAGGAGCCGGTGGTGCTCGAGGACGTGGACACGGTCGTGCTCGCCTGTCCCAACGCGCCGCTCGATCCCCTGTCCGAGGCGCTCGCAGGCGATGTGGCGGAGATCCACGTCATCGGCGATGCGCTCGCGCCGCGAACGGCGGAGGAAGCGGTCTACGAAGGCCTCAAGGCTGCGTGGTCGATCTGACGCTTGAAGGGTCATGCCCGGCCTTGAGCCGGGCTTCCTTTTCTACCAGATGGCCAGAGGATGGCCGGGTCAGGCCCGGCCATGACGGACAACTATTCGCAGATCTTCTTCAAGTCCGCCCATTGCGTGGCATCCAGCGCGGGGCGCGCGGTTCCGTCGGCCAGGGGACGCATGGCCTTGATGCGCTCCTGGGTGCCAGGATGGGTCGAGAGGATGTTGCCGATGCCGTCGAAGAAGCCCGGCTCGGTCGTGGTCTCCGACTTGCGGACGGATTCGAGGAAGCGCTTCAGGCCGAGCGGATCGACCTTCGCCTGCTCCAATGTGGTCTGCGCGAAAGCATCGGCCTCGCGCTCGGCGGAACGACCATAGCGCAGAATGGCAAGGAGGCTCGCGAAGCCGCCGATGGTGTCCGAGCCGCCTCCGGAAGCAAGGGAGAGCAGCATGTTGAGGCCAAGGACCCGCACGAGCTGCGCCTCCGGGTGGCGCAGCACCACGTGGCCGAGCTCGTGCGCGAGGACGCCCGCGACCTGATCGGGGTCGGCGGCCTGCTCGATCAGCTTGCGGGTGACGATGATGTGTCCGCCGGGAAGCGCGAAGGCATTCACGATCGGCAGGTCGAAGACGCGGGCGGTGAACTTCGGCTTCTCGGGCGCTGCCGCAAGCAGCCGCGCCGACAGCGCGTCCAGGGCCTGCACGCCTTTCGCGCTCTCGCAGCGCTTGGCCTTGCCGACGAAAGAGGCTTCCGCGCTGTTGCCCAGCCTCTCGCGCCAGCTCTCCGGCATGAGCTGGGCCAGAAGCTGGGGCGCGAGAGCCACGACGCCGTAGCCGGCGCCGGCAGTGGCGATGACGCAGAGCGCGATGATCGCAAGCGTCCGCAGTGCCCGTTTCGCGCTGATGCCGCCCTTGAGATGCGGCGCCCGTTCGAGCAGCAGCGGCTGGGCGGAGGGCGGCAGGACGAGGCGGGCGCCATGCTCGCCCGCGTGGCTGATGCGCAAGGGGTCGCCAGCCACGAGGCTGTCGATGGCGATGAGGTCGCCGTAGCGCCAGCGGCGTTCCGCGCCGTTCGGACCGGTGAAGACGAGGGCGTCTTCGCCGGCCGTCACCGACACGGCATGGGTGACGGCCGTCTCGCCGTCGAAGAACTGCGAGGCAAAGACGGCGCCGGTGTCAGAAGGCATCGATGTCGAAGGCGTCCACGAGACCCTCTCCGCGCTTGTCCAGCGCCGCCTGCGACTGCCGGATGGCCGCGACGTCCACCGTGCCCGTGACCGTCAGACGGCGGCAGAAATAGCGAAACATCCGCTGCACCGCATAAGGCTGGGCGATGCCGAGCGTCAGGATCACGAGCAGGAGGTTGCTGATCCACAGCCAGATCAAGCTCGGCGTCGTCGCGGCAAGGGAGAACCCGGCATCGCCATAGCGCGTGTAGCTCGCGAAGACGTTCATCTCCCGCACCATGTAGCTCGCCCAGAGAACGGCGCTGAGCAGCGCATAGAGGATCAGGACGCCGAAGATGCCGAAAACGATGCCGAAGATGGCCTCTTCCGAGGGAGGCGCGTTCGGATCCCAGATTCCGCCCAGGAGATCCTGGACATTGTCCGCCAGGGCCAGCCAAGCCGCGACCCCCACTAGGGGGACGATCACCAGCACGGTCAGGAACCAGCAGAGCGCGAACTTGCGGTAGAGGGGCGCGGCGCTGCCGGAGAAGCGGAAGGACTGGTTGCCGAACTGCATCTCGTTGGTGATGCGGCTCTCAAGCATGAGGTTCATGGCAGGCGTTGCCCAGCCGAGCGTCACGATTTTCAGCAGCAGCGCGCCGAAATGCCGGATCGTATAAGACCAGGAAGAGCCGACCAGCGTGCCGCGGATGCCGCGCCACAGCGTGCGCGACAGGCGGTAGCGGCGGGCGCGGTAGATGGCCATGCCGTAGAGCAGCAGGAAGAACAAGGTGAGAAAGCCGGGAAGGGCGAGGGCCAGCCAGTGCTCCGGCCCAAGGAGCAGGTGGATCGCGATGTTGACCAGCACCACCGGCAGGCCGATGACGAAGAACACGATGAGCGCGCCGAGGAACAGCTCCATGCCGGTGCCGGTATATTCCAGCGGCTCGCCGTTGATGCGCACGCAGCTCCAGATATGCCGGCGCACGCGGGTGCGCGCCCAGAAGCGGTAGATGGTGAGGGTGAGAACGGAAAGGATCGCGTTGACGATGGCGATCCTCAGAAGGCCCGGCCTTTCGACATAGGAGATGGCGATCGCTTCTCCCCCCGGCGCCGGGCGGCCGGGGTCGTTGGAGGGAACCTGAACGTCCATGGTGTTGCCCCAAGGTCGATAAACGCCGGGGACTATGACACGCCGAGCGGCTTCGCGCAGCGGTTGTCTTGCCCCGCGGAAACGAGCGGGGATGCGGCCGGTCTCAGCCCAGCGCCCGGCGGATCTTCTCGGCCTGCTCCGCGAGCGCTGCCTGGTCGGCCATCTGGCCCGTATGGGGCTTGAGCGGCACGCCCTCGTGTCGGGGGATCACGTGGACGTGGGTGTGGAACACGATCTGACCGCCCGCGCCCTCGTTGAACTGCTGGATGGTGAGGCCGGTCGCGCCGAAGGCCTTCATGAGCCCGTGCCCGATCCTGCGCACGGTCTCGTAGACCGCCGCGAGATCGCCGGGCGCGATGTCGAGGATGTTGCGCGACGGAGCTTTCGGAATCACCAGCACGTGGCCGTCGCCGCGCGGCATGATGTCCATGATGACGACGGTCCTGGCGTCCTCGTGCACCTTGTGGGCGGGCAACTCGCCCCGCAGGATTTTTGCGAAGACGTTCTGTTCGTCATAGGCCGGCATGGAGTGTCTCCAGTCAGGTTGCATTCCTCAACCACACTGTCATTGCCGGGCTTGTCCCGGCAATCCATGAACACGGAGCATTGTCGTGTATCTCAGTGTTCATGGATGCCCGCAACGAGTGCGGGCATGACAAGTGAAGGAGGCCTGTCAAAAGGCGCCTTCCTCCTCGTCCATGTGCCGGTAGGGCGAGTGGTCGGCGAGGAAGCGGGAGTCGCGCTCGACCTCGTGCCGCTCGTGCTCCAGATAGTCTGCAACCGCGCGCGAAAGCCGCGGATCGGCGAGGTAGTGGAGCGACCGGGTGGTCGTGGGCAGGTAGCCACGGGCAAGCTTGTGCGCCCCTTGCGCGCCGGCCTCCACGCGGCTCAGGCCGCGGGCGATCGCGAACTCGATGGCCTGGTAGTAGCAGGTCTCGAAATGCAGGAACTCATGGTGCTCGAGCGCCCCCCAGTTGCGTCCGTAAAGCGCGTCGGAGCCGATGAAGTTGAGGGCGCCGGCGATCATGCGGCCGTTGCGCTTCGCCATGACGAGCAGGATGTGCTCGGCAAGCTTTTCGCCGATCAGGGAGAAGAACTTTCGCGAGAGATAGGGCGAGCCCCATTTGCGGCTGCCCGTATCCATGTAGAAGTCGAAGAAGTGGTCCCAGTGGCGCTCCTTGAGGTCCGAGCCCGTCACCCATTCGTGCTCGATCCCGGCGCGGCGCACTGCCTCGCGCTCCTTGCGGATCATCTTCCGCTTGCGGGAGGCGAGCGCTCCGAGAAAGTCGTCGAAGGTCGAATGCCCAGCATTCTGCCAGTGAAACTGGGTATCGGTGCGCTGAAGCCAGCCGTCCTGTCCGAGCGCGTGCCAGGCCGGCTCGTCGATGAAGGTCAGGTGGACCGATGATGCCTCAAGCCGGCGGGCGACCTCGACCGCGCCCGTCGCGAGCTGGTTGCGCACCAAAGCCTCGTCGGCGCCATCCCTGACGAGCAGCCGACGGCCGGGGACCGGCGTGAACGGCACGGAGATCTGGAGCTTCGGATAGTAGCGGCCGCCGGCGCGGTGGTAGGCGTCGGCCCAGCCATAGTCGAAGACATACTCGCCCTGGCTGTGGGATTTCAGATAGCAGGGCGCGGCGCCGACGATCCGCCCGCATCCATCCTCGACCGTCAGGTGCCGCGGCAGCCACCCGGTCTCGGCCGTCGCCGATTCCGATTCCTCCAGCGCGGACAGGAAGGCGTGCGACACGAAGGGGTTGAAAGGCTGGCCCGACGGGTTCGCGCAGGCGTCCCATTCCCGCGCGTCGACATCGGCGAGGCTTCCATGCACCCGGATCGAGACAGGCTGGGCTTCCGGCTTGTTCATGGGCTTTGGGCCTTGGCGGATGCTCAGGGCAGGAAACCCTCGAAGGTGATCTGATCCGAGTACCGCAGCGCGCGGCTCGCCGCCTTGGGGCTGCGGATGGTCCAACAGATGATGGGCACGCCGTGCCCGCGCAAGGGGCCGAGCGGCGGGTAGGGAAGCCCGCGCGCATGATAGGAGACGAAATGCGGCCGGGTTCGGGCAAGGTGCGAGAGGCTCCGAAGCTCCATCCGGCGCGCGAAGGGCAGGGCGTGGTAGCTCTCATCGGCCACACGGTCGGCCACGATGCCGCGCGTCATCGAGGGCGCAAGCTCCCGCACCGCTTCCACGATGTCCGGATCGAAGGACATGAGCGCGAAGGGACCGGAATAGTCCGCCAGGACCTCGACGGCCCGCTCGGCAAGGCGCGCGGAGCCGTGCCAGTGGCTCTTCAACTCGATGACCAGCGTGACGCGCCCGTCGACCTGCGCGAGCAGATCGTCGAGCGTCTGCATGCGGTCGGCCGTCCCCCTGATGGCGACGCTGCGGAGATCCTCGGCGGTGCGTGCAACGAGCGGCCCGGCACCCTCCGTGAGACGGTCGAGCGTGTCGTCGTGAAAGACCATCGCCTCGCCGTCGCCCGCAAGCTGCAGGTCGCATTCGATGGCGTAGCCCTTGGAGATGGCGGCGGCGAAGGCGCTCCTCGTGTTCTCGATGACGCCTTTCGCCCTGTCGTGCAGGCCGCGGTGGGCGATCGGCCGTCCGATCAGCCAGCCATAGTCGCCCACCTGCCACATGGAATGGTGCCCGTCAGGCGACCTCGACGACCGCCTCGATCTCGACCGAGAGGTTGAGGGGCAGCGAGCCTGCGCCCACGGCCGAGCGGGCGTGCTTGCCCTTGTCGCCGAAGACCTGGACCATGAAGTCGGAGGCGCCGTTGATGACCTTGGGCTGGTCGGCGAACTCCGGCACGCCGTTCACGAAGCCCACGAGCTTCACGATCCGCTTCACGCGGTCGAGATCGCCGCCGCAGGCGACCTTCACCTGGGCGATGATGTTGATGGCGCAGATCTTGGCGGCCTCGGCGGCTTCCTCGACGCTCACGTCCTTGCCGACCTTGCCCTGGTAGAGGAACTTGCCGTCCTTGAGCGGCACCTGGCCGGCCGTGAAGACGAGGTTTCCGGTCTTCACCCAGCCCACATAGTTTGCCACGGGAGCGGCCGGCTCCGGAATGGTGACGCCCAACTCGGCCAGCCGCTTGTCGATTTCGCCCATGCTATATCTTCCCTGATTGTTGGAGTTGATGCCGGCGCGGCGCTGCGCTACCGGCGAGGAGGTCGGCGGCATTTCCAGCATTCCCGATGCTGAATTGCAAGGCCCGCCAGGTTTGGAGCTTATTGCGATGGACGCCGATGATGGGCGCTGGATGGCGCAGGCGCTGAGGCTTGGGCGCCGGACGCTTGGCGCCACCGGCGACAATCCGGCCGTGGGTTCGGTGATCGTGAAGGACGGCGCGCTGGTCGGCGCCGGCTGGACGGCCGTCGGCGGGCGCCCGCATGCGGAGGTCGCCGCACTCGCCATGGCCGGCGAGAAGGCCAGGGGCGCCACGGCTTACGTGACGCTCGAGCCCTGCAGCCACCATGGACGCTCGGCCCCTTGCGCCGAGGCGCTGGTCGCGGCGGGTGTCGGCCGCGTCGTGGCGGCCTTCGAGGATCCGGACCCGCGAGTGAGCGGGCGAGGTCTTGCGCGGCTCAAGGAAGCCGGCATCAGGGTTGATACAGGCGTCGGCGCCGAGGAGGCGCGAAAGGATCTCGCGGGCTTCCTGTCACGCATCGAGCGCGGGCGACCCTATCTCACCCTTAAGCTCGCCGTCTCCGAGGACGGCAAGATCGCGGAACACGCGGGCGCCGCGACGGCCATCACCGGCGAGGAGGTGCGGCAGCGGGTGCATCTTCTGAGAGCGCAATCGGACGCGATCCTCGTGGGCATCGGCACGGTTCTCGCCGACGATCCGGCGCTCACCGTGCGGCTGCCCGGCCTTAAGGCCCGCTCGCCGGTGCGGGTGGTGGCGGACAGCCGGCTGAGGCTGCCGCCCATGAGCCGCCTGGCGCAGGGGGCCAGCAAGAGCCCGGTGTGGCTGCTCGCGACCGGAGGGACCGATGGCCGGCTCTCGGATACGAACGTGGAGATCGTCGCTTGCGACACCACGGCGGACGGGCGCGTCGATCTTGCCGACGCCATGCGGAAGCTCTCAGGGCGCGGCATCAATCGCGTGATGGCGGAAGGGGGCGCGCATCTGGTGCGCGCGCTCATCGAGGCCGATCTTGTGGACGAAGCCTGGCTGTTCACCGCGCCCAAGGTTCTGGGGCCGAAGGCTGTCGATGCGCTCGCGGGGCTGCCTCTCTCCCGCATCATGGCTTCAGAACAGTTTGGGCTTGTCCGGGAGGAACGGATCGGCGAGGACTGCCTCGCCATCTATCGAAGGACTGACGCCTAGGAATGTTCACGGGAATTGTAACCGACATCGGCGAAGTGGTGCGTCTCGAGAAGCGGGGCGACACGCGCATCGTCATCGCGACCGCCTACGACCCGGCCGGCATCGCCGTCGGCGCCTCCATCGCCTGCTCGGGCTGCTGCCTGACGGTGGTCGAAACGCTGACGCTGCCGGATGGACGCGGCGCCTTCGCTGCGGATGCTTCCGCCGAGACGCTGTCGAAGACGACGCTCGGAAGCTGGAAGCCTGGAACGCGCATCAATCTCGAGCGGGCGCTGAAGGTCGGCGACGAACTCGGCGGGCACATGATGAGCGGCCACGTGGACGGCGTTGCCGAGATCGTGTCCATAGAGCCGGAAGGCGACTCGAAGCGTTTCCGCTTCCGGACGCCGGAGGCGCTCAGCGCCTTCATCGCGCCGAAGGGGTCCGTGGCGCTTGCCGGCACCTCGCTCACGGTGAACGAGGTCGAGGGCCGGGAGTTCGGCGTCAACCTCATCCCCCACACCATGGCCGTGACAACATGGGGCGCGGCAAAGTCTGGCGACCAGGTCAACATTGAAATCGACACACTTGCGCGCTATGTGGCCCGTCTCGTGGAAACGACCCGGTCAGGGCAGTGAAGCAGGACGCAAGAAAGCATGGCGGCGGGCCGGTCGAGGCGCATGTCCTCATCGTGGAGGCGCGCTTCTATGACGGGCTCCTGGACGAGCTCGGCGCCGGCGCGCGCGAGGCGCTGGAAGCCGCCGGCGCGACGCACGAGACCGTTCTCGTGCCGGGATCGCTCGAGGTGCCGGGCGCCATCGCCATCGCCGAAGAATCCGGTCGGTTCGACGGCTATGTCGCGCTCGGCGTCGTGATCCGGGGCGAGACCAGCCACTACGACCTCGTGTCCGGCGAATCCGCCCGCGGCCTCATGGAGCTGACGCTCGACGGCCTCGCCATAGGCAACGGCATCCTCACGGTCGAGAACGAGGAGCAGGCCTGGACGCGGGCGAGACGCTCGGAGATGAACAAGGGCGGCGGCGCGGCTGAAGCGACGCTCTCCCTCATCCGCCTCAAGCGCAAATATGCCGACGCCTGACCATGGCCGTTAAGCAGCAGCGCCACCGGGCGCCCCGCGAAGTCGCGCGCTCGGCGGCGCGCCTCGGCGCCGTGCAGGCGCTCTATTCGATGGATATCGCGGGCACGCCGATCGAGGACGTGCTCGCGGAATACGGCTCGACACGGCTCGGCGAGGGTTTCGACAACGGCGAATGCGGGGAGGCCGACATCGGCTTCCTGCGCGACATCGTCTCGGGCGTGCTCGCCGACCAGCGGCTCATCGACCAGACGGTCGACGACTGCCTTGCGGAAGGCTGGACGCTCGCCCGGCTCGACTCGACGCTGCGCGCCATCCTGCGCGCCGGCGCTTACGAGATCATGTTCCGCGAGGACGTGCCGGCCGCGGCCACCATCAGCGAATATGTGAACGTGACGCGCGCCTTCTTCGAGGAGGGCAGGGAAGGGGGTTTCGTCAACGCTGCCCTCGACGCGCTCGCCCGCAAGCGCGGCCGCATCGCCTGATCGCTGCTACTCGGGAAGCCCCGCCTTCAGCAGGCCTTCGCGATGGTGGGCGAGATCCTCCTCGCGGGCGTAGTGCAGGGTTTCGAGATAGGCGCCGATACGGAAGGCGGGATCGTGATCGAGCGCTCTCGCCGCGCAGCCCGCCGCCGCCGAGGCATCGCCCGAGTGAGCGTGGGCCGCGGCGAGGAAAGCCAGATGGTACTGGTCCGGCCGCCTGATCTTGCTGAACGCCTCCACCGCTTCGCGGTAGCGCCTCGCGACGAAATAGGCTCGCCCGAGGTGGCTCCAGTACCGCTCCGGATGATAGGGATTGAGCCGCATGGCTTTCAGGATCCAGGGGATCCCCTCGTCCGGGCGACCGAGCCAGGTGAGAAGCTCGCCCTGCTGCACCACCACGAGGTCGTAGTTCGGATTGAGGCTCAGCGCCCGACCCTGATGGTAGGTCGCCTGCTCGTGCCTGCCATAGGTGATGTTGACCGCAGCCAGGATGCGGTGAACGTCGGCGTCGCGGTCTTCCAGCGCAAGCGCCGCCTCCAACTCTTCGACGATAGCCGCTTCGAGGACCGCGCGGTCGGGACACCAGCCATAGATCCATGCCTGCCCCAGGATGCAGGCGCGCCAGGCCCGTGCATGCGCATAGCCCGGATCGAGCGCCACGGCGCGGGTGATTAGATCCTGCGCGCGGGCGTTCTCCTCGCGCAGCGAGCGGTGGTGCAGGACCTTTGCCGCGAGGGTCAGCTCGTAGGCGGCCATGTTCTCGGTGGGCTTGCGGGTGACGCGCTCGTTCGCGACGGCCTCAAGGCGGCCAGGCAGGACCGAGACGATGGCCGACGTCACCTCATCCTGGATGGCAAAGATGTCCTCGATCTCGCGGTCGTAGCGCTCCGCCCAGATGTGCGTGTCGGTCAGGGCGTCGATGAGCTGAACCGTGATGCGCACCCGGTTTCCCGCCTTGCGGACGCTGCCCTCGACGACGAACTGGACGCCGAGCTCCTTCGCGACCGCGTGGATGCTCACGGCCCGTCCCTTGTAGACGAAGGTCGAGTTCCTCGAGATGACGAAGAGATCTCGGAAGCGGCAGAGATCCGTGATGACGTCCTCGGTCAGCCCGTCGGCGAAGAATTCCTGCTCGGCCTCGCCGCTCATGTTCGCGAAGGGCAGGACAGCGATCGTGGGCTGCTCGCCCGTCGCCGGTGCGGCGACGGCAGCCGGGCGAGGAGGCGGAGCCGCAGCATGCTCGGTGAGGGCGAGACTGAAAACCTCAATCGGCCGCTCGATGTTCTTCAGCTTCTGGGAGCCCAGGGACTCGAACCGGAAATCGATCTTGCCGCCGAGCTGATCGCACACCCCGCGCGAGACCCAGATGCCGCCCGGCGGAGCGAGCTGCTGGAGGCGAGCCGCGATGTTGACGCCGTCCCCGAAGACGTCGTCCTCCTCCACGATCACGTCGCCGAGGTTGATGCCCATTCGAAAAAGGACCTGCCGGTCCGCCGACATATCGGCGTTCCGGCGGGCCATGCGCTCCTGAATTTCGACACCGCAGCTCACCGCGTCGACCACGCTCGAGAACTCCACCAGCAAGCCGTCGCCGGTCGTCTTGACGATGCGTCCGTTGCTCTTGGCGATGGCGGGATCAATGAGTTCCAGCCGATGGGTCTTGAGTCGCGCGAGCGTGCCGGTCTCGTCCAGTTCCATGAGCCGGCTGTAGCCGACCATGTCCATCGCCATGATGGCCATCAGCCTGCGCTGGACGCTAAGGCCTTGCATTGCCGGCTCCTTTCGGGGGCTTCAGACTGTGCCCGATCCTCCGCAACGTCAAGGAAGGCCCGGAAGCGCGACGGCGTCGGTCACGCCGTCAGCTTGAGGCCGACGATTCCTGAGACGATGAGGGCGACGCAGCCGAGCCGCAGGGCGCTCGCCGGCTCCGCGAACAGCACGATGCCCAGGATGACGGTTCCGACCGAGCCGATGCCGGTCCAGGCCGCATAGGCCGTGCCCAGCGGCAGGGTGCGGAGCGCCAGCCCCAGGAACACGAAGCTCAGCGCCATGCCGGCGCCCGTCGCCGTCCAGACCAGCGGCTGAAAGCCCTTGGAGGAGAGCTTGAGGCCATAGGCCCAGCCGATTTCCAGCGCGCCCGCGACCAGGAGATAGAACCAGCCCATCACGATACCTTTCCGGTTCGTGGCAGGGCCGTCCCCACCGATGTCATGAAGATGCCGGGGCCGTCCCCGGCAAGGCTCAGATAGGCATGATCGCCGTCCAGGACAAGCATGCGGCCAAAGCAAGGCCGCCATGTCCGGCCAATGTCCGTATCAAGGGAAGATGCGCCTGCGCGGCCACGCGGCATAGGCTATAGGTCGCCGCATGGCGGCGTCAGCAGACATCAGGTTCGACGACCAGCGGGCGGGGCGCAATGCGCTCATTCTCTCCGTGGCGCAGGCGCTCTACGGGTGCTCGACGGTCGTGCTGATCGCGACGGGCGGGCTCGTGGGAACGACGCTGGCGGCGGACAGGGGCCTCGCCACGCTGCCCATCACCATGTTCGTCATCGGCACGGCCCTCACGACCATCCCGGCCTCGTTGCTCATGCGGCGGGTCGGGCGGCGCGCGGGCTTCATCCTCGGCGCTTCCGCAGGCGCGATCGGCGCCGTCGTATGCGCGCTTGCGATACACATCGGGCATTTCTGGCTTTTCGCGGCCGCCTCGCTCCTCCAGGGCGTGTACCAGGCCTTCAGCCAGTACTTCCGGTTCGCTGCAGCCGATCTCGCAAGCCCCGCCTTCCGGCCGAAAGCCATCTCCTGGGTTCTGGCAGGCGGCATAGCAGGTGCGCTCTTCGTACCGGCGATCATCGCCTTCACCAAGGACCTGTTCGGGCCGGCGCTCTTCATCGGCACCTACCTCTTCTCGGCGCTCACGGCCCTTGTTTCGATCGGCGTGCTTGCGCTGCTCGACAATCCACCGACGCTCAAGGCGGACGCCGAGGGACCCTCCCGGCCCCTTTCCAAGATCCTGCGGCAGCCCCGGCTCATCGCCGCCATGCTTGCGGGCATGACGGCCTATGGCGTCATGAACTTCGTGATGACGGCGACCCCCATAGCCATGGTCGATTGTGGGTTCTCGGTGGAAAGCTCGGCGTGGGTCATCCAATGGCATGCGCTCGCCATGTTCGCCCCGAGCTTCTTCACGGGCCATCTCATCGCCCGGTTCGGCGTCGACCGGATCGTGCTGATCGGCATGGCGCTTCTCGTTCTGGCCGCCATCTCGGGCCTGGCCGGTCTGAGCTTCGCCCATTTCTCCGTGGGCCTCGTGCTGCTGGGGCTGGGCTGGAACTTCGGCTATATCGGCGGCACGGCGATCGTGACGGAATCCTACCTTCCGGCCGAAAAGAACAAGGTCCAGGCCCTGAACGACTTCACCATCTTCGCGGCCGTCGCGACCGCCTCGCTCGTCTCCGGCAAGATCCTGAGCACCTTCGGCTGGGAAGCGGTGAACTGGACGGCGCTCCCCGCCATCCTGCTCGCGAGCGTCGCGTTCCTGGTCTTTTCCTTCCTCGCCCGGTCGCGCGCGGCCAATAGTCCGGCAACCCCTTAAAGGCGTTAACGCCTCTCGTGGCGGAAATGTCACAAGGGAGGCTTTTCTGCATCATTAGGGCGGACCTGCCACAATCAACCTTCAATCTGCCCCAAAAGCTGCATAGCGTTTTTCCTGTCGCGAAGACGACTGCAAGGCATGCCCAAGTACCTGATCCATAAAAGGTGCCGGTAATGCTTCACCCTCTTGAAGGGGAGTGTGTGTAGGTGTTCTCGTGAACGGCATCCCGTGCCGCTCATAGAAGCCCCGCGCGCAGTTCCGGCGACGCAAGGGAAGCGTGCTTCGATGGATGCCAAGACAGATCTCAAGCAGAAACTGCCCAGCAGGCATGTGACGGAGGGGCCGAGCCGCGCGCCTCACCGCTCGTATTATTATGCCATGGGCCTCACGACCCGGCAGATCCACCAGCCGTTCGTCGGCGTGGCGACCTGCTGGAACGAGGCCGCGCCGTGCAACATCGCGTTGCAGCGGCAGGCGCAGGCGGTGAAGAAGGGTGTGGCTTCCGCCGACGGGACGCCGCGCGAGTTCTGCACCATCACGGTCACCGACGGCCTCGCCATGGGCCACCAGGGCATGAAGTCGTCGCTGGCCTCCCGCGAGGTGATCGCCGATTCGGTCGAACTCACCATTCGCGGCCATAGCTACGACGCGCTGGTCGGCCTTGCGGGCTGCGACAAGTCGCTTCCCGGCATGATGATGGCCATGTGCCGTCTCAATGTTCCTTCGATCTTCATCTATGGCGGCTCGATCCTTCCCGGAAACTTCCGCGGCCGGCAGGTGACCGTCCAGGACCTGTTCGAGGCGGTGGGCCAGCACTCGGTCGGGAAGATGTCGGACGAGGATCTGGAAGAACTCGAGCAGGTTGCCTGCCCCTCGGCCGGCGCCTGCGGCGCCCAGTTCACCGCCAACACCATGGCGACCGTATCGGAGGCCATCGGGCTCGCGCTGCCCTATTCGGCCGGCGCGCCGGCGCCATACGAGATCCGCGACCGGTTCTGCATGGCGGCGGGCGAGAAGATCATGGAGCTCATCACCCTCAATATCCGCCCGCGCGACATCGTCACCCGCAAGGCGCTGGAGAATGCCGCGACCGTGGTGGCCGCTTCCGGCGGCTCCACCAATGCGGGCCTGCACCTGCCGGCCATCGCGCATGAATGCGGCATCGAGTTCGACCTCTTCGACGTCGCGGAGATCTTCAAGCGCACGCCCTATATCGCCGACCTCAAGCCCGGCGGCCGCTACGTCGCCAAGGACATGTTCGAGGCGGGCGGCATCCCGATCCTCATGAAGACGCTTCTCGACAACGGCTTCCTGCACGGCGACTGCATGACCGTCACCGGGCGCACCATGGCGGAGAACCTCGCCAAGGTGGAATGGAATCCGGATCAGGACGTGGTGCGGCCGGCCGACAAGCCGATCACCAAGACCGGCGGCGTGGTGGGGCTCAGGGGCAATCTCGCGCCCGACGGCGCCATCGTGAAGGTCGCCGGCATGACGAACCTCAAGTTCTCGGGCCCGGCGCGATGTTTCGATTCCGAGGAGGAGTGCTTCGCGGCCGTCCAGAAGCGCAAGTACAAGGAAGGCGAGGTGCTGGTCATCCGCTACGAGGGCCCCAGGGGTGGGCCTGGCATGCGCGAGATGCTGGCGACGACGGCGGCGCTCTATGGGCAGGGCATGGGCGACAAGCTGGCGCTCATCACCGACGGACGTTTCTCGGGCGCGACGCGCGGCTTCTGCATCGGCCATGTGGGCCCGGAAGCGGCGGTGGGCGGTCCCATCGGACTTTTGAAGGACGGCGACATCATCAGCATCGACGCGGTCGAGGGAACTCTGTCCGTCGAGCTGTCGGAGGCCGAGCTCAAGGCTCGCGCCAAAAAATGGAAGCCGCGCGAGACCGATTCGAGCTCGGGCGCGCTGTGGAAATATGCCCAGGGCGTAGGGCCGGCCCGCAACGGCGCGGTCACGCATCCCGGCGGAAAGGCCGAACGTGTTTGCTATGCGGACATATAGCATTCTCCTCGCCGCGGCGGTGACGGGACTGGTGTCCCAGCCGCCGGCGGTCTCGGCGCAGGAAGCCGATGCCGATACGTTCGGCAGCCAGTTCTATTCGTTCATGCCGGCGAAGCCCAAGATCGATCCTCCCTCGCTTCTTGGCGATATATCGCTGTGGCAAAACCACATGCAGAAGGCCAAAAAGGCCTATCGCAACGGCGACTACGACAAGGCCCGCAAGCACCTTGAGGCGGCGGTGGAGAACGGCAACGTGGTCGCCAACTGGTATCTCGGCCACATCTGGCGGCTGGGCCTCGGCGTGCAGGTGGACCAGGCCAAGGCGTTCGACTGCTATCGCAAGGTGGCGGAGGACTACGATCCGTCCGAGCCGCGGCCGGGCGTGCTCGATATCATGGTCGATTCGATCGTGCGGGTCGCCGACTACTATCGCGACGGAGATGCCGCCGCCGGCATTCGGGCGGATCCGCAGCGCGCGTTCCAACTCTACAACGCCGCCGTCGGCTACGCGCATCCGGGCGCCCAGTTCGGGCTCGGAAGCATGTACCTCAAGGGCTCGTGGGTGAACCGCAACACCAACCAGGCCCTGCGCTGGCTCACCCTTGCGGCGCGCAAGCGTTACGCTCCGGCGCAGGCGCTGCTGGGCGATCTCTATTGGGGCGGCGAGATCGTGCGCCAGGACCGCTCGGCGGCGGTCATGTGGTATACGCTCGCGACCCAGGCCTCGCGTCCCGAGCAGCAGCCGCAGATCTTCGACCGGCTCGACATCATGCTCGCCCAGGTCTCGCCCACCGAGCGGGCCGACGGCGAGGCCGGCGCGCAGGCCTGGTCCGAGCGCTTCCCGCCTGCGCCGGTGACCCTCTCCTCCGAAGTCCAGTAGGGCGAGCGGCGGAGCGCTCTACTCCGCGAACTCCGCCAGCACCGGCACGTGATCGGACGGCTTGTCCCAGCCGCGGACATGCTTGTCGATCCGGAACGACTTGAGTCGGTCGGCTGCCTGCGGGGACAGCAGCAGATGGTCGATGCGGATGCCGTTGTTGCGCTGCCAGGCGCCCGCCTGATAGTCCCAGAAGGTGTAGAGCCCCGGATCGTCCGATAGCGAGCGGACGGTCTCCGTCAGGCCGAGATTGAGAAGTGTCCGGAATTTCCGCCGCGTCTCGGGCTGGAACAGCGCATCATCGACCCAGCGCTCGGGATGGCGGGCATCGCGCTCCTCGGGAATGACGTTGAAGTCGCCGGCCAGCACCAAGGGCTCCTCGAGCTTCAGGCGCGATCGCGCATGGACGATCAGCCGATCCATCCAGGCGAGCTTGTAGGGAAACTTCGGCGTGTCGACCGGATTGCCGTTCGGCAGATAGATGGACGCTACGCGGAAGGGCGCGTTGCGGCTTGCGACGACGGTCTCGATGTAGCGGGAATGGTTGTCGTCCTCATCGCCCGGCAGGCGGACCACTCTTTCCTCGAAAGGGCGCTTCGAAAGGACGGCGACACCGTTGAAGCCCTTCTGGCCGTGAACCGCGAAGTTGTAGCCCAGCGCTTCGATCTCGAGCGCGGGGAAGGCCTGGTCCTCGCACTTGATCTCCTGCAGGCAGCAAACGTCGGGCTTGGCCTCCTCGAGCCAACGCAGAAGTGTGGCGATGCGCGCCTTGATGCCGTTGATGTTCCAGGTGGCGACGAGCATCGTCCGCTCAGGCCGGGCCGGCAGGGAGACGATGCCGACGCATCAGATCGAGAAGCTCGTGCCGCAGCCGCAGGACGCCGTGGCGTTGGGATTGTGGATCTTGAACTGCGCGCCGATGAGGTCGTCCGCGAAGTCGATCTCCGAGCCGAGCAGATAGGCAAGCGACACGGAATCGATGACCACCGTGGCGCCGTCGCGCTCGATCGTGAGATCGTCCGGCTCCTTGGTCTCCTCGAGCCCGAACTCGTACTGGAAGCCAGAGCAGCCGCCCCCGGCAACCGACACGCGCAGGACCGATTTCCCCGGCTCGGCGGCGACGATCTCCTTGATGCGCCGGGCGGCGCGAGGCGTTAGAGAGATGGAGGCCATGATCAAGCGACTCCTGAAGCTCACTTATCCGAATATGTCGGCAAGCAAGGGCGAAAAGTCAACGGACAGGGGCATTTGCACCGCATGATCCCGCATGCGCCCTATGCAACCGACCCAGCCGCCTCGCGCGGGCGGGTGGTTCCGGAGCCGGAAAGTCCGTCCCGGACCCCGTTCCAGCGCGACCGGGACCGCATTATCCATTCAACGTCGTTCCGGCGCCTGAAGCACAAGACCCAAGTGTTCGTTTACCATGAGGGGGATCATTTCCGCACCCGGCTGACCCACAGCCTGGAGGTTGCCCAGATCGCGCGGTCGATCGCCCGCTCGCTCGGCCTGGACGAGGATCTGACGGAGGCCCTGGCGCTCGCCCACGACCTCGGCCACACCCCGTTCGGCCACGCCGGCGAGCGGGAGCTGGACGAGCTGATGGTCCGGGATGGCGGCTTCGACCACAATGCCCAGGGCATCCGAATCGTGACTCGGCTCGAGCGCCGCTACGCCGCCTTCGACGGGCTGAACCTGAGCTGGGAGACGCTCGAGGGCCTCATCAAGCATGGCGGGCCGCTGGTCGGCGGGGAGGGACGCTCCCTCGGCTCCGAGGCGATGCTGGCCTTCGCCCGCAGGCACGGCATCGACCCCGCCGCGCAGGCCTCCCTCGAGGCGCAGGTCGCCGCCATCTCCGACGACATCGCCTACAACGCGCACGATATCGACGACGGGCTCAGGGCGAAACTCTTCAACGTCATCGACCTGGGCGACGTGCCGCTCGCGGGCGAGGCGCTGAGCGAGGTGCTGAGGACGTGGCCCGACCTCGCATCGAGCCGCGTCATCCACGAGACGGGCCGTCGCGTCATCTCGTGGCTGGTGGAGGACGTGCGCGCCGAAACGCGAAAGCGCCTCGACCGCCACGGACCGCGGAGCGCGGACGACGCGCGCGGAGCTCCCGAGCCCATCGTCGCCTTCTCCGCTCAGATGCAGGAGAAGAACCGTGTCCTCCAGAACTTCCTCTCGCGGCGCGTCTATCACCACGCCAAGATCGACAGCATCATGCAGAGGGCGCGCCGGGTGGTGCGGGAGCTTTTCCTTTCCTATCTCGACGACCCCTCGCTCCTTCCGGCCAACTGGTCGGAGGAGGCGGCGGCCGAGGAGGCGGGCGGCTTCCCGCGCCAGGTCTGCGACTTCATCGCCGGCATGACGGACCGCTATGCGCTCCAGAGCCACAAGCGGCTGTTTGACCTCGATCCGCTTTTCCGTTAGCGCAGGGTCCTGAAGGCGAAAGCCGCCGTTTCCCCAGGGTCCCGTTGCCGACGACGATGCAGGCCCGGCGTCGTCGGACATGCTGCAGTCAACGATACTTGCCCATGAATCTCTTTGCCCATTTCGATGCCGTGGTGCGCGAGGCGCTCGGCCGGCTTGTCGCCGCCGGCAAGCTGCCGGACGGGCTCGACCGTTCCCGCATCGCCGTCGAGCCGCCGCGCGATCCCTCGCATGGCGACGTCACCACCAACGCCGCCATGGTGCTCGCCAAGGCCGCGAAGACAGCGCCCCGCGCCATCGCCGAGGCGCTCGCTGCCGAGCTCGCGAAGAACGAAGACGTGGTCGGCGCCGAGATCGCCGGGGCGGGCTTCGTGAACCTGCGTCTCAAGGACGAGGTGTGGCAGAGGATCGTGCGCTCGGCTCTTTCGGAGGGTGAAGCCTATGGCCGCTCCGAGCTTGGACGCGGCCGCAAGGTGAATGTCGAATACGTCTCCGCCAATCCCACCGGCCCCATGCATGTCGGCCACTGCCGGGGGGCGGTGTTCGGCGATGCGCTCGCCAACCTGCTTGCGACGACCGGTCATGCCGTCACGCGCGAATATTACATCAACGACGCGGGCGTGCAGGTCGACGTGCTCGCCCGCTCCGTCTACCTGCGCTACCGCGAGGCGCTGGGCGAGGACATCGGGAAAATCCCGGAAGGGCTCTATCCCGGCGACTATCTGAAGCCCGTCGGCCGGGCGCTCGCCGATCTCCATGGAGATGCGCTGCTCGGGAGGCCCGAGCACGAATGGCTGCCGATCGTGCGCGCCGCGGCGGTCGCGGAGATGCTCGCCGTCATCAGGGGCGACCTCTCCGCGCTCAACATCCACCACGAAACCTTCTTCTCCGAGGCCTCGCTGCACGGGCAGGGGGGGCCGATCGATCTGACGCTCGAGGCGCTGAGGGCCAGGGGGCACGTCTACCAGGGGACGTTGCCTCCTCCCAAGGGACAGCCTTCGGAAGACTGGGAGGACCGGGAGCAGACGCTCTTCCGCACCAGCGACTGGGGTGACGATTCCGATCGCCCGCTGGTCAAGTCGGACGGGAGCTACACCTACTTCGCCTCCGACGTCGCCTACATGCGCGACAAGATCGGACGCGGCTTCGAGGATCTGATCTTCGTGCTCGGCGCCGATCACAGCGGCTATGTCAGGCGGCTGGAGGCGGTGGCTGCGGCGCTGTCGGACGGGAAGGCCCGCGTGGACGTGAAGCTCGTGCAGCTCGTGCGACTCTTCCGCGCCGGCGTGCCGGTCAAGATGTCGAAGCGGGCCGGGGAATTCGTGACGCTGCGCGATGTGGTGGACGAGGTCGGCTCCGACGTCGTGCGCTTCATGATGCTGACGCGCAAGAACGACGCACCGCTTGATTTCGACTTTCAAAAGGTCACGGAACAATCGCGGGACAATCCTGTGTTCTACGTGCAGTACGCGCACGCCCGCATCTGCTCGGTGTTCCGCAACGCGAATATCGAGATTCCCGGGCAAGCCCTTGACGAGGCGACGCTTTCAAGCGCCGATCTCAGCCCATTGCAGGATCCGGCGGAGCTTGCGCTCATGCGGCGCGTGGCGGCTTTTCCGCGTCTTCTGGAACAGGCCTCCGAGGCGCACGAGCCGCACCGCATCGCGTTCTACCTCTACGACCTCGCCAGCGATTTCCACGTTTTATGGAACCGCGGCAAAGAGTTGCCGCATTTGAGATTTATCTCCAGGGATCACATACGTGATACTGTTGCGCGTCTCGCTTTATTGCGAGCGATTCGGTATGTTCTCGCGAATGGCCTCGCCATATTGGGGGTCAGGCCTGTCGCAGAGATGTAGGGCGGACTTCAGCGAATGGATCAGGACTCCACGAGGGACGGTTCCCCCACGGGCGAAAAGAGAAACTGGCGCGACCGTCTGGGCGTGAACAAGGGCCTTCCGAAGCTTTCGGATGAGTTCCGGCCGCGTGAGTCCGGCCCGCGTGGTCCGGGCCGCGACGAACTGGCGGCGAGCGAGACGGAGAAGTCTGCCGAGACGGGCCGTTCATCCCTTTCGAGGCGCCCGACGCCTGTCGAGCGCACCGCCCCGATGGCGCCCCGCATTCCGCCGAGGCCGCCGGTCACCGCGGCCGGACAGGAGAAGCGCGCCGAGCCCGGCATGCGCCCGATGCCGCCGAGGGGCCCCGAGGCTCCGGCCGCCGAGCGCGAGACAGCGAACAGGCAGCCTTCGGCCAACCGTCTTTCGATGCAGACCGGCCGTCCCGGAGCGCAGGGACGTCCTGCCGCCGGCCCGCGCAATCCGAATGACGAATTCGGCGAGCGTCTGCGTGCCCAGCGGGAAGCCGCCGAGCGCTTGGTGCAGCAACGGCTCGCAGCGGCGCGACAGAAGGCGCAGGAGGCGCCCAAGCCCGCCTCGAACGGCGATGCGCGTCAGGCCCAGCCGGCCCAGCCCACCGCCGCGGAGGAGAAGCCGCGGTTCAGCTTCGCTGATGAGGAAATCGCCGCCGCCAAGCGGGAGACGCCAGCGCCGTCCGCCTTCGCGCCCATCTCGCCGCCACCCTATTCTCCGACGAATGCCAACTATATCCGGCCGGCGCGTTCGGCCGGTGAGCAGCCGCGTGCGGCGGAGGGCTTCAACCGCCCGTCGCCGTCTTCCTATGTGCCGCCCCGACCGGAGCCCGCTCCGTTCCCGGCCGCGAGGCCCGAGCCTCAGAACCCCTACAGGCAGGCCGCCGCGACTGCGCCGCTCGGCGCGCCGGAGCCGCGCCCGATGCGGGGCGATGCGGAAGCCATGCGGGCGAACCGCCCGAACCCGAGAAGGCCCGAGGTCGAGCGCCGGGTGCCGCCGCGCCGGGGAGCGCATGCGCGCGAGCTCGACTATATCGAGGACGACCTCGAGGAAGTGTTCGAGGACGAGCGGCCGGCCCGCCGCCCCGTGAGCCCGCGCCGCGCCAAGGCGTCCGACTACACGGCCGCCTATCGCGGCTATGACGACGACTACGAGGAGGACGAGCCCCGCAGCCGCAGCGGCCCGATCATCCTTCTGCTCGCGCTGCTCGCCGTGGCCGCCATCGCCGGTGGGCTGATCTACTGGTACAAGCAGCAACAGCAGTCGGCCACGCGGGCCATCGATACCGGCGACGTGCCTGTGGTGACGTCTCCTCAGGAGCCGGTGAAGGCGACGCCGGAGCCCGAGAGCCAGCAGGCAATACCCCAGCCCCAGACGCCGCAGGGCCGCAAGCAGATCTACGACCGGATCCTCGGCGAGGAAACGCTGGAGCCGGAGCGCATCGTTCCGACCGAGGAGCAGCCGCAGCAGCAGTTGCCCCAGGCCCAGCAGCCGCCGGCGCAGCAACAGCAGATTCCGCCGGCCAATCAGGATCCGAACGCCCAGCAGAACCAGCAGGGCACCGAGCCGCTGCCGCTGCCGCTGCCGCCGCCGCCAGGCACCGGCGAGCAGGGACGCATCGACAACGGCACCCAGCAAACCACGAGCCGGCAGGTACCGGAGCCTGCCTCCTCGAACGCGATCGAGGACGCGCTCAAGTCCGAGCGCTCGGCCAAACAGGGCACTGACCTTACCGAGACGTCTTCGCTGCCTGAGGAGCCACAACCGAACCAGGCGCTTGCGGAGCCAAAGAAGCCCGAGCCCTCCGCTGAGCGCAAGGCGACGGACCCCGCTGCGAAACCGCGCAAGCAGCAGACCGAGACGGCCCGCGCCGCCAACGATACGCCGCAGGCGCTGCAGGGCACGGGCCCGGTGCAGATCGCGCCCGCGCCGCTCAACCAGCAGCCGGCGCAGCAACAGCAGCCTCAGGCGCAGCAGTCCTTCACCTTCAACCCGCCGCCACCGCAGGCGCTGCAGCAGGCTCCGGACACCACGCCGAGGGCGCGCAGGAAGCGCGACGTCGATCCGCTGGAGGGCTCGCGCACGCCGTTCACGGGAACCTTCCAGAGCAGCCAGCCTGAGCCGATCGGCAAGATCGCCAGCAACGAGCAGGGTCAGCAGGCGGTATTCCAGCAGGCCGTGCAGACGCAGCCCGCGCCGCAGCCGCAGCAGACATTCCAGCAGCCGGTCCAGGCGCAGCAGCAGCAGCGGGCGCAGGTACAGCAGCAGGTGCAGACGCCGCCGCAATCACAGCAACAGCCGCAGGCACAGCAGCAGGTCGCGGTGGCAAATCCGCAGGCGCCCGCGCCCACCGAAGCCTCGGGCTATGTCGTGCAGCTTGCCTCCTTCCGTAGCGAGGGCGAAGCCCAGGGCGAATTCCAGCGTCTTTCGCAGCGGCACCCGGGCCTCGTCGGCAACCTCCGCTCCCGTGTCGAGCGTTCCGACCTCGGCGCCGCCGGCACCTTCTATCGGCTGGGCGTCGGTCCCATGGCCACCAAGGAAGCCGCCACGCAGTTTTGCAGCTCCCTGATCGCCGCCGGCGAGAAGGACTGCCTGGTGCGTCGTCAGTAGCAGGCACGCACCACCGTCTCCCATGACCGCTGGCGCCTTCATCTGTGGATGCGGTGGTCCTGAGCTGACCGGACCCGAGGTCGAGTTCCTGCAGACGACGAAGCCCTGGGGCTTCATCCTCTTCAAGCGCAACTGCGAGAAGCCGGAGCAGATCCGGACCCTCGCGCACGCCTTCCGCGTCGCCGTTGGTCGCCGCAACGCTCCGGTGCTCATCGACCAGGAGGGCGGGCGCGTGCAGCGGCTGGGGCCGCCGCTCTGGCGCCGCTATCCACCCGCTGCGGCCTTCGGACGGCTGCACGCGGCCGAGCCCCTGAGGGCCTTGCGCGCGGCCTGGCTGGTGACGCGACTTCTGGCGGAAGATCTTCGGAAGGCCGGCATCACCGTCGATTGCCTGCCGGTGCTCGACGTGCCGCAGCCCGGCAGCCACGACATCATCGGCGACAGGGCCTATGCGACCGACGTGGCCGTCGCGTCGCTGCTCGCGCGCTCGGCCATGCAGGGCCGCTTGGCGGGCGGCGTGCTGCCGGTCATCAAGCA
>JBFXDI010000046.1:0-28427 GCA_050181295.1 Parvibaculaceae bacterium | reverse complement strand
CCGAAGTTGCGCTGTTCCGGCAGGAGCGTGGCGATCGAGCGGCCGGACATCAGCAGGTCGCCGGATGTCGGGGTGACAAACCCGGCGATCACCATGAGAAGCGTGGTCTTGCCGGAACCGGATGGGCCGAGGAGAGTAAGAAACTCCCCTCGCCTCACCGTCAGATCGATGTTGTCCACCGCGACGAACGAGCCGTAGGTCTTGCCGACATGCGATAGCGTCAGCATTCCTGGACCCTCGATGGCGGGAACAACGTCACCGACAGTCAATGCATCTTTATCCAGGGCACCCATATACAAGGCCGTTCAGCCCTTTGCGAGGTTGAGCTTCTTGCGCGCTTCCGCGGGCGCGAGAACGCGCCCGCCCATGCGCTCGATGATGCCGACGACCCTCTCCACCAGCTGGGCGTTGCTCGCCAGCACGCCCCGGTCGAGGTAGAGATTGTCCTCGAGGCCGACTCGGACGTTTCCGCCCATGGCCACGGCAGCCGCCGCCATGGGCATCTGCATGCGCGATATGCCGAATGCGGCCCAGGAGGCCCCTGACGGGAGCTGATCCTTCATCGACTTCATGACATCGACGGTGTGATCGGCGCCCCAGGGGATGCCCAAACAGAGCTGGAACATCGGCGGGGCGGCTATCAGCCCCTCGTCCACCATGGCGCGCGCGAAACGAATATGGCCGAGGTCGAACACCTCGAGTTCGGGCTTCACGCCCCAGTCCCTGATGAGCCCCGCCATCTCGCGCAGATAGGACGGAGTGGAGATATAGATCTCGTTGCCGTTGCCGAAGTTCATCGTGCCGCAGTCCAAGCTGCAGATCTCCGGCCGGTTTTCCTCCACATGGACAAGACGTTCACGGGCCCCGATCATGTCCGTGCCGGGACCAGGCATGGCAGGATTGTCGGCGGAGGGAACCCAATCGCCCCCCATGCCGGCCGTCAGGTTTATCACCACGTCCGTATTCGCGGAGCGTACGCGGTCGACGACTTCACGAAAAAGCTTCGGGTCACGCGATCCCTTGCCGGTTTCCGGATTGCGCACGTGGAGATGTGCGACGGTCGCGCCCGCCTTGGCAGCATCGATGGCGGCATCCGCAATCTGCTCCGGAGTCACGGGCACTCCCGGATGCTTGCCGACGGTATCTCCGGCACCCGTCACGGCGCACGTCACGATCACTTCGAAGTTCACCAATGTCCTCCCTGAAAGCGCACCGGAATGATGAAATCATCCGGCAAGGGACGATTTCTCATTGTAAATTTTTCGCCCATCCTGCATTTTTTTCGACGCGTTCCGTTCGTCGCTTACAAGGCAGGCGAATCGGAGCGGAGGTGTGCCCCCGAGAGCAGCCATCATGCAGACTGCAGCGCCCCAGCGGGTGACGCTCGTGCTCATTCCGCGCTTCAACATGATGACCTTGACGACCTTCATCGAACCGATGCGGATCGCCAACTATCTCGCGCCGGAAAAGCTCTACAATTGGGAATATCGTTCCGCCGAAGACGGACGCGTGACCGCCAGCAATGGTCTGTCGGTGGATGCAAAGCCCCTGAATGGGCCGGAGCCGGATGCCCCGGGCGACACAATCGTCGTGTTCGGCAGTTGGGGGGCTGACCACTACGACAACCCTGTCCTGCTTAAATGGCTCAGGAAGCAAGCGCGTGCCGGGAAGATGCTGATCGCCATCGAGCTTGGGGTCTATGCCCTGGGTCGTGCCGGCCTGCTTGCTGGCTACCGGGCGACCACGCATTGGTCGTGCAAGGCCGGGTTCGTCGAAAGCTTTCCGGGGGTATCGGTCTGCGAGCAGCTCTTCACAATCGACCGAAACATCCTGACCTGCGGCGGCGGCACGGCCGGACTGGATCTGCAACTCCACCTCATCAACCAAGCGCATGGCGAACAGCTCGCGGCGGAAGTGGCAAATCAGATCATGCATGTGCGTCGCCCGGCAGAAAGCGCTCAGCGCCACGCTGCCGGCGTGGTGGACATTGACACGCACCCCACCGTGCGCGCCGCGATGGCGCTTCTGGAAGCCAGCATCGAGGAGCCGATTTCTGTCCCTTCGCTATGCCGGAAGATCAATGTTTCACAGCGCCAGCTCGAGCGCCTCTTCAAGCGTCATGCCGGCTGCACCATTGCCCAGTTCAGCAAGCTGATGCGCCTCCAGTACGCTCGCGTGCTGCTTACCAGCACGCAGATGTCGATCCGGGACGTTTCGGCTGCCTGCGGGTTCAACTCGATGTCATACTTCTCGCAGTGCTTCCTGAGCACGTTTGGGCGCAAGCCATCGGACTACCGCCAGGCCTGGCCCGAGAGCGAGCCCACTCCTCAATGGCCAGGCACCGTCTATTCCTTCATTCGCGGTTCCCGCCACAACAGCCAGCCGGGCTGACGCATCAGAGCATGCGGCCCTCGCGCGCCGCTCTGACCGCCTTGAGGATGCCGACGATGGCGAAATCGCGTTCCATCGCCATCTGCTCGAAATGGCGCCCCTTTGCGGCTTCGTTGCAGCCATCGACCATGCGGTCGCGCAGCTCCTTCGTCAGCTCCGGAGCTTCCAGCCGTGTCCATGGCAACTTGAGGGCGGGCCCGAACTGGTCCAAGTTCGTCGCCATTCCGCCCTCCCCGCAGGCGACGTGAAAGGCCATGCATTGTCCCTGGATGGCGAGGCGCGCCGCGGGTCCGTTGATCAGCGCGATGTCGATATCCTCCGGCGTCGCCTCACCATTCGCCACCATATGCAGCGCCTCCCGCCACAGCGCCTCCTGCAGCCGGGTGGCGACAAAGCCGGGTATTTCCTTCTTCATGACGAGCGGGGCCTTTCCCGCCAACTTGTAGAAATCGTGCGCCCACCGGACAGAGTCCGGTGAAGTCCGTTTGCCGCCAATGATCTCGACCAGCGGAAGGAGGTAGGGCGGGTTGAAGGGGTGGCCGATCACCGTGCGCTCGGGCGTTCGACACTTTTCCTGAATATCGGTCATCATTAGGCCGGATGTGCTGGAGGCAATCACCACGCCTTCAGGGACCAGGCGGCCCAGAACTTCATAAAGGTCCTGCTTCAGCGGCAGGCGCTCCGGTGCGCTTTCCTGCACGAAGTCGGCATCCTCAAGCGCCTGCTCAAGACTGCTCACGAGCTTGAGCCGCGTCCTCGAGGCACCTGGGGCAAGTCCCAGCGCTTCGAGGCTGATCCAGCTTGTGTCGAGAATCTTCCTGTAGGTGGGCTCTTCATCCATCGAGTGCAGGTACCCGGTGACATCGTAGCCCCTGGCCAGGAAATGCGCCGCCCATCCTGCTCCGATCGGGCCGCCTCCAAGACTTGCCACACGTTTCACTTCATCTGGTAAGGGCCGCACCACGTCCGTCATCTCCCCCTGAACACCGGCTTCCGTTTCTCGACGAAGGCACGCACGCCTTCAGCAGCGTCTTCGGATCTGAGCATCGATCGATAGGTCGGCAGGCTGTCCGTGCGCATCTTTCGGAAGGCTTGCTCAAGCGGCACGCATTCGATGGCGCGCAGCACCTCCTTCACCGTCTGAAGCGCCAGCGGAGCCGCCTCGGCGAGCTGGCCCGCCCACTCTCGGGCCGCATCCATGAGCTCACTGTAAGGCACCACCTTGTTTACGAAGCCGTAGTGCGCTGCTTCTTGCGCTGTCATGCGGCGCCCAAGGAGGAACATCTCCATGGCGATGTTGTACGGGATCCGGCGGGGCAGGCGTTGCAGCGCGCCAGCATCCGGCACGATGCCGAGCGGCATCTCCGGGAGCGCGAACTCCACGTGATCGGCCGCGATCAGCAGGTCGCATCCCATCGCAAGCTCGAAGCCGCCGCCCACGACCAGCCCGTTCAATGCGCCGATCACGGGCTTGTTGAGGCGCCAGTTTTCGGTCAGTCCGGCGAAGCCGCCATCCCCGTAGTCGCCGTCCTCCCACCAGTTGTCGAGCTTTGTCCCGCCGGCATTGAGAGCCTTGAGGTCCCAGCCGGCGGAGAAGATGCGCTCTCCCTCGGCCGTAAGAATGCCCACGCGCAGTTCAGGATCCTCACGCAAGGTGGCGAATGCCGCCCCAAGGTCGCGGCTCATCGCATGGTCGATGGCGTTGACCTTGGGCTTGTTCAGCTTCACCTCCAGCACGTGGCCGCGTCGCGCTACCTCGATATGGCTCGTCATAAAATTTCTCACCCACGCTTCAGGCGATGAGCCTAGTTCGGCGCCACTCCTCTCCGTTGAAAGATTTTCGCCACCAAATGGAATTAAATCGACACCGCCAGCATCTTCGGACTCTGGATTGAAGGAGGGCAAGGAGAGCCAATCAGCCCGAGCCAGATTGATCTGGCTCCGTGACTGCCTTGTAACTCCCGGTCTGCTCGTTGCCGGCATAGATCGTATAGCGGGAGAGCAGCCGCTCCCGGTCGTAGCGGCGAAGGAGGGTCCGCATGGCTTCCTCCTCCAGCCGCTCCCAGGGGAGCGACTGGAACGGATGGATCTCGATCTCCTGTTTGTCCGGCACCTGCGAGGCTGTGCCGCGATAGTAGACATTGAGCGTGTCCGCGCCTTCGTCCTCATAGACGGAGTAGAGAAAATCGAGGTTGAACACGATGCCCAGCGCGGCAAGTCTGCCTTTCAGGCTCTGAGGCTCTCCCTCCGAGCCTAGTCCACGGCCCGCCGGAAGCCGGATGTGCCCTGTCTGGTCGCGCAGGAAGACCACGCCGTCCGCATGCTCGAGGATGGCGCCCACGCGCGTGCGCCGTCCGTAGGCGCCCACAATGTCCTGGTCGAGCCGGAAGGACACGTAGTTTCCACGGCAGTAGCCGAGCGGCGTTGCATCGCCATGGCCGTAGCCCGCGACCCGGCCGATCAGGATCAGGTGATCCCCGGCATCGATGCGCTCATGCATGCGGCACTCGAACCAGGCCGCCGTGTCCTCGAGGATCGGCGCGCCCAGCGCGCCCTTGCGCCACGCCACGGATCCAAAGCGGTCGGCGTCGCGCGATGCGAAGATCCCGGAGACATGCTTCTGGCTCTCCGTCAGCACGTTCACGGCGAAATGCCCAGCCTTGCCGAAGACACCGTGGCTCGCCCCGCCCTTGCCAACGCAGGCCAGCACCAGCGGCGGCTCAAGCGACACCGACGTGAAGGAATTGGCGGTGAAGCCTCGTGGCTGGCCGTCCTCGTCCATGGTTGTCACCACGGTCACACCGGTGACAAAGGCTCCGAGCGCCCGCCGGAAATCCCGCGGGTCGAAGGATTCGTCTCCGACCGCCTGTCTGTCATTGGATTGCATCAGTTCTTGCTCATACCGTGTTAGTGGATTATGGTATTCCAACATTCACTCCGGCTTAATGCCGGCGTCAAGAAGGCAGGGTTTTGGGGACGGTGCCAGAAATTCGGAAGTTGGGGGATACCGCCTATCTCGACCAGGGACAGGGCTTTCCGGTCGTCCTTATCCATGGCGTCGGGCTGGACCACAGGATGTGGCGCTTCCAGATGCCCGCGCTGGCGAAGCACTTCCGGGTCATCGCTTACGACCTCCTTGGTCACGGCGCGAGCGCCAAGCCGGCAGGACCCTATTCCCTGTCGATGTATGCGGACCAGTGCCGCGACCTTCTTGCCGGCCTCGGGGTCGACAGGGCAGGTATCGTGGGCTTTTCCCTCGGCGGCCTCATCGCGCAGGCCTTCTGCGTCGAACATCCGCAGTTCGTCGCGGCAGCCGCCATCCTGGGCTGTTCTTTCCAACGCACGCGGCGCGAAAGGGCACTCATCCTCGAGCGCGTGCGCATGGTCGAGAAGGATGGGCCGAGCTCGACGCTGTCGCTGGCCATCGAGCGCTGGTTCTCCCCCGAGTTCGCAGCCCGCAACGCGGAGCTGATGCGGGAGATCGCGGATTGCCTCCTTTCCAACGACCGCGACGCCTATCTTGCGGCCTACAAGCTCGTCGCGGCCGCAGATACCGAACTGGCGGACCGGATAGATACCATAGCCTGCCCGACGCTCGTGATGACGGGCAGCGAGGACCGCGGCAACTCGCCCGGCATGGCGATGCGCATCGCCGAGCAGATCCCCGGCGCCCGCCACCTTATCCTGCCGGGCCTCCGGCACATGGGAATGGTCGAGGATCCGGACGCGGTGAACACACCGCTCATGGATTTCCTGAGCGAGTCCCTCCAACAGGCAACGGACCGAAAGTCCCGCGCCAGCGCAATGGCTTGAGGTTACCGAAATGCCTGCCGACAATGCCGTGACACCCGAGCTGATGGACCGCCTCGTGGAAGCTTTCAACGCCCTCGACGCGGACAAGGTCATGAGCTTCTTCGCCGACGATTGCGTGTTCCATGCCAGCCGCGGCCGAGACGCGGCGGGTGAGCGCTTCGAAGGCAGGAAGGCCGTCGGCGAGGCTTTCCGCTCCCGCTTCGCCGCCATTCCCGACATCCATTTCAGCGACGGCGAGCACTGGATCATGGGCGAAAAGGTCATGTCCAAGTGGCGTGTGACGGGAACGCTCCCCGGTGGACAGCGCCTCGACTGCCGCGGATGCGATCTCTGGGTCTTCAAGGATGGCAAGGTCGTGAGCAAGGACACCTACTACAAGCAGGTCGAAGCGTGAGACCGCGAGCGGCAGCGCCGGCGTCAATTGCGCCTGCCCTGCCGGCGCTGCTGTTCCTGGCTGTCTTCTTCCTGCTTCCGGTGGCGATGCTGCTCTCCCGCAGCGTGACGGACCCCGTTCCGGGCCTGCAGAACTTCGAGCACCTCGCCTCCACGCCGGCCTACGGGCGCGTGCTCCTGAACACGCTGCTGGTCTCGTTCCTCGTCACCGTCTCCTGCCTGGTGATCGCCTTCCCCATCGCCTGGTTCCTCGTCGTTTCGAGCCGCCGCGTATCCCGCCTGGTAATGGGCATCATAGTCCTATCCATGTGGACGAGCCTGCTGGCGCGGCTCTTCGCGCTGCTCGTGCTGCTGCAGAACAGCGGCGCCATCAACGGCTTCCTCATGGCAATCGGCCTGATCTCGCACCCCCTGCCGCTTGTCAACAATCTCACCGGCGTGGTGATCGGGCTCACCTACATCATGCTTCCCTTCATGGTGCTGCCCATCCACGCCACCCTGTCAGGACTGGACCCCGCCATCCCACAGGCGGCCTCCATCTGCGGCGCGACATCGGCCGACGTCTTCTTTCGTGTGCTCCTGCCACTGGCAACGCCGGGCATCAGCACGGGCTGCATTCTGGTCTTCGTGACGACGCTCGGATACTTCATCGCCCCGGCCATGTTGGGCGGCCCTAGCGATATCATGATCGGCCAGCTCATCGTGGAGCAGGTGCAGACCTACCTGAACTGGGGCCTTGGGGCCGCGGCCGCCCTCGTCCTCCTCGTCACCACCCTCACGATCTACCTGGTCTATGTGAGGGTGACCGGCCTCGATGCGAAGGTCTAGGCCAGATGCTCCTCACGCCCAAGAAACTTGGTGCTATCGGCATCGGCCTCAACGCCTTCGCCTGCGTCGTTTCGCTGCTGCTGATGCTCCCCGTGATCTTCGTGATCCTGCTCTCCTTCGGTGAGTCCCGGTGGCTGCTCTTTCCGCCCCCCGGCTGGACTTTTAGGTGGTACGGGGCAGTGTTCTCGAAGCCGGGCTGGATTCAATCTCTCTGGCTCAGCATCGAGATCGGCCTCTATGTCGTCGCGGCAGCGCTCCTTCTCGGCGTCCCAGCCTCTTTCGCGCTCGTGCGAGGCAAGTTCGTCGGCAAGACGGCGCTCAACGCGCTCTTCACGGCGCCCCTCATCGTGCCCTACGTGATCCTTGCTGTCTCGCTCTATGCGGTGGTGCTGAAGGCGGGGATCGCGGGAACCAAGATCGCCTTCGTCATCAGCCATCTCATCCTGGCGCTGCCCTTCGTGATCATATCGGTCTCCAACTCGCTGCGCTCGTTCGACGCCTCTCTGGAACGCGCGGCCATGATCTGCGGCGCGACGCGTGCGGAAGCGATCCTGCGCGTGACACTCCCCTCGATCCGGCACGGCATCTTTGCCGGCGCCCTCTTCGCTTTCCTGATCTCGTGGGACGAGGTCATCCTCTCGATCTTCATGTCCGGCCCCAACCTGCAGACGCTTCCGGTGCGCATGTGGAGCATGATCCGGGCGGATCTTTCTCCCGAGATCGCGGCCGTCGCGTCGATCATGGTGGTTTCCAGCATGCTCATGATCCTCGGTATCATGTCCGCGTGGCGCAAATGAAGTTCAGTCAGGCAAAGACACTATCCATCCCCGACGAGCTGGAGATATCGGGAAGCGAGGCATCGGCTTCCGTCTCCTCGCAGGAAGTGCTCCTTCGGCTCAGTGGCCTTCGAAAGACCTACGGCAGCTTCGTCGCCGTGGACCGCATCGACCTCGATGTCCGCAAGGGCGAGCTGATGACGTTCTTGGGGCCCAGCGGCTCGGGCAAGACCTCTGTCCTCAACATGATCGCCGGCTTCGATGACCCCACCGCCGGCGAGATCTTCATCGGCGGACGTCCTATGGCCGGCGTGTCGCCGCACCGCCGCAACATCGGCATGGTTTTCCAGCGCTACACGCTGTTTCCGCACCTGACCGTCTACGAGAACGTGGAGTTCCCCCTGAAGGTACGCCGGTTCGATCGCGCGGAGCGGCCGGATCGGGTCGAGAAAGTTTTGAACCTCGTCCGCCTGCAGGGTCTCGGGCATCGCAAGCCGTCGGAGCTTTCTGGCGGCCAGCAGCAGCGCGTGGCGCTGGCGCGCGGCCTCGTCTACGAACCCATGATCCTGCTCATGGACGAGCCGCTGGGCGCGCTCGACAAGAAGCTCCGGGAAGATATCCAGGACGAGATCCGCCGCCTGCACGAGCGCCTCGGCGTGACCATCATCTACGTGACCCATGACCAGGAGGAGGCGCTGCGCTTGAGCGATCGCATTACGGTCATGAACGCCGGCACGGTCGAGCAGACAGGCGCGCCACGCGAACTCTACGATGCTCCGGCCAACAGCTTCATGGCCTCCTTCGTCGGCAACTCGAATTTCCTGCCAGGCCGGCTGCTCAAGCGGGATGGCGACAGCGCGCTCGTCGCGCTGGAAGGCGGCGGAATGGTCCGGGCGGTCGCGCGGGAGGGTCTTGAGGCCGGGTCGGAGGTTTCGCTGATGGTCAGGCCCGAGCGCTTCACGCTGTGCTCGCCGGGAAAGCCGGGGGACTACGAGAACCGCATTCTCACCAGCGTGAAGGAGTGCGTGTTCCTCGGCGACTGCATCACCTGCTCGGTGGCCTTGCCCGGCGGCCAGACGGCGGCCGTGAAGCTTACCCACGGCCCCGGGGACTTGCCCTCCCTGACAACAGGTGCGAGCGTCGAGCTTTGCTGGCGGTCACAACATTCGCTCGTGTTCCCGGTCGAGCCGGCCGCCTCCTCAACTGGCCTTCCAAGCGGAGTCTCGAGATGACAAGGACGGATGTCCCGTCGACCATGGACGCCCTTCGCGTTGAGCGCCCGACGATGACCCTGCGCAGACTGGCGGTGGAGAAACTGCGCGCGGCCATCCTGCAGTTCCATTTCGCTCCGGGCGAGCGGCTGATCGAGCGACGGCTCTGCGAGGAGCTCGGCGTCAGCCGGACGGTTGTCCGCGAAGCGCTCCGCCAGCTCGAGACGGAAGGGCTCATCGAAACCACGCCGCATCGCGGCCCCGCCGTCTCGGTGCTGGACCGGGCGGTCATAGAGCAGATCTACGAGCTCCGGATGTCGCTCGAGGCCATCGCCGCGCGAGCCTGCGCATTGAGCGGGAGGGATGTCGCCGACAGGCTCTACGCCTCGCTGCAGGCGATCGAGCACTCCTACGAGACCAGCGACGTGCACCGTACGCTCGAGGAGACGACCAATTTCTACGAGACCATGTTCCTGACAGGCGGCAAGTCGGTCGCCTGGGAGATCGAACGCAACCTCAATGCCCGCATCAATGCGCTGCGTGCCCTGACCATGACGGCGACCGGCCGCTCGCACACCGGGCCCGCGGAGATGCGGCGGATCGTGGACGCCATCCGTGACAAGGACCCGGATGCCGCCGAGGCCGCGTCGAGACGGCACGTCGAGCAGGCGCTCGCCATTGCGATAGAGCGCCTGGCCGACCCGCGGCAGCAGGACATGAACCCTATCGGCAGCGCGAGCGACCGCAAGAACCAAACCCCGGACCGCTGATCGTCCGCCGGGAGATATCCAAGCACCGAGTTTCCAGGGAGAGAGAGATGCGTTTTACCCTCGTCGTCAACATGGAGCGCATGACACCCGCAGAGGACATGCGCGAGGTCGTCAGGCATGTGACCCACATGGCCCAGATGGCGGAGGATGGCGGGTTCGATATCGTGTGGGCGGCGGAGCATCACGCCATCGAGATGACGATCGCGCCCGCGCCCTTCCAGTTCCTGGCCCATCTTGCAGCCCATACGTCCAGGATCCGGCTCGGCACGGCCGTGGTGGTCGCGCCCTACTGGCACCCGGTCAAGCTTGCGGGCGAGGCGGCGCTGTTCGACCTCCTTTCCGGAGGCCGCCTGGAGTTCGGCATCGGCAAGGGCGCTTACCAGCGCGAGTTCGACCGCATGGCGGGCGGTATCAACCAGAACATCGGCGTTCCCATGATGCTCGAGATGCTGCCGGCGCTGCTCGGGCTCTGGAAGGGCGACTACGAGCACAACGGCAAGTACTGGTCGTTCCCCGCCACCACCTCGTGTCCCAAGCCGCTGCAGAAGCCGCATCCGCCGATCTGGGTGGCGGCGCGCGACCCTGGCACCTTCCAGGCCGCGGTGAAGCAGGGCTACGACATCATGACCTGGCCGCTCACGCGGCCCTTCGCGGAGTTCGAGGCCTATGTCCAGAGGTTCGAGGAGGCGCTGGCGGCGAGTCCGGGCGTCAAGCGTCCCCGTTTCATGACCATGCGCCATGTGGGCGTCTGGGAGCGCAAGGGCGAAAGCGAGACCTTCATCGAGGCGATCCGCCGGCAGGGACGCCAGTTCGAGAACCTGCGTCTCACCCTCGCCCCCGTGATCGATGGTTTCCCCCAGGAACCCGACCTTGCGAAGCTCACCAACCAGGCCGAGTACGAGCCGGAACTGCTGCTCCAGAACCTCATCCTGGGCACGCCCGACGAGGTCATCAGAAAGCTCAAGCCCTATGAGGAGAAGGGCCTTGAATATTTCTGCTACAACGCGGCCTACGGTCTGCCGATCAAGCAGCAGCGGCGGTCGCTTGAGCTCTTCATCAAGGAAGTGGTTCCGGCCTTCAAGGCGAGCTCATCTCCCGCGCCCGCAACGGCGATGGCCGGCTAGGACGCTCCCATGCCGGCCACGGACATGCCTGTTGCCGTCGTCACCGGCGGGGGCAGCGGCATAGGGCGCGCCATCGCGCTGCTTCTCGCCGAGGAAGGCTATCGCGTGGTTGTATGCGGGCGGCGGCAGGCGGTTCTCGACGAAGTGGTCAGGAACGCGAAGGGCGAGATGCTGGCTGTCGTGCTCGACATCTCGCGGACCGATGCGGAGATTCTGCCCCTGCTTCCCGAAGCATGGCGGAGCATCGACGTGCTCGTCAACAATGCGGGAAGCGATATCGGCGGCCGCAGGCCTTACCACACCGGCAGCATGGAGGACTGGCGCGGCACCATCGAGACCAATGTGATCGGGCTCATGCAGGTGACGCGCGAGATTCTCCCGGGCATGAGCGAGCGGGGGCACGGCCACATTGTCAACATCGGGTCGAGCGTCGCCCACCGCTCCTATCCGGGCAGCGTCGCCTATGCGACCAGCAAGGCCGCCGTGCACATGCTGACGGACTGTCTGCGGGCAGAGCATTTGGGCTCCGGAATCCGGATCACCGAGATCATGCCCGGCGTGGTGCGAACGGACTTCGACAAGGCGCGCAAGTTCGGCGACGAGAATGCGGCGAAAACCTTCTATGACGGCTTTGGCAGCGTCCTTGCGCCCGACGACATTGCGAGGAGCGTGCTCTTCGCGCTCCGCCAGCCGCCGGGGGTCGTCATCGCCCAGATGACGATCCTGCCGACGTCGGACTGGTAGCGGCGGCAGCCACCTCCGTCATCGCAGGATGAACGGGTTCGGCACTTCGCTTGCGGTGCTGATCCAGACCGCCTTGGTCTGCAGGAACTCGTGGATCGCCTCCTGGCCGTTCTCGCGGCCTATCCCGGACTGCTTGAAGCCGCCGAAGGGAGCCATGTAGCTCACGGCCCGGTAGGTGTTGATCCAGACCATGCCTGCCTTCAGCCGCTCCGACATGTTGAGCGCGCGGCGGATGCTCTGCGTCCAGACGCCGGCAGCGAGTCCGTAGGGAATGTCGTTGGCGATCCGCACCGCATCGTCCTCGTCCTCGAAGGGGATGACCGCGAGCACCGGCCCGAAGACCTCCTCCTGCGCGATCCGCATGTCGTTGCGCACGCCGGTGAAGATGGTCGGCTCGACGAACCAGCCCTCGCCGCATTCCGGCGCGTTCGCAGCCTTGCCGCCCAGCGCGCAGACGGCGCCTTCCCCCTTTGCGATGTCGATATAGTCGAGCACCTTCCGGTATTGCGGCTGCGTCGTCACCGGGCCGACCTGGGTGCCCAGATCGGACGGATTGCCCATGCGGGCGGTAGCGGCGAACGTCACGAGCCGTTCGACGAAGGCGTCGTGCACCGATCGCTGCACGAGCAGCCTCGATCCGGCGATGCATGTCTGGCCCGTCGCGGCGAAGATCCCGGAGACCGCGCCCTTCACCGCGCCCTCGAGGTCGGCGTCCTCGAATACGATGTTGGGCGACTTGCCGCCGAGCTCGAGCGTGACGGGCTTGAGATTGCGCGCGGCGGCCTCATAGACGATGCGCCCCCCGACAGGCCCCCCGGTGAAGGCGATCTTCGCCGTCTTCGGATGCGATACCAGCGCCCCGCCCACCTCCTCGCCGAAGCCGGTCACGACGTTGAAGACGCCCGGAGGAAATCCCGCCTGCTCGAACAGCTCCGCGAACTCGAGCGTCGAGGCGGAGGTGAATTCGGAAGGCTTGACCACCGCCACGTTGCCGGCGGCAAGGGCCGCGGCGAGCTTCCAGGAGAGCAGCAAGAGCGGCGAGTTCCAGGGTGTGATCATCCCGATTACGCCATAAGGCTCATGCCGGGTGAAGGTGAACATCTCCGGCTTGTCGATGGGAATGACCGCTCCCTCGATCTTGTCCGCGAGCCCGCCGAAGTAATAATACCATTGCGGCATGTAGCGGAGCTGCGCGCCCATCTCGGCGATCAGCTTGCCATTGTCGCGGACCTCCGTCTCGGCCAGACGCTGCGCATTATCGGCGATGAGGTCGCCGAGCTTGCGCAGCAAGGCGCCTCGCGCGCTCGCCGTGAGTCTCGGCCAGTCGCCGTTAGTGAAGGCGTCGTGCGCCGCCTCGACCGCGCGGTCGACATCCGTGGCCGACCCCTTCGGGATCCGCGCCCACGGCTTGCCGGTATAGGGATTGAAGGTATCGAACCATTCGCCGCCGGCGGGATCGACCATTTTGCCGCCGATATGGAGGCGATATGTCGGAAGCTCGCTCATGGCTTCAGGGGCTTGTATGCCACGACCTCAAGCTCGATGCGAACGTCGACGAGCATCGTGCCGACGACCGCCGAGCGGGTGGGTGGCTCCACGGGGAAATATTCGCCATAGACCTGGTTGAAGCCGGGGAAGTCCTCCTTGTCCCTGAGCCACACCATCGACTTCACAACGTCGGATAGTTCGCAGCCGGCCTCCGTCAGCGTGTCGCGGATGGCCTCGACCGTGACGCGCGTCTGCTCCTCGATGGTGCCCGTCGTCATGGGCTCTCCGTTCTTGAACGGGATCTGGCCGGTCAGATAGACCATATCGCCGGCCCTGATCGCCCTGGAAACCGTGATCTTGCGACCGCCGATAATGATTGGCCCGCCGATGACCTGCTTGCCCATGCCGCTTGTTCCTCTTTTTGATGCTGTCGTCTTGCCAAGCCGTCAGGCCGGACGGCCGTCGATCCGGCTGCCGGTGCGCTTTTCCCAATGCTGGACGATGGCGGTCGCGTCCGCTCCCCCGCCAAGCGCCTCGGAGGCTTCCTCCCAGAGCTCGAGGCAGAGGCGCGCCATCGGCGCATAGGTTCCGGTCCGCTCCGCGAGGTCCACCGCATTGCGGAGATCCTTGCGCATGATCTCCAGCGCGAAGCCGTAGTCGAAGGTTCGGTCCAGGATGAACGGCCGGAACTTGGTCTCGGTGCTGTTGTTGCGGCCCGTCGAGGCGTTCAGCACATCGATGATCGTCTCCGGGGAAAGGCCGAAGCGCGCGCCCACCAGCACCGCCTCGGTGGCGATGATGAGGCCCGTGGCGGAGGCCAGGTTGTTGAGCGCCTTGATGGCATGCCCGGAGCCCAGGGGACCGGTATGGATGACCTTGCGGCCCATGAGGAGAAGCAGGGGCTTCACCTCCTCGATCAGTTCGGGCGATCCTCCCGCCATGATGGCGAGCGTGCCGTCGGCGGCCTTCGCCACGCCGCCCGAGACCGGCGCATCGATCAGGCGCAGCCCCCGTGTATCCAGCTCGCCGCCCAGGTCCCGCGTGCCGTCCGCCGCCGAAGAGCCCATGTCCAGCACGATCCCGTCGAGGCAGAGAGCGCTCGCGAAACCGTCCGCGCCTTTCCCGAGCAGAGCGTTTCTGACCTCGATGCCATTCGGGAGCATGAGGATCGCGACATCAAATCCCCCCACGGTCACGTCGGACGAGGCATCGGGATGGGCTTTGATAAAGGCGTCCACCGCCTCCTGCCGCACATCCCAGACGCAGAGGCGGCAGCCGGCAGCGGCAAGGCGCGCGGCCATCGGGGCGCCCATGCGGCCAAGCCCGATGAACAAGATGTACCGATCGGTGATGGCAGGATCCGCGGCCGTCATTTGCTGGACGCGCCCTTCTCCACTTCCGCGATGACGTTGCGCGCGACGCGGAAGGCGGAAAGGGCGGCGGGAAACCCCGCATAGATCGCGACCTGCACCAGCACCTCGGCGATCTCCTCCTTGCTGACGCCGTTGGTCAGCGCGCCCCGCACATGATGGCCTAGCTCGTCTTCCTTTCCGAGCGCGGCGAGCATGGCGAGGTTGAGCATGCTGCGGGTCTGGCGCGGCAGGCCGGGCCTCGACCAGACGCCGCCCCAGGCGAAGGCCGTCACCAGATCCTGGATGGGCCTGGAGAACGCATCCGAGTTCTTCAGCGAGCGGTCGACATGCGCCTCGCCCAGCACCTCCCGGCGGACCTTGATCCCCTTCTCGAACAGCTTCTCGATATCGTCATCGACCATGGAAACATCTACCCCTGAGAAAAGAGGGCGGGCGCCGCAGCGCCTGCCCCTGCGTCCGCGACTACTCGACCTTCCACTTGTTCCAGGCTTCCCCGATCTCCGCGGAGTGTTCCGCCCAATAGCCGATGTCCACGGCCACCTGCCCTTCGGTGTGGGCGGCGGGAAGCATCTCCCAGATCTCGGGCTTGATGAGAGGCTTGGCGTCGAGGTTGGGCGGGTTGGTGAGCACTGTCTCGGCCATCTTCGCCATGCCCTCCGCGCCGACCGCGCCGGCGATGAACTTCATCGCCGCCTCCTTGTTCTTGGTGCCCTTCGGCACCACCAGGAAATCGGCCGCCGTGACGTTCTGGCTCCACTGCATGTCGACCGGCGCGCCGTCCTTCTTGAGGAAGTTCACGCGCGCGTCCCAGCAGAGGCACATGGCGGTCTCGCCCGACGCCAGCAGCTGCTGCGACTGGGCGCCGGAATCCCAGAACACGATCTGGTCCTTGATGGTGGAGAACTTCTTCAGCGCGCGCGGGATGTCGAGGGGATAGAGCTTGTCGGGCTCGACGCCGTCCGCGAGGAGCGCGATCTCCATCAGCCCGCTGGTGGACCAGCTCATGACGCCACGTTTGCCCGGAAACTTCTCGAGATCGAAGAAGTCGGCCCAGCCCGCCGGCACCTTTCCGCCGACGGCGTTGGTGTTGTACCCGAGCACGAAGGCGAAGGCGAAGCTCGCGATGCCGTGGCTGAAATAGTACTTGGGGTCGATGCCCTTGGTGTCGATGACATTGTAGTCGAGCTCCTCGAGCAGTCCCTGCTTGGCGGCGAGTTGGGCCCACTCGCCCTCGACGTCCACCACGTCCCAGGTCACCTGGTTCGCCTCGACCATCGCCTTGATCTTCCCGTAATTGGTCGGGCCGTCCTGCTGCACGGCCATGCCCGTCTTCTCCGTGAAGGACGGTGCATAGGCATTGTACTGCGCCTCTTGGGTCGAGCCACCCCAGGCGACGAATGTGAGCGCCGACGTCTGGGCCAGGGCCAGACCTCCGACCGCCAGTCCGAGGACGGCAACTGAAACGCCGGCGGCACGCGCCGCCGTTCGCCCAAACCACCTAGATGCCATGTTCGATCTCCCTCTCCCTGTCCGTGGTCACCAGTCCGTATGAGTGTCAGATGACATTCCGGATGATGGTATACCTATTGAAGTTAGAACCGAGCCTCTTTAACGTCAATCGGCATTGACGCCGGCACGCCCACCAGACACTTGCCGAGCAACCAGACGCCGGGAATCCAGGAAAGCGAGCCACCGTCATGAGCAATGAACTCAAGCGATATCAGATGCTTATCGATAATCAGTGGGTCGACGCGACAGGCTCGGAGACTTTCGAGAGCATCAATCCCGCCACCGGTCAGCCCTGGGCTCTGATCCCCAAGGCGAGCGCTCAGGACGTGGATCGCGCGGTCAAGGCCGCCCACCGGGCCTTCACGAGCGGCCCCTGGTCCAGGATGCTGCCCCAGCAGCGCGGCAAGCTCTTGAGAAAGCTCGCGGATCTTCTCGCCTCGCGCTCCGAGGCGCTGGGCGCGGTCGAGACCCGCGACACCGGAAAGCTCCTCAAGGAGACCCAGTGGCAGGCGGCCTACATCTCCGAGTTTTTTCACTACTCCGCCGGGCTCGCCGACAAGATCCACGGCGAGACCCTGCCCATCGACAAGCCGGACCTTTGCGTCTTCACGCTGCGCGAACCCCTGGGCGTGGTGGCGGCCGTCGTTCCATGGAACTCCCAGCTCTTCCTGGTCGCCATCAAGATCGGCCCGGCGCTGGCAGCCGGCAACACGGTGGTCCTGAAGGCTTCCGAGCACGCCTCGGCCGCCATGCTGGAGTTCGGACACCTGATACTGGAGGCGGGATTTCCCGAAGGCGTCGTCAACATCGTCACCGGTCATGGCGATCCCTGCGGCAAGGCGTTGAGCTCGCATCCGCACGTGGCCCGCGTGAGCTTCACGGGTGGACCCGAGACCGCCCGCCACATCATCCGCAACACGGCGGAGAACTTTGCGGAGGTGTCGCTGGAGCTCGGCGGCAAGTCGCCGATCATGGTGTTCGAGGACGCCGATCAGGAGAACGCCACCAACGGCGTCATCGCCGGAAACTTCGGGGCCAGCGGACAGAGCTGCGTGGCGGGCACGCGTGTCTACCTGCAGGAGAAGATCGCCGACCGCTTTCTCGAAGGGCTCGTCGAGCGGGCGCGGCAGATCCGGATCGGCGATCCCATGGCCCCCGATACCCAGATGGGACCGCTCGCCACCGAGGGACAGATCCGCAAGGTCGAGACGACCGTCGCGCGGGCGCTCGAGCAGGGCGCGAAACTGCTGCATGGTGGGCGGCGTCCTGCCGCCTTCAACAGCGGCTGGTACTACGAGCCCACCATCCTCGATGTTCCCGACCAGAAGCTCGACATCGTCGACACGGAGATGTTCGGGCCGGTGATGAGCGTGCTCCGCTTCCGCGAGGAGGACGAGGTGATCCAGCTCGCCAACGACACCAAGTACGGGCTGGGAAGCGGCATCTTCACCCGCGACATCGGCCGCGCCATGCGCATCACCAAGGCCGTGCGGGCCGGCATCGTGTGGATCAACACCTATCGCGCCGTGTCGCCCGTGGCCGAGTTCGGTGGCTTCAAGGACAGCGGCTTCGGGCGCGAGAGCGGCTTCCAGGCCATCTACGACTATACGCGGCCCAAGACCGTGTGGATCAACACATCCAGGGAGCCGATGCCCAATCCCTTCGTGATGCGGTAGGCCCGTGGAGCGGATCGGCTTCGTGGGCCTCGGCCGCATGGGCCAGACCATGAGCGGAAATCTCCTGCGAAAGGGGTTTGCCGTCACGGGCTTCGACCTCCGCGAGGAGGCCATGCGCAAGGCGGAAGCGCGTGGAGCGCGCCGTGCCGCGTCGCTCGGCGAGATCGCACGCGGCTGCGACATCGTGCTGACCATGCTGCCCGGCCCTCGCGAGGTCAGGGACGCAGCGCTGGCGCCGGAAGGCATTATCGCGCAGGGACGGCCGGGCATGATCCTTGTGGACATGAGCACCGTCGACCCCGCCACCACGGACACGCTCGCGACGGCCGCGGGCCGGGCCGGCATGTCCGTCGTTGACGCCGCCGTCGGTCGTCTCGCGGAGGATGCAGACCGGGGCGAATGCCTCTTCATGGTGGGCGCCGATCCCTCAGACCTCGAGCGCGTGCGCCCGCTGCTCGATGCGATGGGCAACCGCATCCATCACGCAGGGCCTGTCGGCGCCGGCACGCGCACGAAGCTCATCATCCATTTCCTGGCGATCGTCTCCTGCCAGATGAATGCCGAGGCCTTCGCGCTCGCGCAGGGGTTGGGCCTCGACCTTCCCCCGCTCTACGATCTCATGCAGGGCACGACCGCCACCAACGGCCAGATGCGCCGGCGCTACCCGGGAAAAGTCTTCGCCGGCGACATCGAGCCGGGCTTCACGACGGGGCTGGCGCGGATCGATCTGTCGCTGGCGCTCGACGCGGCCCGCCAGTCGGGTGTGCCGGTGCCGATGGCCGAAGCCGCCAGGCACGCCGTCGAGCGCGCCTGCGCAGCTGGCTACGGCGAGAAGGACTTCTCAAGCCTGCTCGACCACTGGTGCGAAATCTCCAATGTGGAGAAATGCCGCTTCAGGGTCTCCGAGCTGGGGGCTCCTTAGAAGACGCTCCATTAGCTGTCTCTCCTTTATCGGACCGTGAGCGCGTTTGCGGGCTTTGCCGATCCGATGACCCAGCGGCAGGCGCCTGAAGGCACCCGGTCCGACGGATCGGGGTGCTATGATGGGCCAGCGCGGAAGGGGGTCGAAGCCGGTGACTGCGAAGAGACAAGCCCAGGTCTTCATTCGGAAGCTGCTTCGGGCGATGAGCCCGGGCGTATCCGGCGGCATGGTTGGATATCAGGACGTCAGCGAGGGAATAGCGCAGGAGGAGCTCAAGGGTCTTTCCTACATGTTCTGGGGCCGTCTCGCCGCGCTTTCGGTGCTTGCGGTCTGGGCGTTGACGCTGCCTTTCGAGCGTTCCGCAGGGTATCTCTTGGCCCTCGCGGCCTTTGCGCTGCTCGGCGCTCCGCCGTATCTGCTGGCGCGGCGGGGCTATGGACGCACGCCGGTCCTTGTGGCGTTCCTGATGCTCGATGCCGCCATCCTGACCTATGTCCTGGTCGTCCCGCCGCCGTTCTACGTGGAGGACTGGACGGCGCAGCTCAACCTGCGCCTCCCGAACTTCCTCTATCTCGGCATCTTCCTGGTCGGCATGTCGCTGAGCTACTCGCCGTGGCTGGTGATGTGGGCCGGCATCGCCGCGATCGTCGCGTGGAGTACAGGCTTCCTGTGGGTTGCGTCCCTGCCGGATACGTTGTTGACGACTTCGCGCCAGAGCCTCGACAGCGACCTCAGTTCGGAAGCGGTCATCAGCCGCTTCCTCGACCCGAGGTCGGTGAGCTTGACGATCTTCATCAATCAGGTCGTCTTCCTGGGCCTCGCGACCCTGATCCTCACCGCAACCGTCTGGCGCTCGCGGCAACTGGTGCGCCGTCAGGTGGCTGCCGAGAGCGAGCGGGCGTCGCTGTCCCGCTACTTTTCCCCCAACATCGTGCGCGAACTGTCCGCCAACACCCGCGCGCTCGACCGGCCGATCGTGCAGCCGGCCGCGATTCTGTTCGCCGACATGGTGGGCTTCACGCGTCTCACCGAGCGGATGGAGCCGGAAGCGCTGGTGGGCCTCCTGCGCGAGTTCCACGGCCGCCTGGCGCGGGTAGCCTTCGACAACCGCGGCACGATCGACAAGTATATCGGCGACGCGATCATGGTGCACTTCGGGACGCCGCGTCCGCGCGACGACGATCCGGTCCGGGCGCTGACCTGCGCCGGCGCCATGATCGAGGAGATGAAGCAATGGAACATCAAGCGGGCGAGTGAGGGCAAGGATCCGGCCGAGATCGGGATCGGCCTGCACTACGGAGAGGTGGTCGTCGGCAATATCGGCCATGCCCAGCGCCTCGAGTTCACCGTGCTGGGCGATGTAGTCAACGTCGCCAGCCGGCTGGAGCGCCTGACCCGCCATGCCGGCACAAGGCTGATGATCAGCGACGATTTGGTCCGCGCCGTGCAATCGCGCGGCCTTGAGCCGACGACCATCATCGAAGGGCTGCGGCCAGACCGGACTCGAACGGTGCGCGGACGGCAGCAGCCGATCGCCGTCTGGTGCTTGCAGGAGACCAGCTTTCGCGCCGAGCTTGAGAACCTGAAACCATGAGAAACCCGACGAGCAGGCCAATCTCCCTCATCGAGGCACCGTCCAATCTGGGCCTCATGCCGCCGGCGCCCGGAAGGGAGCCCGGAACACGCAACGCGCCCGAAACGCTGCGTCGCCTCGGCCTGCATGAGAGGCTGAAGCCGTTCGAAGTGCTCGACGTCGCGCCACCACCCTACCGGCCCGACGACGAACGGACCATCAACATCCGCAACCTCGATGCGATCGCGGAGCACGCCGTTCGTCTCGCGGGCGCCGTAGAGACCACCGTACGGGCGGGCCGGTTCCCGCTGGTGCTCGGTGGCGATTGCAGTCTGCTCATCGGCGCCATGCTCGGCCTCAGACGGATCGACCAAACGGCGCTTCTCTTCATCGACGGACACACCGACTTCTACCTTCCGGAGCAGTCGGGCACCGGCGGCGCCGCGGGCCTGGATCTGGCGCTCGCGACCGGGTGGGGACCCAAGGAGCTGACGGACATCGAAGGGCGCCGCCCTTATGTCGAGACCGGACGGGCCGCCGTCCTCGGCAACCGCGACGCCCGCAGGCGCCGCCCCGCCGACATTCCCGATACGGCCGCTGCTGGCTTCCACTACCGCCCCCTGGAGGCGCTGCGGTCGGAGGGCATAGCCGCCGCGACACTGGCGGCCATCGAGGCCCTGGATGCGGAGGGAACCGGCTACTGGATCCATCTCGACGTCGACGTGCTCGACAGCACGATCATGCCGGCGGTCGATTCCCCTCAGCCCGACGGGCTTTCCTGGACGGAGCTCAAGGAGCTTCTCCGCGCCGCCCTCTCGGGACACGCGCTGGGCCTGCAGGTCACGATCTATGATCCCGACCGCGACCCGGACCTTGCCGCGGGCGGCGGCCTCGTGGAGCTGCTGTCGAACGTTCTGCTCGCCGCCTGAAGAGCGATCCCGTGCCCTACCTCACTTGGCCGGCGGCGTCTGCCGCGTCACGAGGATGACACCAGCTATATCCGCCGTGTCGTAGTAGTCGAATCCCGAACCGTTCTCGCGCCGCCCGCGCATGAGCACGCTGAGGCCGGAATTCTTGGCCTTCTCCTCTGCCGCATCGGCATCCGGCACCTCGAACCCGACATGGAAGACGCCCCCGCCCCTGGTCTCGAGGAAGTGTCGCTGGGGGCTCGGTTCCTTGCCCGGCTCGCAAAGCTGGAGCTGGATGCTCGTCAGGTTGCAGAAGCGGTACTTGAGGTTCCGGAAGGCCTCCGGGTTCGGCACCGACAGATCGACATACTCCGTCATCGGAGGATAGGGCTGCCAGGGCCGGATCCCGATCGATTCATACCAGGCCTGCGTCTTGTCGATGTCGGCCACCACGATGCAGATGTGGTGCAGCTTGTCGAAGTTGCTCAACCGTCAGTCTCCCTTGCGAAGGATGGGCCGCCCCTACCCGGCGGCGAAGCCGAGATGGGCGCGGAACCTGTTCTTGATGAAGACCGCATCGCGCGACGGCAGCGAGCGCGGCGGGTTCTCGGCCGCGATCTTCACCACGAAGAGGCGCGGGCCTTCCGAAGGCTCTCCGAGCGCCGCCGCCAGCGCCTCGACCTCTTCCATCGTGCGCGCCGTCTCGACCCTCTCGAACCCGCAGGCGGCCGCCACGCGCGCGAGATCGATGCCGAGACCCGTATGGCTCGTCTGCATGCCCGTCTCGCCGTAGCGGTGGTTGTCGAGCACCACGATGGCGAGGTTGCTCGGCCGCGCCACGGCGATCGTCGCGAGGCCTCCGAAAGCCATGAGCTGCTCGCCGTCGCCGGTGATGACCAGGACAGGTCTTTCCCGCTGCGCCTGGGCGAGCCCAAGGCCGACCAGCGCGGCGCCTCCCATGGCCCCCCAGAGATAGTAGTTGCCGTCATGGTCGCCGGCCGCGTGAACGTCGTAGCTCGGGGAGCCGAGGCCGGTGACGACCAGCGTGTCGCCGCGGTTCTTGAGAAGCGCCGCGACGGCCGAGCGGCGGTCGAGGGTGCCGGGCTCGAGGGATGTCGGAGAGTTCACCGGGATCACCACTTCTTCTTCCCGAGCAGGCGCTGGCCCATGAGGACGGCGACCTGCTGGTCCGCCTCATAGGCGAGCGCGGCGGCCGCCTCCACCGTCTCGACCAGATCCTCGGCTGTGTCGGCCCGCATCACGCGGACACCGATCGCCTCGAGCGCGCCTTGCGTCGCCTGCCCCATCGGCACCTGCCACGGATTGAACTCCGCCCACTCGCCCCGCATGGTCACGAGCATCAAGAGCGGAAAGCGGCCGATCGCCGGAAGCGACAGCATGTTGATGCAGTTGCCGACGCCGCTCGACTGCAGGAGCAGCACCGAGCGGTCGCCGCCCAGCCACGCGCCGGCGGCGATGGCGACGCCCTCCTCCTCCGTGGTCAGCACATTGGAGACGACGTCCGGATCGGCGGCGAACAGATTGATGAGCCTCGTGTGCCCAGCGTCCGGAACATAGGTCATCTGGCGCACGCCCGCCGTCTTGAGGATCTCGTGGACGCGGGCCGGCCAGTCCTCGGATGCATCGGCTGCGCTCGGCGCCTTCCCGTTCGAAGCCACCGCTCGGATGTTCGCCACTCCGGTTCTCCGTTCCGTTGTTCTCAGGGAAGGAGCATAGCCCGTCTACAGATATCGAATCTTCTTCTCTTTCTTGTGAACAGCTATAGCGCTAGTTTATAGCTCATGGAGCTGTCGCAGCTACGTACCCTCGTCCATGTCGCGGAGCTCGGAAGCCTGAGCAAGGCCGCCGATCGCCTTCACGTGGCGCAACCGGCCTTGAGCCGGCAGGTCCGCATGATGGAGCAGGAGTTGGGCTTCGCGCTGTTCGTCCGCCATGGCAGGGGAATGCTGCTGACCGAGCAGGGCCAGGAGGTGCTGGCGCGCGCCGTCCGGGTGCTGGCCGAGGTCGAGGAGATCAGGACGGCCGCCACGCACGACATGCCGCTCACCGGCGAGGTGGCGATAGGCTTTCCTCCGACCGTCGCCGATATCGTCTCGGTGCCGCTCGCGGCGGCTTTCAGCGAGGCCCACCCGCGCGCGAGGCTGCGGCTGGTCAGCGCCTACACGGGATATCTGCTCGACTGGCTGCACCGGAGCGAGCTCGACGTGGCGGTTCTCTACGACCCGAGCAACGCCCGTTCGCTCCGTTCCCGCCCGCTGCTCCTGGAGCGGCTGTTCCTGATCGGCCCGCCGGGAGCGGGCTTCGCGAAACGCCAGGTGCGCTTCGCCAAGCTTGAGGACAAGCGGCTTCTGCTCCCAAGCGTGAAGCACGGCATGCGGACGATCGTGGAGCGCTGCGCCAAGGAAGCCGGTATCCGACTGGAGATCGGCATCGAGACCGACTCCTATGCCACGCTGAAGAACCTGGTGCGGCACGGGCACGGCTGGACCATCCTGCCGCTTGCCCCCATCCACGAGGACGTGGAGGCAGGCCGGCTGAAGGCCGCGCCATTGGTCGATCCCATTCCCGTTCGTCGCCTTGTCCTCTCCTATCCGGCCGACCGGCCGGTCTCGCAGCTCGCCCGCTTTGCCGGCGAGACTGTCGAGAGGATCGTCCAGGACCTCGTGAAGCGGTCGATATGGGTGGGCCAGCTTCTCGGACCTGGCGGCTGAACCCTTCAAAAATCGTTATATCTGTTCACACCGGCACGACGTTGCAGCCAACGGGAAATGCCGCGATAGCAGTCCCGCAAGCGAAGAGGCCGCCGCAACTTGCGCAGGAGATCCCACTTGAACGTCCTCATCACATACGCCCATCCCGAACCGAAATCCTTCAACGGCGCCATGAAGGACCTGGCCGTCGAGACGTTGCGGGCGGCCGGGCATGAGGTCGTCGTCAGCGACCTCTATGCGATGGGCTTCGATCCTGTGACCGGCCCCGGCGATTTCGAGGGCGACCGCGCCGATCCGGATTTTCTCAGCATCGCCGCCGAGCAGACCCGTGCCGTCGAAACCGGTACGCTGGCCGCCGACATCGTCGCTGAGCAGCGGAAGCTTGCGCGCGCCGACCTCGTGATATTCCAGTTCCCGGTCTGGTGGTTCGGCATGCCGGCGATCCTGAAGGGATGGGCTGACCGGGTCTTCGCGCGTGGCTTCGCCTATATGCCCGGACGGAAGTACGACACCGGCATGTTCAAGGGCAAGCTGGCGATGGTCGCCGCGACCACCGGCACGTCCGCCGACACCTATGCGCCGGATGGGATCGACGGCGACATCCTGACGGTGCTGTGGCCCATCCACAACGGCCTGCTTCGCTACAGCGGCTTCGATGTGCTGCCGCCGTTCCTCGCCTATATGCCGGGCCGCGTCGGGCCGGAGGGGCGCCGGGCCTATCTGGACGCATGGCGCAAGCGGCTAACCGAAATCGACACGACCCCGCGGCTGTTCTTCCACCCCACCGGGGACTATGGCCCCAACGAGCGGTTGAAGCCGGGCGTGCTCGCGCGCTCCGGAGTCCAGCGAAACGTCTGACGCGAAGCGCTCGAGCCCACGCCATTCGTTCGTCCGAAGACTCGCTACTTCACGCCCCGGAAATACGCCTCCGCCTCGGCGACGAAGCGACGGATGAGGAGGCTCTCGTGCTCGCGCCGCCTGAGCGCCATGACGATGCCGAGCGGGGGCACGCGATCGCGGATCGGAAGCACCTTCACGCGCTTGCCGTCATAGGTCCTGTCGCCTTGCGGCCGCATGACGAGGAGCGTGAAGCCGAGACCGTTGCCGACCGCGCTGCGGACGCCTTCGAGCGATGTCGAGGCGTGCGCGATGGGTGGCGAGATGCCGATCTCGGCCAGCAGCGCCTCGAAATAGTCGCGGCTGCCCGGCCCGTCGAACATCACATAGGGCTCGCCCGCGAGGTCCTTGAGCCGCACCGCTTCGGACTTGGCGAGCGGATGGTCGGCGCCGATGACCACCTCGGGCTTGAGACGCCGGAGCTCGACCCGCTCGAGGTCCGACAGGTCGGCGCCGAGATCGTAGGTGATGGCCAGATCGAGGCTCCCGTCCCGCACGCCCTCGGCAAGCCCGGGGAGGCTCGATTCGCTCGGCCGCACGCGAATGCCAGGAAAGGCCTTGCCATGCGCCTGCATGAGTCCCGCGAGGTAGAAGGGCGCCAGCGTGTAGAAGCAGCCAAGGCGGATCTCGCCCGAGGACTCCGCCGCAAGCGCCGCCGCCTCCCGCGCCACCTGCTCGGCCTGGGCTTCGAGGGTCAAGACATGATCCAGAAAAGCCCGGCCTTGAAGTGTGAGCGTCACGCCCCGTGCGTGATGACGCTCGAAAAGCGTGAGGCCCGTCACGGCCTCGAGCTTCTCGATCGCCTGCGCCACGGAGGGCTGCGAGATGTTGAGCGCGCGGGCGGCCTGGGCGATGCCGCCACGCTCGGCCACCGCGCGGAAATAGGTGCACTGGCGAAGGGTGAATCTGACCATATTTCACCTGTTCAATTGCCAGCTTATTTGAATTTTCTGCCTGTTCAAGCCTGCGCTAGAATGCTTCCAATCTGGCGCTATGGGAGAAACACGGGATGTCGCATATCCAGCCTGTCGCGGAACTCCTGCGCACCGCCGCGCGCCCCTTCGAGGACGCCGTGGCCATGCCGCCGAGCGTCTACACGAGCGAAGACTTCCTGCAGCGCGAGCTGGAAACAATCTTTTCCCGCGAGTGGGTGTGCGTCGGGCGCACGAGCTCCGTGAAGGAGCCGGGCGACTACCTGACCTACGAGCTCGCCGGTCAGCCGATCGTGGTGCTCCGGGACCGCGACGGCGGTTTGAGGGCGTTCTCCAACGTCTGCCTGCATCGCATGTCGACTTTGCTGGAGGGCTCGGGCAACACGCGCTCGATCGTGTGCCCCTATCACGCCTGGACCTACAATCTCGACGGCACGCTGCGCGGGGCGCCGTTCATGAAGGAGACGACCGGCTTCTGCAAGGAGAACTACCGGCTTCCATCCGTCCGCTGCGAGGAGTGGCTGGGGTGGATCTATGTCACGCTCGACAAGACGCGCCAGAGCGTCGCCGACGAGCTGAAGCCCCTGGAGGCGCTGGTCGGCCGCTACGGCATGGAGAACTACATCGAGCGGTTCCGCGAGACGCACGTCTGGAACACCAACTGGAAGGTGCTCGCCGAGAACTTCATGGAGAGCTACCACCTGCCCGTCTGCCACCAGGCTACCGTCGGTCCCTATTCCAAGCTCGAGGAGATGGTCTGTCCGCCTGGTCTTCCGACCTTCAACTATCACTGGATCACCAAGGACGCCTCGCTCGCCATCGGCAACGCGCACCCCTCCAACACACGGCTCGAAGGTGACTGGCGCAAGACCACCGGCCTCATCGCTATCTATCCGAGCCATCTCATCACGCTGACACCCGGCTATTTCTGGTATCTCTCGCTGCATCCGAAGAGCCCGTCCCAGGTTCACATCACCTTCGGCGGCGGCCTCTCGCCCGAGTTCATCGAGGATCCGCGCGGCGACGAGTATATCGGCACGCTGAAGACCCTGCTCGACGAGGTGAACCTCGAGGACCGCGGCTGCACCGAGAAGGTCTACCGGGGCCTCTCCGCCGATGCGGCCAAGCCCGGCCACCTCTCCTACCTGGAACGGCCGATCTACGACTTCATGCAGTATATCGCCGAGCGCACCGCGGGCTTCGGCCGCCGGTTCGCCGAAGCCGCCGAGTGAGGTCCCGACCATGACGAGCGTTACCCGCATGCACGAGCAGCTCGCCCATGTGGCGGGGTTGCCGGAGGCTCAGGCGCAGTGCCTGCCCGGCTGCTTCTACACGAGCGCGGACTATTTCGCGTGGGAGGCGGAGAACGTCCTGGCGAAGGAATGGCATTGTCTCGGCCGCGCCGACGAGGTGGCTAAGCCCGGCGACTATTTCACCACCAGGCTCCTCGACGAGCCGCTGCTGGTGGTGCGCGGCGACGACGGCCGCATCCGCGTCCTCTCCAATGTCTGCCGCCATCGCGGCATGCCGCTCGCCGAAGGCTCGGGCTCGACGCGCCGCTTCATCTGTTCCTATCACGCCTGGAGCTACCGCCGCGACGGCGTGCTGGCGACCGCGCCGCGCATGGCCGACAAGGGCGTGACGTCCGAGACCTGCCGCCTGCCCGAGTTCCGCTCCGAGATCTGGAACGGCTTCATCTATGTGAACCTGAACCAGGACGCCGCTCCGCTCTCGCCTCGCCTCGGCAAGCTCGAAAGCCTGCTTGCGAACTACGAGCCCGAGGGCATGCGGATCGTGCATGTCGCCGAGGAGGAGTGGCGCACCAACTGGAAGTGCCTGGTCGAGAACTTCATGGAGGCCTACCATCTTTCGGTCGTCCATCCCGAGACGCTCCATCCCTACACACCGACAGGTCTCAGCCGGAAGTCCATGTCGGACGACGCCTTCACGAGCTACTGCGCCAACTATCCCGACGACATCCCCTCGCGAGGCGCCGGCGGGCCAGGCCTCTCGGCCGAGGAGCGGAAGCGCTCCACCCTTTTCTGCCTCTTCCCGACGCAGGTCGCGAGCCAGGCCGCGACGCTGCTGGTCTCCTTCTCGCTGCAGCCGGTGGCGGTCGACCGGGTGCGCGTGCGCTGGACCATGTCCACCTGGGGCGATGAGCTGACCAGGGACGAAGTCGAGCAGCGGATCGCGCTCTGGAATGAGGTCAACCGCGAGGATCGCGAGAAGCTCGAGCGCATGCAGCAGGCCCTTTCCTCCCGCCACGCGCCCTCGGGAGCACTCGCGCCCAAGGACTACGAGGGCACGATCTGGGACTTCTACCGCTATCTCGGCCGGCAGGCCCCGCCTCCGCCGCTCCGCATC
>JBFXDI010000045.1:0-28447 GCA_050181295.1 Parvibaculaceae bacterium | reverse complement strand
TTCCTAGCCAGCCAGTCGGCGGCGGCTTCCTGGAGCTCGATGTTGATCTGGCGCTCGGAAAGCTGCGCCTCGAGCTGCAGCACGAACTTCTGCACCACCTGGCGCACGATCTCCGGCGGCAGATGCGCGAAGCCGATCACCGCGTCGAGCCGGTTGCGGAATTCCGGCGTGAACATCCGGTTGATCGCTTCCTGGTCGTCGCCCTCGCGCTTCTGGCGCGTGAAGCCGAAGGCCGCGCGCGCCAGATCTTGCGCGCCGGCGTTCGTGGTCATGATCAGGATGACGTTCCGGAAGTCGACCGACTTGCCGTTGTGGTCGGTGAGCTTTCCGTGATCCATCACCTGCAGCAGGATATTGAATAGGTCGGGATGCGCCTTCTCGATCTCGTCCAGCAGCAGCACCGTGTGCGGATGCTGGTCGATGCCGTCGGTGAGGAGTCCGCCCTGGTCGAACCCCACATAGCCGGGGGGGGCGCCGATCAGACGCGAAACCGAATGCCGCTCCATATACTCCGACATGTCGAAGCGCAGAATGTTGACGCCGAGCACGCTTGCGAGCTGGCGCGCCACTTCCGTCTTGCCGACGCCGGTGGGTCCCGAGAACAGGTAGCAGCCGATTGGCTTCTCCGGCTCCCTAAGACCCGCGCGCGACAGCTTGATGGCTGACGCCAGAGCCTCGATGGCGGTGTCCTGCCCGAAGACGACGCGCTTCAGCTCGTTGCCGAGATCCTTCAGGACCTCCGCGTCGGTCTTCGAAACGGTCTTCTGCGGGATGCGCGCCATGGTGGCGATCGTCTCCTCGATCTCCTTCACGCCGATGGTGGCGCGCCGCTTCGATTCGGGCAGCAGCATCTGCGAGGCGCCCGTCTCGTCGATGACGTCGATCGCCTTGTCGGGAAGCTTGCGATCGCTCATGTAGCGCGCGGAGAGCTCGACCGCGGTCTTGATCGCGTCCTGCGTGTAGCGGACCTTGTGGAACTCCTCAAAATAGGGCTTGAGGCCTTTCAGGATCTTGATCGTGTCGGGCACCGAGGGCTCGCTCACGTCGATCTTCTGGAAGCGGCGCACCAGCGCACGGTCCTTCTCGAAATGCTGACGGTATTCCTTGTAGGTCGTGGAGCCGATGCAGCGCAGCGTCCCGCCGGCGAGCGCGGGCTTCAGGAGATTGGAGGCATCCATCGCCCCGCCCGAGGTCGCCCCGGCGCCGATCACCGTGTGGATCTCGTCGATGAACATGATGGCGCCGGGATAGTTCTCGATCTCCTTGATGACTGCCTTGATGCGCTCCTCGAAGTCGCCGCGGTAGCGCGTGCCGGCGAGCAGCGCGCCCATGTCGAGCTGGAAGATGGTGCATTCGGCCAGCACCTCGGGCACCTCGCTCCGCACGATCTTGCGGGCGAGACCTTCGGCGATCGCGGTCTTGCCGACGCCCGGATCGCCGACGAACAGCGGGTTGTTCTTCTGCCGGCGGCAAAGGATCTGGATGGTGCGGTTGACCTCGCTCTCGCGCCCGATCAGCGGGTCGATGCGGCCCTTTTCCGCCTTCTCGTTGAGGTTCACGCAGTAGGCCTTGAGCGCCTCCTGCGAGTTCTTTCCGCCCCGCTCCGGTCCGCCCTCGCCGTCGTCATTGTCCTGCTCGGCGCCCCGCACGGTCCGCGTCTCCGACAGGCCGGACCGCTTGGCGATGCCGTGGCTGATATAGTTGACCGCGTCGTAGCGGGTCATGTCCTGCTCCTGCAGGAAGTAGGCGGCGTGGCTCTCGCGCTCGGCGAAGATCGCGACAAGCACGTTGGCTCCCGTCACCTCCTCCCGCCCCGAGGACTGGACGTGGATGACCGCGCGCTGGATCACGCGCTGGAAGCCGGCCGTCGGCTTCGACTCCTCCGGCCCGTCCACCACGAGGCTCGCGAGATCGTTGTCGATGTAGCTCTCGAGGTTGCGGCGCAGCGCGTCGATGTCGACGCTGCAGGCGCGCATCACCGCAGCGGCGTCCTTCTCGTCGACGAGCGCCAAGAGGAGATGTTCGAGCGTCGCGTATTCATGGCTGCGCTCGTTGGCGAGCGCGAGCGCGCGGTGCAGGGCCTGTTCAAGGCTACGGGAGAATGTCGGCACGGGACCTGATCACTCCTTTTCCATTGTGCATTGTAGCGGATGTTGGTGCTTGCGTGCAAAATCAGTCACTTGGGTGACCTTGGTCTCAGCCACCTCGAAGGTATAGACCCCGCAAATCCCGACACCCTTCTGATGCACATGCAGCATGATGCGCGTGGCTTCCTCCCTGCCCTTGTTGAAGAAGCGCTCCAGCACATGCACGACGAACTCCATGGGCGTGTAGTCGTCGTTGAGAAGGAGCACCTTGTAGAGGCTGGGCTTCTTGGTCTTCGGCTGTGTCCTGGTGATCACCCCGGACTGGTTGTCGTCCCTGCCGGCGACCTTGCCCGCCATGCGGATCGGAGTCGTGTGCCCGTTCATCGTGCCTGAATCGCTCCCATGCGCCGCCCTAATATAGGTCAGTTCGGACGACTTGCGAGGGCGCAAATGGCGTGGGCGATTCCGCAGGGCGCAATCGCCTGCCGGAAATGCAAAGCCCGGCGCGGGGACCGCGCCGGGCTCGTGGATAGCCGGATATGTCGGGTGTTTACTTGCCGACCTTCGGCGTGAAAGCGGCAAACTTGGACTCGAAGGGCTTGTAGGCTTCCTTGGCGGCGGCGAGATAGAGCTCGCCGAGCTTGTTCACCTCGCCGAGATAGGCCTCATAGGCCTCCTTGGCGTAGCCCTGCTGGATCTCGAAAACCTTGTCGATGGACTTCGCGGCGAGAACCTTCTCGACCGTCTGGGCGCCCTTCTCGAACGACTTGCGCGAATAGTCGGCTGCCTCGGCGGCCATCGCCTGGAAACCCTTGGTCACCGCAGTCGCGCTGGCGACATAGGCCTCGACGCCCTCTTTACCGAACCCCTGCCAATCCTCGAACTTCGTGGTCATGGTGCATCTCCTTCGCTAAACCCTAGAAGCGGAGTTTTTCCGCCTGAGCCTCGATATATGCGGTGCACAAAAAGTCGTCAAGGAAAAATTGTGCGTTGCAGCAAAAATGTGCCCAGGCGGCTTCCTTCCTGACGCCTTGTTTTTACGGTTTGGTAACAGCCCGGCCGCACTATGGCGGCGCTTGAACTGGCCTTTGGGGCGGTTGATATGCCCCGCGGCGGTGCTCCGTGGGAGGCGCGCCATCGTTCCAAGCCAAGTGCATCTGCGGAAAGCTGGGCTATAGCCGCTTCTCCGCTGAGGGCCCTGTTCAGGCCCGGAAGCCTGCGGGAACCTCCATCCACAGGAAGGAAATCCCGAAGCTCCGGCTCTTGCGTGTGTGAGTAATTCCGTCGATAACGGCCGTTAACCGGTCCCGAATCGGCGAAAACAGGCGGGGTAGGAATGTTTGTTGCGGCTTCAGTCCAAGGGGGACGAGGACTGATATCGGGGATCGCCGCCGTCCGTCGCGCCTGCGTGCTTACCGCCTTTGTCGCCCTGACGGTCCTACCTTCCGCTTCCGAGGCTCTGGCCGCCCCGCGGTTCGCTGCCATCGCCGTCGACGCCCATTCCGGAAAAGTCCTGTACTCGCGCGACGCCGACGGCGTCTGCCATCCGGCCTCCCTGACCAAGGTCATGACGCTCTATGTCCTTTTCCAGGAGATGAGCGCCGGCCGGCTGAGCCGGGATACCCGCCTCAACGTTTCCAACTATGCCTCCTCCCGCGAGCCCTCGAAGCTTGGGCTGAAGCCGGGGCAGACGATCCGCGTGGACGATGCCATCCGCGCCATCGTGACCAAGTCCGCCAACGATGCGGCGACCGCCGTCGCGGAGGGTATCAGCGGCTCGGAAAGCGCCTTCGCCGCGCGCATGACCCGCACCGCCCGCGCCATGGGCATGACCCGCACCACCTTCCTCAATGCCTCAGGCCTGCCGAACCCCGGCCAGGTGACAAGCGCGCGCGACATGGCGACGCTGGGGCTCAGGATCCAGCGCGACTTTCCCCAGTACTACGGCTATTTCGCCCTGCGCTCCTTCGTGTGGAACGGGAAGAAGATGCAGAACCACAACCGGCTGCTGGGTCGGTTCAAGGGCATGGACGGCATCAAGACCGGCTATATCCGCGCCTCGGGCTTCAACCTCGTGACCTCCGCAGAGCGTGACGGCAAGCGGCTCGTCGGCGTTGTCATGGGCGGCAGGTCGTCGGCGGCGCGCAACCAGTACATGGCTTCGATGCTCGAGACGCAGTTCGACAAGGCGACCTTCGCGAAGTCCGGAACCATCGCGGCGGCAGCCGGTGATCCCCCCGGGTATTCGCGCAGCAACCAGATCGCCGACGACACGACGCGGCGCACCCGCACCAAGCTTGCCGAAGTGACGAACGATTCCGGCGAGGAGATCGCGCAGACGAAGCAGCAGATCGCGAAGCTCAAGGCGGTGATCGAGGCGGCGGAGAGCAAAGCCGTCGCAGAGCGCGACAAGTCAAGCCAGCAGGCCGATGTGGGCAAGCTCGCGGCCGAGAAACTCCGCACCACGCGCCTCCAGGCCCAGAAGCAGCTTGCGGCCAAGTACACGGTCGAGAAGGCGCCCCAGAAGAACGTGACCGCGACGGCGCAGACCGCGGCCGACGAGGCCAATTCGAGCACCGCGGCGACATCCGATGATGCGGCGGCCCAGCTTGCCGAAGCCACGATGGTTCCGAGCCTCACCGGCAAGTCCCGTCAGGGTCTCGGCCAGACCTTTGCGAGCGTCATCGTGAGCGAGGCGGAGGCCGCGCCTGTCGATTCCTCGGACGCGGGCATTCAGAAGAGCGCCAAGGGCGACAACCTGGCCGCGCTGGTGAGCGAACCGGAGCCGACCAAGCCGGCGACAGGCAACTGGAGCATCCAGGTCGGCGCCTTCCCGAGCAAGGGCGCCGCCGAACGCCGCATCGAAGAAGCGCGGGCCTTCGGCCTCAACGCGCTGGACAACAAGACCCCCTTCACGATGAGCGTGCAGATCAACGGCGAGACCATGTTCCGCGCGCGCTTCTCCGGCTTCACCGAAAGCGCCGCCCGCAGCGCATGCAAGTCGCTGGCGGCGAAAGGCATGAGCTGCCTGCCGCTCTCGCCCCAGGGCTGAACGCTCCTCAGGATTCCCCGCTCTGCCAGAAAGAGCCGCCTTGCGCCGACAGGAGCGAGGTGTTGATCTCCACCACACGCCCGGTGCGAGGCTCTTCCTCCAGCGCCATCACCGGCATCATCCGCCGCAGATTGTCGTGGTAGTCGCGCACCCCGACCTCGAGGTCGGAAAGGATGTAGCCGGCGAATCCCGATGACTGCATCGCTTCCCACGACCATCCGATGAGCTGGTGGTCCTCGGCACTCGTCGCCTTGTCGATGCGGCGGCTGAGATAGCGGGCGAGCTTCATCTCGCGGCGATCGTCGTTGAGGCCGTAGAGACCGTAGCGCTGCATCGTCCGGTCGATGCCCACTGGGTATTCCTGGTAAAAGTTGAAGGTGTCCGGATAGAGCGAGAACACCGCATTGGGGAAAAGGCCGATATAGAGCCATGCGCGCCGGTGTGAGGCCGGCAGGTGCTCCACTTCGGGAAGGATCTTGCGATAGAGGCGGGTACTCCAGCGGCGACTCTCGCTCTCGTTGAAGGGCGCGAAGGAGCGCGCCACGCCGCGGCGGTGCCGGTCGTCCACATACCGGCGCCCGTAGAGGTCCTCCAGCGAAGGATGCGCCATGGCGACGTGATAGCCTTCGTTGTCGACATCGCGGACGGCCTTCCAGTTGACCGCCAGTTCCTCCTGTCCGATGGGGTCGAGCGGTCGCATCTCCTCGATGCGGTAGGGCGCGACCTCCTCCTCGAAAGGCGCCATGAGGGTTGCCACCGAGGGCTGATCGCTCTTCACGAAGCGCACGAAGACGAGCCCGTGCCAGATCTCGAATTCGAGCGGCACGAGACCGTGCGCCTCGGAATCGAGCTTCGGCAGCGATCTCGGCTGGCGCACCGCGCGCAGCGTGCCGTCGAGATTGTAGGACCACCCGTGGAAGGGACAGACGATGGCGCCCTTGCAGCGCCCCTGCTCGTCCGCGACGACGCGCGAGCCCCGGTGGCGGCAGACATTGTGGAAGGCGCGCACCACGCGATCCTTGCCGCGAACGATGAGCGCCCGCTCTCCGACGATATCGAAGGTCCGGTACTGTCCCGGCTCGGGAACGTCGTTCACATGGCAGGCGAACTGCCAGCAGCCACGGAAGAGCGTTTCCTTCTCGATCTCCAGAAGCTCGGGGTTGAAATAAGCCCACCAGGGAAGGCCGCCCCGCTCCTCCTCGCCCAGCACCAGCCCCGGACTTTCCAGCGCCTGCTCCGCAGCCGGCTCGATCATGGGTGCGGTGTTTGCAGGAGCGCGCATAGGGCAATTCTCTTCATTTTTTGATTGAATGTTCATTCAATACTCTAGCCCAGGCGCGCCCTTGAATGCAAGGGTTTAGCGTCCAGACCCCATGGCGTGGGCCCGGAATCTAGGCTATTTTCCGCCCTGAGAGAGGCGGCTCTATGGAGACCGATGTATGAACCGCACCTGCAAGCTTGCCACTGCCGCCGCCTTCAGCCTGGTTGTCGCGGGCCTCGCATTGTCCGGGCTGTTCTCTTTCCCGACGGCTCTCGCGATGGGCAGCGATGCCCCGGCCGATTCCGTGACCGCCCTGCCCGGCTACAAGTCCGCCGAGGCGCTGATCGCCGAGAAGAAGTACGCCGAGGCGATCACGGAGCTGAACGCGCTCAACAAGCCCGACGACGCCAATGTCCTGAACCTGCTTGGATATACGCACCGCATGTCCGGCAAGGTCGACGAGGGCATCGCCTTCTACATCAAGGCTCTCGAGAAGGATTCGAACCACAAGGGCGCTTACGAATATCTGGGCGAAGCCTATCTGATGAAGAACGACCTCGCCAACGCCGAGGCAACCTACGTCAAGCTCAAGGACCTGTGCGGCTATTTCGGCTGTGACGAGGAAAAGGAGCTGGCGGCTGAGATCGACGCCTACAAGAAGAAGCAGGGCTCCTGATCCGGCTTCGGCGTCTCCTTCAATTCGAGCATCTTGTATCTGTGGCCTCGCCCTGAGCTTGTCGAAGGGCGAGGCTTGATCCAGGTCGAAGAGCTCACACGAGGAGCGCGGTCGCGTACATGACCGAGAGGCCGCAGACGGCGCCCACAAGGCTTGGCGCGCTGAGCAGGGCGCTGCTTCCGCGCTTCCTTGCGAGAAGCGTGGTGACCTCGATGATCACCTGCAGGATGGCCCCGGCTCCCACGCCGAAGCAGAGGGCGGTCCAGTAGGGCCCGACGGATTGGGCGCCGAGCACCGTTCCAAGCACCGCCGGCAGCCCGGCCAGCGCGGCAAGACCTGCGAATACCCGCAACGGCGGCCGGGACTCAAAGAGCGGGGCGGCGATGCCGAAACCCTCCGAGACATTGTGGATCACGAAGCCCGTGAGGAGGAAGCTCGCGAGCGCGGCCGCCCCGGTCGCGATCGCAGCCCCGACGACGAGGCCCTCGCCGAAATTGTGAAGGCCGATGCCGAGCGCGATGAAGAAGGCGAGCGCGACACCTTCGGGCGCCTTGCCGCCGCGACGCCCGAGCGCCAGGAGCAGCCCGGCCGTGACCGCAGCCGAAACGATGACGAGAAGGCGCGCTCTCAGTCGCTCTGTCGCCTCGCCGCCGAGCTCGAAGCCTTCGGCAAGCGTATCGATGAGCAGATAGGCCAGAAGCCCGACCGTCAGGGCCAGGACGAACTGCATGACACCGCTCCCCGCCCCCCTGAGCGCCGGGTAGAAGAGCAGGCCCGCCGCTACCGGCGCCAGGCCGAGGACGAGGCCGATGAGCAGGAGATAGCCGAGATCCTCTCCGTCCCATCGTGGGGTGACGCGCGCCACCTCGATCGTGTGCTCGAAGGCGGCGCCCGTCGAGGTGATGAGCACGATGTGATGGGCCTCGGCGTCGATCCAGGGATAGGGAATGTCGATGCGGGCCGTCCCCAGACGGCCTATCGGCCCTGATGGCTCCATGCTGAAACTTCGATAGGCGCCATCGACCTGCACCTGCGCGATGCTGACCGGCTGCGATCCGTCGGCCCGCACATCGAGGCGGACGAGACCGGGCTTCAGCACCACGCGCTCGACCTTGACGTCCTCGACGGGAGGAGCGGCTCCGGTGAGCTGCTTGAGCGGGTTCGCGTAGAGGAGGATGCCGACCAGCGCCGCCACCAGTGCCAAAGGCATGAGATAGAAAGCGAGGCGCGGCATCACACCACCTCGAAATGGCTCATCCACCCGAGCTCCGCGAACTCGGACTGATGGGCGTGGAACATGTAGACCCCGGGCTCGTGATCGGCGAAGGAGAACTCGATGATCCCCCGCTGCGCCTGGCATTGCATCACCGTGTCGACGGTGCGAAGCGTCGGCGTGAGCGTCGTGCCGTGGTCGTAGTAGTCGAAGAAGTTCGCATGCAGGTGAAAGGAGTTGATCGGGTCGAACTCGGTCATGTTCACGAGATAGACGCGCACGGGCTTTGAGCGTTCGATCCTGAGCGGCTTCTCCACGTAGGCGAAGGGCGTGGTGTTGACGGCGTAGAACTCGTTCTCGTCGTCGAAGTTCGTGTCGAAGCCGTTCATCACGAGAACGAACTCCTGCCACCCTGCATTCTCGACGCTGCCGCGCAGGCGCGTCCTGGCGGCCGCTTCCTCGGAAGGATGCAGCGCCGGATCCGGATCGACGATGAAGGCGCCATAGAGACCCTTGTGCAGATGCCGTTTCAGGGGCAGCGCATGACAGTGATAGAGGTGGCATCCATAGGGCTTGGCATCGAACTCGTAGACGAACTCCTCGCCCGGCTGAACCATGCCCGCGCCCGGGACGCCGTCCATGCGCGCGCCGTGGATGCCGTGGAAATGCATCGAGTGTTCATGCGTGCCGGCGTTCACGAGCTTGATCCGCAGCCGCTCCCCTTCCGTGCAGCGCAGCGTCGGTCCTGGAATGCGGCCGTTGAACGTCCAGGCGGGAAAGAAGACGCCGGGTGCGATCTCGATCTCCTGATCGATGGCCGTCACCGTCCATTCCCGCACCCTTCGCCCGTCGGCATCCGTGGACAGGGCGCCGGCATCGAAGTCGGTGGCGACCGACCACGGGTCAAAGCCGTTCTTCGCATGATCGATGCGGCCGACCACTCCCATGTGCCCGGCATGGGCCGAGCCGTGTGTCGATTGCATCTGATCGTGGGCCGCGTGCCCCTGCGCGCCAGCGGGACGGATGTCCTCGGCGACCTTTCCCAGGCCGAGCAGCGCTCCCGCCCCGAGCGCCGCCCGCCTGGAAAGATGCCGGGAGAAACCGGTGAGCATCGCCATCCCCTCTAAATGCGAATAAGTCGCAATTACAATAGAGGAGCGGGAGCGAAACGCAAGGAAAACTCGGGGGTGCCCACCGGCCGATCTCGCTGCCCAAAAAATAGGCAGAATGCTTCAGGTTGAACGGAACAGAAAAGCGAGCAAGCCATTGAAAAAACTGACTATTCCGGCCGCCAATGAACTGGCATGAGGACTGCAATTGTTCGTGCGCGCGAGGGGAGCTGCGCCTGCAGCCGCTTGCCTTCGCGTCGGGAGAACGAGGGCGCATGAAAAAGATTGAAGCCATCATCAAGCCGTTCAAGCTCGACGAGGTGAAGGAAGCGCTACAGGAGGTCGGCCTGCAGGGAATCACGGTGACGGAAGCCAAGGGCTTCGGCCGCCAGAAGGGTCACACCGAACTCTACCGCGGCGCCGAGTACGTGGTCGATTTTCTGCCGAAGGTGAAGATCGAGCTGGTGCTGGCCGATGAGCTCGTGGAGAAGGCGGTCGAAGCGATCCAGACCGCCGCCCGCACGGGCCGTATCGGCGACGGGAAGATCTTCATCCTCTCCGTTGACGACGCTATCCGCATCCGCACCGGCGAGACCGGCCCGGACGCGCTCTAACCCTTTCACAAGATGCCAGGAGACAAGGAGCGACCATGGCAGCCGACATGACGCCTGAAGCCGTATTGAAGGAGCTGAAGGACAAGGACATCAAATACGTCGACCTGCGCTTCACCGACCCGCGCGGGAAGATGCAGCACGTCACGATGGACAAGTCCCTGATCGACGAGGACGCCTTCGCCGAAGGGCTCATGTTCGACGGTTCCTCGATCGCCGGCTGGAAGGCGATCAACGAGTCCGACATGACCCTCATGCCGGACCCCTCCTCCTACCACAATGACCCCTTCTACGCGCAGTCGACCGCCGTCCTCTTCTGCGACATCCTCGATCCGGGCACCGGCGAGGCCTATGGCCGCGACCCGCGCATGACGGCCAAGAAGGCGGAAGCCTACGTCAAGCAGTCGAAGCTCGGCGACACCGTGAATGTCGGCCCCGAGGCCGAGTTCTTCATCTTCGACGATGTGCGCTTCTCCTCCGACCCCTACAACACGGGCTTCAAGCTCGACTCGATCGAGCTGCCGACCAACACCGGCACCGAATACGAGATGGGCAATCTCGGGCATCGGATGCGCAAGAAGGGCGGCTATTTCCCGGTCAATCCGCAGGACAGCGCCCAGGACATGCGCTCCGAGATGCTGTCGGTCATGGCGGAGATGGGCGTGGTGGTGGAGAAGCACCATCACGAGGTGGCGGCCGCCCAGCACGAGCTCGGCATGAAGTTCCAGCCGCTCACCCGCATGGCCGACCACATGCAGATCTACAAGTACGTGATCCACAACGTCGCCCATGCCTACGGCAAGACCGCGACCTTCATGCCGAAGCCGGTCTACGGCGACAACGGCACCGGCATGCACTGCCACTTCTCGCTCTGGAAGGGCGGCAAGCCCCTCTTCGCCGGCAACCAGTATGCGGACCTGTCGGAAGCCTGCCTCTATTTCATCGGCGGCGTCATCAAGCACGCCAAGTCCTGCAACGCCTTCACCAATCCCTCCACCAACTCCTACAAGCGGCTGGTGCCGGGCTTCGAGGCACCGGTGCTGCTCGCCTATTCGTCGCGCAACCGGTCGGCCTCCTGCCGCATCCCCTACACGACGAACCCCAAGGCCAAGCGTGTCGAGGTCCGCTTCCCCGACCCTTCCGCCAATCCCTATCTCGCCTTCGCCTCGCTGCTCATGGCGGGCTTGGACGGCATCCTCAACAAGATCCATCCCGGCGACGCCATGGACAAGAACCTCTACGACCTGCCGCCCGAGGAGCTGAAGGAGGTTCCGACGGTCTGCGGCTCGCTCCGCCAGGCGCTGGAGAGCCTCGATGCCGACCGCGACTTCCTGAAGAAGGGCGGCGTGTTCGATGATGACCAGATCGACTCCTACATCGAGCTGAAGATGGAGGAGGTGATCCGCTTCGAGCACACGCCGCACCCGGTCGAGTACGACATGTACTATTCCTGCTGACCCGCTCCCTGCGGTGACAGCGACTGGCCGGGGCCCTGCCCCGGCCTTTTTCGTGAGAGCTTCCGCTGGGTTACGCAATTAAAAATTGCGTAACCCTATTGCGCGACCATTCCGTATGCAGAATTTCTTGACCATAGCGGCCATCATCGTCGCGATGCTCGTTGGGGATGCCATCGCCAACAACGGGAAGGTCACGCGCACGATCATCGGGGCGGTCGAGAGGGTGGTGCGCTAGATCACGATCCATCCGGGTCGATTTGACCCGGATGGATGAACGTGATCGATTCCAATAAGTTGAGCATGATCTCGTCGGAAAAGTGCTTCACACTTTTCCGGATCATGCTCTAGCTAGCCTCGCCCCGCTTCCAGGCTTCCTGCGTCTGGGCGGCAAAGCCCTCGAACCGCCGCTCCGCTATGGCGCCCCTGATACCCTCCATCAGCGCCTGGTAGTAGGCGACGTTCGCCAGCGTGAGCAGCATCATTCCGAGAATCTCGCCCGCCTTCACCAGATGATGGAGATAGGCGCGGGAATAGCGCGCGAGCGGCGCGAACCCGCTTTCAGGATCGAGCGGCCGAGGGTCGTCGGCGTACTTGGCGTTGCGCAGGTTGAGGTTTCCGAAGCGCGTGAAGGCCTGCCCGTGGCGGCCCGAGCGCGTGGGCATCACGCAGTCGAACATGTCGACACCGCGCGCCACCGCCTTGAGGATATCGTCCGGCGTGCCCACGCCCATGAGATAGCGTGGCCGGTCTCCGGGCAGATGCGGCGCGGTGGCCTCGATGGCCTCGAGCATCAGCGCCTGCCCTTCCCCCACCGCGAGGCCGCCGATGGCGTAGCCGTCGAAGCCGATATCGACGAGCCCTTCCGCCGAGCGGCGGCGGAGGTCGGGCTCGACACCCCCCTGCACGATGCCGAAGCACGCGTGGCCCGGCTGCCGTCTAAACGCCTGCTTCGAACGCTCCGCCCAGTCGAGCGAGAGCAGCATGGCGCGTTCCGCCTCCTCGGAGGGATGTGGATAGGCCAGGCACTCATCGAGCTGCATCTGGATCGTCGAGCCGAGCAGCCGCTGGATCTCCATGGAGCGCTCGGGCGTGAGGCGGTGCTCGCTGCCGTCGAGATGCGAGCGGAAGGTGACGCCGTCCCGGTCGAGCTTCCGGAGCTGCGAAAGCGACATGACCTGGAAGCCGCCGGAATCCGTGAGGATCGGTCCGTCCCAACCCATGAAGCGATGGAGCCCTCCGAGCTCCGCGACGCGCTCGGCGCCGGGGCGCAGCATGAGATGGTAGGTGTTGCCGAGCAGGATATCGGAGCCGGCCTCGCGCACCTGATCCGGATAGAGCGCCTTGACGGTCGCGGCCGTGCCGACCGGCATGAAGGCAGGCGTTCGGACAGGGCCGCGCGCGGTGTCGATCCGCCCGAGCCGGGCGGCGCCGTCCGTTGCGAGGAGAGAGAAGCGGAAGTCGGTCACGGCGCGGGAAATAGCAGGCTCGCGTCGCCGTAGGAATAGAACCTGTAGCCGGCCGAGATCGCGTGGGCATAGGCGCGCTTCATGCGCTCAAGCCCGGAGAACGCCGCAACCAGCATGAAGAGCGTGGAGCGCGGCAGATGGAAGTTCGTAAGAATCGCATCCACCGCCCGGAACTTGAATCCCGGTGTGATGAAAATGTCCGTCTCGCCTGAAAAGACTCGCAAATCTCCGCCCGGCGCAGCCGCCGATTCGAGCACCCTGAGCGAGGTCGTTCCGACCGCCACGATGCGCCCCCCGGCACTTCGTGCCGCAAGCAGGCGCTTGACGGTTTTTGCGTCGATCGACCCCCATTCGGCGTGCATGCGGTGGTCGGCGGTGTCCTCGACCTTCACCGGCAGGAACGTGCCTGGCCCCACATGCAGGGTCACGAAGGCCGTGCCGACCCCGCGGGCCTGGAGCGCCGAAAGGAGCTCGGGGGTGAAGTGCAGACCCGCTGTCGGGGCGGCGACCGCCCCCTCCTGCCGCGCATAGACCGTCTGATAATCGGTCGAGTCCTGCTCGTCGGCCGGACGTCGTGTGGCGATATAGGGTGGCAGCGGCATGCGGCCGTAGAAGGCTATGGCCTCGTCCAGCACCGCCCCGGTGAACGAGAAGCCGAGGGTTACCTCGCCGGTCTCGGCCTTCTCCTCCACCGTCGCATCCAGCATGCCCGCGAAGCAGACCTCGCCCCGCTCGCCGAAACGGATGCGGTCGCCGGCCTTGAGCCGCTTTCCGGGCTTCGCGAAAGCCTGCCAGTGTGCGCCGTCCAGCCGCCTGGCGAGCGTGATCTCGACCGCCGCCGCCTCGCCTCCCTCCCGGTAGCGGGTGCCGGATAGCTGCGCGGGGATCACGCGCGTATCGTTGAAGACGAGGATATCGCCCGAGCGCAGCAATTGCGGCAGGTCGCGGACGCCGAGGTCGGAAAGCTCCGGCGATGCGCCGGGCTCCACCACCAGCATGCGCGCCGCGTCGCGCGGGCTCGCGGGCCGGAGCGCGATGCGCTCCGACGGCAGCTCGAAATCGAAGAGATCGACGCGCATCAAAACCTTCAGCGCTCGGGCACGACGGCTGTCACCGCAGCATCGTACCAGTCCCACCCGCGCACCGCCTGCGCGTTCTCGACCGCATAGACCCTGCGCCGGAAGCCCGGCGCTCCGTCCACCACGTGCAGGCGCCCCTTTGCCAGGTGGCCGCCGACATGGCGCACCGGCAGATAACCCGACCCACCGTTGCGCAGGAGGTGGTCGAGCGCCCAGTCGGAGGAAGCGATCGTCACGGCCGACGTCAGCTCGCCGGGAAACGCCGCCGCATGCTGCCGGCGGAACTCCTCGCCGTGATCCACATAGACATAGCCCTGGTCGAGCGTGGCCGGAGCGTCGCGCTCGCTCGAGACAAGCACCAGCTCGTCGTCGAAGAGCACCCGGCTCGTAAAATTCTCGCCCGACTGGGGCGCGTAACAGAAGGCGAGATCGACGAGGCCGATATTGAGCCAGCGGTCGATCTGGCGCTGCTCCCCCGGCCATGTCGAAAGGGCGACGCCCGGCTGGCGCTCCCGCACATGCTCCACGAAGCGCCGGCCCACCTCCTGCCAGAGATCGAACTCGAGCCCGATGCTGCACACGCTCTGGAAGCCTTTGGGCAGCGAGACCTCGGTTTGCGCCTGCCGCCAAAGCTGCACCATGACCTCGGCATAGCGCCGGAACTTGAAGCCCGACGAGGTCAGCTCCGCGCCGGACTTGTTGCGATGTAGGAGTTTCTGGCCGAGTTCGTCCTCGAGCCCGTTGATCCGCGCCGTCACGGTGGACTGAGTGACGTTGAGCCGCCGGGAGGCGGCCACGAGGCTTCCCGTCTCCACGACGGCGAGAAAGGTCCTGACTTCCTCCAGATTCATCGATTAATCGGCTTTTCCGAACATAATCGGCAATATAATTCGATTTTCAATTCTTATGGCTTCTGTCACCTTGCCGTCAATCAGCAATGGATCGGCTCGATGGAATTCAATCACTTTCTCTCAGCCTACTACCCCGACACCTCCTATGGCGGCGACCGACTCTATGCCGACATGATTGAGCAGGCGAAGCTCGTCGAGCGCGGCGGCTATCGCGGCGTCACCATCCCCGAGCACCACCTGATCAACATCCTGCTGGTTCCGGACCCTCTCCAGCTTGCAGTGAAGGTCGCTTCCGTGACCCGCCGGCTGGAGCTCGTGACCTCCGTCAGCGTGCTGCCGCTGCACGACATGCGGATCTTCGCGGGCCAGGTCATCCAGGCCGACATTCTTTGCGAGCGCCGCCTGGTCCTTGGCGTCGGCCGCGGCGCCTTCGCCTATGAGATGGCGCGTCTCGGCAAGCCCATCGAGGAATCGCGCGAACGCTTCGATGAATCGCTCGACGTGCTCCAGGCGCTCTTCGCCCGCGAGGAGGTGAGCTGGAACGGTAAGTACTACAAGTTCGATCCGCTCACCATCATGCCGCGGCCGGTGCGCCCGCCGCAGATCATGATCGCCGCCGTCATTCCGGAGGCCGTCGAGGCCTCCGCCAGGCGCGGCTTCCACATCCAGACCACGCCGCTCAACGCCTCGGTCGAGACGATGAAGGTGCAGGTTTCGGCCTTCCATCGCGGCAAGGAGTCGCTCGGCGAGAAGGGCCGCCATCTGCGGCTCGCCCTTTCCCGTGTCTGCTGCGTGGCGAAGAACGATGCCGACGCGCGCGCGAAGCTCGAGCGCGCCTACGACTATTACGGCCGCTTCCACAACGTCTACACAGGGCCGGGCATCGTCGAGCATGGCGCCATCCGCCACCTGCCGCTCAAGCAGACCATGGAGGAGTTCGAGCAGAGCATCATCATCTGCTCGGCGAGCGAGATGGTGGACCGGCTGAAGCTCTACGACGAGCTCGGCATCGACGATTTCATCATGAACGTGAACATCGGCCACAGCCAGGAAGAGGCACTGGAGTGCATCAACCGCTTCGCCGCCGATGTCCTTCCCCACTTCCAGAGACAGGTCAGGGTCGCCTGAGGATTTGAAATGCCGATCATCCGCGTGGAAATGTTCAAGGGCCGCACGCGCGAGCAGAAGCGCGCTCTGGTCAAGGAGCTGACGGACACCTTCATCCGCACCTGCGGGGGAAAGCCCGAAAGCGTTCAGATCGTCATCGTCGATGTCGCCAAGGAGGACTGGGGCACCGCCGGCGTCCTCATGGCCGACAAGTATCCGGACTGAGCCATGCCGAGGCCCGTGAAGTCCGCATTCTCCGTCGAGGGCGAAGGCCCTCCCCTCTTCCTCATCCACGGCATCGGCGCGTCGCGCCATTCCTGGGACGGCATGGTCGAGCGCCTGAAGCCGCACTTCCGCTGCATCGCCTATGATCTCCGGGGCCACGGCAAGTCGCCCCTGGCGCCGCCCCCCTACACGTTGGACGATCTCGTGGAGGATCTCGAGGCGTTGCGGTCGGAGCTCGGCATCGAGCGGGCGCATTTCGCCGGCCACTCGCTGGGCGGCATGATCGGCCCGGCCTATGCGCGCAAATACCCGGACCGCGTGCTGACGCTGGGCCTCTACAGCACCGCAGCCTTCCGCACCGAGGATGACAGCGCCAAGGTGAAAGGCGTGGGCGCCGCGATGCGCGCTAAGGGCATCCCGCCGGTTCTGGAGACCCTCAAGGACCGCTGGTTCACGCCCGAGTTCGCCGGGCGACGGCCGGACGTGATCGAGCGGCGCATGCAGCAGGTGATCGACACCGACAAGGACGTCTTCCTGAGCGTCTTCGACATCTATGCCGAAACCGAGATGGCGCCCTGGCTGCACGAGATACGCCGCCCGTGTCTGGTGCTCACCGGCGAGAACGACGGCGGCTGCAACCCGCGCCTCAACCGCCAGATCGCGGAGGCGCTCCCGGATTCGGAACTGGTGATCCTGCCCGTCCTTCGCCACGCCATCCTGCTGGAGGCGTCCGACAAGGTGGCGCCGCCGGTGCTGGAGTTCCTGCGGCGCCACGCCTGACGGTCAGGCCGCGTCCGCAGCCACGCGCATCTTCTTGATGCGGTCGGGATTCTGCACCGGCTCGCCGCGCTTGATCTTGTCGACATGCTCCATGCCTTCGACCACCTCGCCCCAGATCGTGTACTGCCGGTCGAGGAACGGCGCGTCCTCGAAGCAGATGAAGAACTGGCTGTTGGCGGAGTCCGGGTTCTGGGCGCGCGCCATGGAACAGGTGCCACGCAGATGCTTGGCGGTGGAGAACTCGGCCTTGAGGTTCGGCTTCTTCGAGCCGCCCGTGCCGGTCCCGGTGGGATCGCCGCCCTGCGCCATGAAGCCGTCGATCACGCGGTGGAACGGGGTTCCGTCATAGAAGCCCTCGGCGGCGAGCTCCTTGATGCGCTGCACATGACCGGGCGCGAGATCGGGCCGGAGCTTGATGACGACACGGCCGCGATCAAGATCCACGTGGAGGGTGTTCTGGGGGTCGAGGTCGGCCATTACTGGGCATCCTTCATGACGCGCATGCTGATGATCTTGTCCGGATTAGCCGGCGGCTCTCCCTTGTTGATTTGATCGACGCAGTCCATGCCGTCCACCACCTCGCCCCACACCGTGTACTGCCCGTTGAGGAAGCTGCCGGGCGCGAACATGATGAAGAACTGCGAGTTGGCGCTGTTCGGGTCCTGCGAGCGCGCCATGCCCACGACGCCGCGCTCGAAGGGCACGCTGGAGAACTCGGCCGCAAGGTCAGGCTTCTGCGAGCCGCCCATGCCGGTGCCGGTGGGGTCGCCCGTCTGGGCCATGAAGCCATCGATCACGCGGTGGAAGATGATGCCGTCGTAGAACTTCTCCCGTGTCAGCGCCTTGATCTGCTCCACATGCTTGGGCGCTACGTCTGGCCGGAGCTTGACGGTCACCTTCCCGCACTTGAGTTCCATGATGATGGTGTTCTCGGGATCGAGGTTCTGAGCGCCGGCAGGCGCCAGCGCCGCGAGGCCGAGGGCGAGGCCGAGCGCGACCGACCACAACGACAAACGCATGCACATCTCCTTATTTCTTGATGGCTTTCAGCACGGCGGCGAGCGTCTCCTCCGGCACGAACAGGCTCACGTCGCCGCCCATGCGGGCGATCTGCTTGACGAGGGAGGAGGCTATCATGCGGGTGGCTGGGCTCGCGGCAAGGAAGACCGTCTCAATGTCAGGCGCCATGGCGCCGTTCATCTGGCCCATCTGCACCTCGTAGTCAAAATCGCTGGCATCGCGCAGGCCCCGCAAGATCACGCCGGCGCCTTCGCGGCGCGCCGCATCGACAGCGAGGCCATCAAACGTAACCATGGTGATTTTGAGGCCGGTGTGGTCGGCGATCGGCTTGGTGACCTCCGCAAGCAGCGTCAGGCGCTTCTCGACCGAGAGCATGGCCTGTTTGCCGTGGTGAACGCCGACGCCCAGCACCAGCCGGTCGACCAGGCGGGCCGCCCGCGCGATGATGTCGAGGTGGCCGAAGGTGACGGGATCGAAGCTTCCCGGATAGAACCCGGTGCGCGCCATGGTTCAGCCCCTCCCATGAGGCCTTTTAACCGGTTAGCGCCTCGGAGGTCCGGCCGCAAGGCCGCTGCCGCCTCGCTGTTCATGCGGGAGGAAGTCCACTAGCCTTTGATCGTGGCCGAATCACTCGGCCTGAAGGAGGGGCCTATGGACATCGCGTCCTTGATCATCCAGCTCATCGCCGGTGCGGTTGGCGGCAATGCGGCGGGCGCCGCGGCCAAGAACTACAGCCTCGGCACGGCCGGCAACACGATCGCGGGCGGCATCGGCGGAGCCGTGATCGGACAGATCCTCGAGGCGGTCATGGGCACGGGTGGCGCGGCCGCCGCGTCGGGCCTCGACCTGTCGTCCGTCATCGGCGACATCGCGGGCGGTGGCATCGGCGGCGCGGTGGTCACGATCGTCGTCGCCCTCATCAAGCAGGCAATGGCGAAGAGCTAGCCAAGTTCGCCCGTCCCACGCCGGGGCGGGCACCTTTTTATCTGCGCTGAAGCGTCAGCCAGAGGCCGCCGCCGATCAGCAGCGTGCCGGAGGCGATCTCGATGCGGCGAACATTGTTGCGCGCGAGCATGCCTTTGGCGCGCCCTGCCGCCACCGCATAGGCGCCATCGAACACGGTCGCCACTGCCATGAAGGTCGCGCCCAGGAGCAGCGTCTGCAGCATCGCGTTGCCCGCGGGATCGATGAACTGCGGGATGAAGGCGCCGAAGAACAGGAGCGCCTTCGGGTTTGACAGGATCACCAGAAACCCCTGCCAGAAGTAGGAATTGCCCGGCCGCGCGCGGTCCGATGCGTCCCCGAGGCTTCCGTCCGAGCGCAGGAGCTTGATGCCGAGCCACACGAGGTAGGCGGCGCCTGCGAGTCTCACCCACTCAAACACGTGACCGATGTTCTCCACCACGACCTGGAGGCCGAGCGCCAGGATCGCGAGCATCACCACGAGCCCCGCCTGCGTGCCTGCGACATTCAGGAACCCGGCTCTCGAGCCGTTCCGGAGACTGTTGGCGATGATCACGGTGACCGTGGGACCGGGCACGATGACGACGACGATGCAGGCCAGCACGTAGGCGAGATAGGTGGAAAGGGACATGATCCGGGCTTCCAGTCCTGAAGGGGAGGCAAGCAAACGCAGCATTCCCCGGCGCTGTCAACGCCGCCTCCTGGCTGGCCGGCAGGCCCTTTCTGAAGGCTTCGTTAACCGAGCGCGCGGCTTCGGAGCGATCCCCGAAAGCCCGCCATAACGGCTGGCGCGGCATATGCAGGACTCTCCCGTCCATGGCCCAAACGGGGACACCCGCTCCCCATTTTCGGATTGAACGTCATGCCTCAAGGGTTTTCGCAGGCTTCCGGCGCGCGCTGGTGGCTGTTGCTGGCGACCAAGATCGTGTTGCTGGCCGCTTTCGTGATCCTCACCAACTACGGGTTTCTCGAGCGTGTCTATCTGCTCTGGGAGAACAGCCGCTGGTTCACGCTGAGCTTCTTCGTGGGCATCTGGGGCCTTGGCCTCCTGGCCCTGCTAGTCGCCGCGTTCCAGCCCCGGCTTCCGATCCGGACCTTCTGGGCCCTACTGCTCGGCGCGTCGGGCGCCTTTGGATACGGCTTCTTCGTCGCGAGCCACTCGGACCTGACGGTGCTCGACATCATCTCGCTCTGGGCGGCCAAGCACGAGACCGGGCACGCGGTGGACTTCTATCGCAACGCCTTTGTCCTCGGTGGCATCGCCATGCTCGTCGGGGTTCTGGCGATCCTGCTCCCCCTGCCCCTGCGCAGCCCGGCCGGCCGCCGCTGGCTGACCGTCGGCGCGTTTCTTCCCGCTATTCCGATCGCCATGATCATAGGCATTCTATACATCAAGTCGGGCGGCGGCTCGCAGGCGCTCCCCCGTCAGTATTCGGCCGTCGCCGTAGGGCTCGTGGCGGGAGAGCGTCTCTATACCACCAACATGCCGGCTCGCGGCTCCGTGGCCATTGCTCCGGACCGGCCGCAGATCCGCAACATTCTGGTGCTCGTGGACGAGAGCGTGCGGCCTGACTATCTCGACTTCACGCCCGGCAACGCCTTCACGCCCAACCTGCCCGGCCTGGCGTCGCGCTTCGTGAACTACGGTCCCGCATCCTCCGGCGGCAACTGCTCCAGCTACTCCAACGCGATCCTGCGGCTCGCGACCTCCGACAGGGACCTCGTGAGCACTGCCCAGACGAGCCCCACCCTGTGGCAGTACGCCAAGAAGGCTGGATTCCGGACCGTGTACATCAACGCCCATTCGGGCGCGAGCTCCGATCCCGGCTCGCTGCACGACTTCATGACCGCCAAGGAGACGCGCGACATCGACTCCTTCAAGGTGGCGAGCGACGTCGAGCCGGCACAGAACGATTTCGAGCTGATCCAGTTCGTGAAGAAGGAGCTCGAGGGCCCCGAGCCCGTGTTCATCTTCGCCAACAAGAACGGCGCCCACTTCCCCTACGACCTGATGTATCCGAAGGACGAGCGGGTCTACCGCCCGATTTCCACCGAAGCGGGCCTGGAGCTTCCGTACCGCCTCGATTCCTACCGGAACGTCATCCGCTGGTCTGTGGATCACTTCTTCGATCGCTTCTTCAAGGAGATCGATCTCTCGCACACGGCGGTGATCTACACGTCCGACCATGGCCAGTACCTCGCCGACCAGGAGCTTACCCACTGCACGATCGAGGATCCCGATCCGCGCCAGGGCTACGTTCCGATGATGACGGTGACGGACGATACCGCTCTGAAGGCGCGTTTCGAGGCCGGCGCCGAGCTGACGCGCGGACACGCGACCCACTTCCAGATCACCCCGACGGTGCTCGAGCTCATGGGCTACCGGAAGGCGGATCTTGACAAGGTCTATGGCCCGTCCCTCTTCGAGAGGGCGGAGGACAACAACGCCTTCACTTCGGGCGACATCTTCGGCCTCTTCAAGCAGGAGGCGAACTGGCATCCGATCGACCTGTCGAAGGACTATCTGGAGCCACAGGCGAAAGCCATGCGCCCCGCCGATCCGGCGCCCCTGAACACGAGCGTCGCACCACAGAAGGCGGCAGAGGCGAAATAGCCTTCTCGGGAACGCGGAAGTGATCCAAGCGGCGGAGTTGTGAGTTTGCAACTCCGCCGTCCCTCGCTACGTATCTAATGTCCCGGTTCTGAAATTCGCATGCGCTCGATATCGGGCTCTCGGCGAATTTCAGAAGCGAAAGGACACTAGCGACTCGATGTTTCCCAGTGTTCGTTCTGATTTCGAAGTTCAACTGCAGCTGATATCGAAGCCTATCGAACTTCGAAATCACGACACTGGGGGCACCCTTTCGAGGAGATGCCATGCTGATACGCCAAGCCTCCGACATCCGCCCGTCCGAGATCACCCCGCGCAGCGCCTATCTCGACCGGAGAGCCTTCCTCGCCCTGGGTGTCGCCGCAGGCGGTCTTCTGGGCGCCGGGTTTGCCGTGCCGGACGCACGCGCGGCCGCGCTTTCATTCTCGAAAAGTCCGCTCTCCACCGACGAGGCGCCGACCCCTCTCGAATATGTGAAGTCCTACAACAACTTCTACGAATTCGGGACCGGCAAGGAGGACCCAGCCGCCAACGCCGGCTCGCTCAAGACATCGCCGTGGAGCATCAAGATCGACGGGCTGGTCTCCAAGCCCCAGACGCTAGCGCTCGAGGATATGCTGAAGCCCGAGACGCTGGAGGAGCGCATCTACCGCATGCGCTGCGTCGAAGGGTGGTCGATGGTCATCCCCTGGGTCGGCTTCCCGCTCGCAAGTCTCCTGAAGCGGGTGGAGCCGTTGGGCAGCGCCAAATATGTGGCCTTCGAGACTCTGGTGCGGCCGGAGGAGATGCCTGGCCAGAGCGGGCTCTTTCAGGTTCTGGACTGGCCTTATGTCGAGGGCCTCCGGATCGACGAGGCCATGCATCCCCTCACCATCCTGGCCACCGGCCTCTATGGCGAGACGCTGCCCAACCAGAACGGCGCGCCGATCCGGCTCGTGGTGCCGTGGAAATACGGCTTCAAGGGCATCAAGTCGATCGTGCGGATCAGCCTCGTGGAGAAGGAGCCCCCAGCCACCTGGAACATCCAGAACGCGCGCGAATACGGCTTCTATTCCAATGTCAATCCGGAGGTCGACCACCCCCGCTGGAGCCAGGCGACGGAGCGCCGCATCGGCGAGGGGCTTCTGGCCAAGCGCCATCCGACGCTCATGTTCAACGGCTATGGCGACCAGGTCGCGAGCCTCTATGCCGGCATGGACCTGAGAAAGTTCTTCTGATGCGCGATGCCAAGCGCCCGGCCTGGCGGTTCTCCGTTCCGCGGATTCCGCTCTGGATCGTCTATGTCGCGGGATTGCTGCCGGCCGTCTGGACCTTCTATCTGGGCTTCACCGACCAGCTCGGCGCCGATCCTCTGCGCACGCTCGAGCGCACGCTCGGCGAATGGGCCCTGCGCTTCCTCATCGCAGCACTTCTCGTGACGCCGCTGCGGCAGATCGTCGGCCTCAACCTGCTCCGCTATCGCCGCCAGTTCGGGCTCCTGGGCTTCTACTATGCGCTCCTGCACCTCTCGACCTACCTGATCCTCGATCAGGGGCTCGACATGGCGGCTATCATCGCCGATGTGCTGAAGCGGCCCTACATCACCATCGGCATGGCCGCCTTCGCACTGCTCGTGCCGCTGGCCGTCACCTCCAACAACGCCTCCGTCCGCAAGCTGGGCGCCAGGGCGTGGGGACGGCTGCACCGGCTGGCTTACGTGGCGACCGCCCTTGGCGCGCTGCACTTCCTCATGGTGGTCAAGGCCTGGCCGATCGAGCCGATCGTCTATGTGGCGATCGTCGCGGCGTTGCTCGGCTGGCGGTCATGGCGCGCGTGGGCGTCTAGCGGTCCTTCGCGACGTCTCGCGCCAGAAACGCGGTAGCGCGCCATTGTCCATCACACCCGGATCGAGCAGGGATCTGTTCCGGTTGCCTCCTTGTTGTCATCCCGGATTGGCCATACGGCCAAGTCCGGGATCCATGTTTCTCACCCAAGCCTCCGATCCCGGACAGCCGCCGACGCGGCTTCCGGGATGACAGACCGGATTGAGCGACGCAAAAAGGCCGGGCGTGACGCAGTTCTACAGCAGGTCGGGGATTACTCCCCTTCCCCGCTTTCGTCCTCGCCGTCTTCTTCCGAAATATGCTCGACCGAGACGACCTTCTCGCCTTCCGCAGTGTCGAAGATGGTGACGCCCTGCGTGGAGCGGCCGGCGGTGCGGATATCGTCCACCGGACAGCGGATGAGTTGCCCGCCGTCGGTGACCAGCATGATCTGGTCGGAAGCCTCGACCGGAAAGGATGCGACCAGCGGGCCATTGCGCTCGTTGGCCACCATCGCGACGATGCCCTTGCCGCCGCGTCCGGTGATCCGGTACTCGAAGGATGAGGTGCGCTTGCCGTAGCCATTCTCCGACACGGTGAGCACGAACTGCTCGGCGGCGCTCATCTCCACATAACGCTCCTGCGACAGCGCCGCGCCGTCCGATGCGCCCTCCTCGTCGCCGCCGTTCTCCGAGACATCGCCGGCCATGGCGCGCCGCATCTTGAGATAGGCCGCGCGCTCCTCGCCGTCGGCCTCGAAGTGCCGCAGGACAGAGAGCGAAATGACACGGTCGCCCTCGGCGAGATTGATACCGCGCACGCCAACCGAGTCGCGCCCCTTGAACACACGCACGTCCGTCACCGCGAAGCGGATGCACTGGCCCTGCGACGTCGTCAGCAGCACGTCGTCCTGCTCGGTGCAGGTCTCGACGCCCGCGATGCCATCGCCTTCCTCGAGCTTCATCGCGATCTTGCCGTTCTGGCGCACCTCGATGAAGTCGGAGAGCTTGTTGCGCCGCACCGTGCCGCGCCGCGTGGCGAAGAGCACGTCCAGCCCCTCCCAGAGCGCTTCGTCGACAGGCAGCGGCATGATGGTGGTGATGCGCTCTCCCTGCTCCAGCGGCAGGAGGTTCACGAGCGCCTTGCCGCGCGCCTGCGGCGCCGCGAGCGGCAGGCGCCAGACCTTCATCTTGTAGGCCATGCCGCGCGAGGAGAAGAACAGGACCGGCGCGTGCGTGTTGGCGACGAAGAGGCGGGTGACGAAATCCTCCTCCCGCGTCTGCATGCCGGAGCGGCCCTTGCCGCCGCGCCGCTGCGCGCGGTAGGCGGTGAGCGGCACGCGCTTGATGTAGCCGTGGTGACTGACGGTGACGACCATCTCCTCGCTCTGGATCAGGTCCTCGTCTTCGACTTCGCCTTCATGATCCACGATCTCGGTGCGCCGTGGCGTGGCGTACTCGGCCTTCGCTGCCAGAAGCTCGTCCTTGATGACGCCGAGCACGCGGGCCCGCGACCTCAGAATCTGGAGATAGCCCTCGATCTCCTTGCCGAGCTTCTCCAGCTCGTCCGCGATCTCGTCTCGCCCGAGGGCGGTCAGCCGCTGGAGGCGGAGATCGAGGATGGCGCGCGCCTGCTCCTCGGAAAGCCTGTAGGTGCCGTCCTCCGACAGGCGATGGCGCGGATCGTCGATGAGCGCGAGCAGCGGCCCCATATCCTTGGCGGGCCAGTCGCGCGCCATGAGCCCCTCCCGCGCCGCCGCCGGGTTCGGCGCCGCGCGGATGAGCCGGATCACCTCGTCGATATTGGCGACCGCGATGGCGAGGCCGACGAGGACATGCGCCCGATCGCGAGCCTTGTTCAGCAGGAACTTGGTGCGCCGCGTCACCACTTCCTCGCGGAACGACACGAAGGCCATGACGAGGTCCTTCAGCGTCATCATCTCGGGGCGGCCGCCCGTCAGCGCCACCGCGTTGACACCGAAGCTCGTCTGGAGCGAGGAGAAGCGGTAGAGCTGGTTCAGCACCACATCGGCGACCGCGTCGCGCTTGAGCTCGATCACGACCCGCATGCCCCGCCGGTCGGACTCGTCGCGGATATCGGAGATGCCCTCGAGCTTCTTCTCGCGCACCAGCTCGGCGATGCGCTCCATCATCGCCGACTTGTTCACCTGGTAGGGGATCTCGGTGACGATGATCGCCTCGCGCCCGCCCCTGATCTCCTCGATCTCGACCTTGGCCCGCATGACGATCGAGCCGCGACCGGTGTGGTAGGCCGAGCGGATGCCGGCACGACCCAGAATGATGCCGGCCGTCGGAAAGTCCGGGCCTGGAACGATCTCGATGAGACGATCGATGGAGATGGCGGGATCGTCGATGGCGGCGATGCAGGCGTCGATCACCTCGCCCAGATTGTGAGGCGCCATGTTGGTCGCCATGCCGACCGCGATGCCGCCCGAGCCGTTGACGAGCAGGTTCGGATACTTGGCCGGCAGGACAACCGGCTCGCGGAATTCATTGGAGTAGTTGGCCTGGAAGTCGACCGTATCCTTGTCGAGGTCGTCGAGCAGCGGCATGGCCGCCTTCGCGAGCCGGCATTCGGTGTAGCGGTCGGCCGCCGGTGGATCGCCGTCGACGGAGCCGAAGTTGCCCTGCCCGTCGATGAGCGGAAGCCGCAGCGAGAAATTCTGCGCCATGCGCACCAGCGCATCGTAGATGGCGAGATTGCCGTGCGGGTGATACTTGCCCATCACGTCGCCGACGACGCGGGCGCATTTCTTGTAGGCCTTGTCCGGCGTGAAGCCGTTCTCGAACATGGTGTAGAGGATGCGCCGGTGCACCGGCTTCAGCCCGTCGCGCACATCGGGCAGCGCACGCGAGACGATGACGCTCATCGCATAGTCGAGGTAGGAGCGCTTCATCTCCTCCTCGATCGCGATGGGGCGGATGTCGCCTTCCTCGCTCGGATTGCCCTTCTCAGGATCAGCCATCGTCTGGACCAGCGAATTTGAGCCCGCACCCGCCATCCAACTGGGGGGTGCCGCTCGACTTTCAGGGGCGGGATTTCCCTGTTCGGTGAGGCCTGCTCCGGCCCCGCGACTCAAGGCGGGCGGGATCGGCTGCCCAATGCCGGAATCACTAGCAAATCCGCGGTCTCAGGGCAAACGAGAAGGGCCCCTGATGGGGCCCAATTTAGTGCCGATTGGCCAGCGCCGAGCGGTTCAGATCTTGCGGAACTTCACGCGCGTCAGGCGATACCATTCACCGTCCCAGGAGACTGCTGAGCACATGGAACGACCGTTCATCCAGCGCGCGAAGGTGATGCACAGATTGCCGCCATCAATGCTCCACGTGCCGGTATCGCTCTTGGTGCTCGAGCGGCCGAGAAGCGAGCCATCGCGGCGAGCGGTGATCCTGAGCTTGTAGACGCCACTCACGACCGCATGGAAGCTTCCCGGAAACAGCTTCTTAAGGGCCTGCTGCCCGAGCGTTCCGGTCTCTGCCGCACCGGCTGGAACGGAACAAAGCGCCACAATCATCGCGGCAGCCGCGATCGATGCAAGCTTCATAATCTGGAACCCTCAGCAGTTGGGGCGCGAACGTCCCCGCGCTGCCAACGCAAATTGCTTCGAATGGTTCCAGAAGCCTTCCGATTGTGGAGCAAACGAGGCAACCTGCGTGCGCCAGATGGCCGCAGCGCCCCAAAACGGTACAGGTGTCAGAGCGGCCTGAAGCGCAGCCGCGGCTTGCCGTCCTCGTTGCGGAAGAGGCTCAGATACCAGCCGCCCGATTGGACGACCGGCCCGCAGCGCATGTCCTCTCCCTTCCAGCGGTTGAAGTAGATGCAAAGCTGGTTGCCCTTCACGGACCAGCTGCCGTTGCCGCTGATTACACCGACGCTGCCGACGAGCTTGCCGCCGCTCGAAGCATCGAGAGTCAGCCGGGTCTTGTCCTTCCAGACCGCTTCGAACTTGCCGGGGAACAGCGCCTTGAGTTCTCCCCCGGAGAGAGCGCTTCCGGCGTGCGCCGCGCCTATGGGAGCTGCGAGGGCCGCAACCAGCGACAAGACAGCGATGAGCGAAAAGCGCATCCGGCGAATCCTTCTCCGAGGGTGGCGTACTTCCGACGATCGCTCCGTCGGAACGCGCGTAAGGGGCGCTATTAGATCAGGTATGATCTTGGCAGAAAAGAGCCCGCCCGCGGGCTCAGAACGGCACCTCGTCGTCAAGGTCGCTGGAAAGGCTGGCGCGCGCGCGCTCGTTGCGCGGCCGCTCCATGGGGCTCGAGTTCCCGAAGTCGCTGCCGCTCATCGACGGGGAATCGCTGCCGCCGCCGCGGCTGTCGAGCATCGTGAGCTCGCCGCGAAAGGCCTGCAGCACCACCTCGGTCGAGAACTTCTCGACACCGGAATTGTCGGTGTATTTGCGCGTCTGGAGCTGGCCCTCGATATAAACCTTGGCGCCCTTCTTCAGGTACTGCTCCGCCACGCGGGCGAGATTCTCGTTGAAGATCACGACACGGTGCCATTCGGTCCGCTCGCGCCGCTCGCCCGACGCCTTGTCGCGCCAGGTCTCCGAAGTCGCCAGCCGGAGATTCACCACCGGCTTTCCGTCCTGCATGTGGCGCACCTCCGGATCGGCTCCGAGATTGCCGACCAGGATCACCTTGTTCACCGACCCTGCCATGTGGGTCCTCCTGTTTCTGCCTGCCCCGTTTTCGCCTGCAACCTAGTCGCATCGCCGAGCCCCGCGCCAGACGACGGGCAGCTTCGTCCACGACTTGTTTGGTTCTTATTTTGTTCCGCGCAGCGAAAAATGCAAGCGGATCGTGAAAAATCAGCCCTTGAGGCGCATCGGAAGGCCGGCCGCCATGAAGACCACCTCCTCCACCGCCGCGGCGATGCGCTGATTGGCGATGCCGGCGGCGTCCCGGAAGGCGCGTGCCAGCGCGTTGTCGGGCACGATCCCAAGGCCGACCTCGTTCGAGACGATGACGATCCGGCCCGAAAGCGCCGGTAGCGTCCGGCACAGCTCTTCCGCCGCCCTCTCATGGTCGCGCGCCCCCAGCATGAGATTGCTGAT
>JBFXDI010000044.1:0-28455 GCA_050181295.1 Parvibaculaceae bacterium | reverse complement strand
AGCGTGAGGTCCGCCTCCGGCCCTTCCCACATGACCTGCGTGAGCTTCTGCCCGAGGGCCTCGTCCACCTCGTCGAACACGGCGCGCGCGGCGGGAAAGGTTTCCGCCATCGCCTTGCCCATGCCGACCTGCTGGCTGCCCTGGCCCGGGAATATGAATGCTGTTTTCATGAGGCGCGGACGAACCACTTGGCTCGGGCCATGTCAAGGTTGACAGTGGTTAAGCCGGGTCAAACGGCCCAATCCGCCGGCGCACTGATCATTGTCATGCCCGGACTTGTTCCGGGCATCCATGAACACCCTCGGACAACGCTTATGAATGGTGGTGTTCATGGATTGCCGGGACCAGCCCGGCAATGACAAAGGGCAAAGATCATTCCTCCTGGAATACCTGCTCGCGCTTCTTGGCGACCGAGGGCAGGAGCACGACGACCAGCACCGCCACGCACAGAAGAAGCAGTGCGAGGCTGATGGGCCGCGTGACGAAGACCGTCATGTCGCCGCGGGAGATGATCATGGCCCGGCGCAGATTTTCCTCGAGCAACGGCCCCAGCACGAAGCCGAGGAGCAGCGGCGCCGGCTCGCAGCCGAGCTTCACCAGCGTGTAGCCGAGCGCCCCGAACACCGCCACCGTATAGAGGTCGAAGACGTTGCTGTTGATGCTGTAGATGCCGATGCAGGAGAAGGCGATGATGGCCGGGAAGAGCACGTAGTAGGGGATGGTGAGCATCCTCACCCAGAGCCCGATCAGCGGCAGGTTGAGGAGGACCAGCATCAGATTGCCCAGCCACATCGAGGCGATGAGGCCCCAGAAGAGCGCGGGCTCGTCGGTCGCGACCTGGGGGCCAGGCGTGATGCCCTTGATGATCATGGCCCCGATCATGAGCGCCATGACGGGGTTGGCTGGGATGCCGAGCGTGAGCATCGGGATGAAGGACGTCTGGGCGCCGGCATTGTTGGCGGCTTCCGGCGCCGCCACGCCCTCGATCGCTCCCTTGCCGAAGCGCTCCGGTGTCTTCGATATGCGCTTCTCGATCGTATAGGCGGCGAAGGAGGAGAGAATGGCGCCGCCACCCGGCAGGATGCCGAGCAGCGAGCCGAGTGCAGTGCCGCGCACCACCGGGGCGGCCATCGCCTTCAGATCCTCGCGGCTCGGAAACAGGTTCGTGACCTTCTTGACCATCACGTCGCGGTCGGTCTCGTTCTCCAGATTGCGCAGGATCTCGGCGATGCCGAAGACGCCGACCGCCAGCGCCACGAAGTTCAGCTGGTCTGAGAGTTCCGCGAAGCCCATGGTGAAGCGAGGCGTTCCGGTTTCGACGTCGGAGCCGACAAGGCCGAACAGGAGCCCGAGCACGATCATCGCCAGCGCCTTGATGAGCGAGCCGTGCGCGAGCGCCACGGAGGTCACGAGTCCCAGCACCATGAGCGAGAAATACTCCGCCGCGCCGAAGTTCAGGGCGGCGCGCGCGAGTGGCGGCGCGAAGAGGACGAGGATGATCGTGGCCACCGTTCCCGCGAAGAACGAGCCGAGCGCCGCGGTCGCGAGCGCCGGCCCGGCGCGCCCCTGCCGCGCCATCTGGTAGCCGTCGATGGCCGTCACCGCTGAGGCGGATTCTCCGGGCAGGTTGATGAGAATGGCGGTGGTGGAGCCGCCGTACTGGGCGCCGTAATAGATGCCGGCGAGCATGATGAGCGAGGTTGCCGGCGAGAGCGACATCGTGATCGGCAACAGCATCGCGATGGTTGCGGTAGGTCCAATGCCCGGCAGCACGCCGATCAGCGTGCCGAGCAGCACGCCGATGAAGCAGTAGAGGATGTTGACGGGCAGGAGGGCGGTCGAGAAGCCGAGCGCCAGGTTGTCGAAGAGCTCCATGGCTTCTCTCCTAGTATCCGAGCCAGCGCCCGAAGAGACGGACGGGGAGGCCGAGCCCGTAGTGGAAGACCACGACGCAGAAGAGGACGAGGCCGACCGTCACCAGGACGGCGATAATGGGGTTCATCCGCCGGCTGGCGAAGGACGCGATGAGCGTGGCGAGCGCCAGCGCGGGAACGAGGCCAAGCCCGCGCACCGTGAGCCCGAAGACCACCGGGGCGAGAAGGATGAGGGCCACCCCCCGCCAGGGAACAGTCCCGATGGGCTCGCTCGCGGTCAGGAAGGCTGTGCCGATCACCCCGAGGCCAAGCAGCATGAGCGTGACGGCCAGGATAAGGGGGAAGAAGCCCGGCCCCATCTTGAGGCCCGAGCCCATATCGAGATCGAGCGTGCCGAGCGCGAAAAGCGCCCCGATCACAAGGAAGATCGCACCCGCGGCGGCGTCGCGTATGTTGAGGCTGGTCATACGGTGCTCCCCCTGCATCCGTAGGGCGGACCAGCCGCAAGGCGTGATCCGCCTGTCTGTCGTTGTAACGGTCTATGCCCGCGGCGAACCGCGAGCTAGCCGGCCCTGCGAAATCGAACCACCCTCAATCCGCGTACTGGCCCGCGGCCTCGATCACCGGCTTCCAGGAGGCGATCTCGGATTCGAGCTTAGCCTTGAGGGCTTCCGGCGTCGCCTGGTCGTCGGAGACGGGAGCCGTGCCGAGATCGGCGAAGCGAGCCTTGACCGTCTCGTCATGCAGCGCCGTCTTGAGCGCCGCAGAGAGCTTCGCGATGACCTCGGGAGGCGTGCCCTTGGGCGCGTAGAGTCCGTGCCAGATGCCGATCTGGAGATCGACACCCTGTTCCTTGGCTGTCGGTACGTCGGGCAGGGCGGCGAGCCGCTCGGCCGTCGTGGTGGCGTAGGCCTTGATCTCGCCGGCCTTGATCTGGTTCGTGGTGTTGGTGGTCTGGTCGCACATGAAATCGACCTGGCCGCCCATGAGGTCGGTGAGCGCCGGGCCCGTGCCCTTGTAGGGGACGGTCGTGAGCGGTGTCTCGATCTTGCTCATGAACAGCATGCCGCAGAGGTGCGAGGCCGCGCCGATGCCGGCATTGGCATAGGTGACCTTGTCCTTGTTCGCCTTCACGTATTCGACGAGCGATTTGAGGTCGGTCGGCTCGAAGTCCTTGCGCGCCACGATCACCATGGGCACCTCGGTCACGAGGCCTACATAGTCGAAGGCCTCGAGCGGCTTGTAGGGAAGCTTGCGGTAGAGCGTCGCCGAGGTCGACATGCCGATATGATGAAGGAGCAGCGTGTAGCCGTCGGCTTCCGCCTTGGCGACGCGTCCCGCGCCGAGCGTGCCGCCGGCGCCTCCGACGTTCTCCACGATCAGCTGCTGGCCGAGTTCCTTGCCCATGGCCTCCGCGACGAGGCGGGTGACCGTGTCGGTCGGGCCGCCGGCCGAGAAGGGCACAACGATGGTGATGGTGCGCTCCGGGTACTCCGCCATCGCGAGCGACGGCATGAGGCAAAGCGCCAGGGCAATGATGAGCTTGCGCATGTTTCCTCCCGTTATGCTTGTTGGACGTATCAGAACCGCGCGGGACGCGCAGCGTCAACCGAAAACCGGAGCCTCGTGGCCTCGACATTAGACTAAGGCCGGACCTATCGTGCATGGGTTCACCCAATTTGGTGCCCCATGGGAGGTGTACGATGTGTCGTCCAGGTTTTTCGGCGGCGCTTATGCTCGCCGCTTGTCTGTTTTGCTATCCGCTCTCCGCGACCGCCGGCGAGGTGACGGGCCAGGATCTGCTCCAGGCCCAGTCCAATGCCGGCGAGTGGCTGATGTATGGCCGCAACTACCTGAACCAGCGCTTCAGCCCGCTGGACAAGATCACGAAGGAGAACGTGGCGAGCCTCAAGCCCGTCTTCTCCTATTCCACCGGCGGCAAGTTCGCCGGGCTGGAATCGACGCCCCTTTATCGCGACGGAACGCTCTACTTCACCGGCGACTATGCGCGGGTCTTCGCGCTGGACGCCCGCACCGGCACGGTGCGCTGGTACTGGGAGCCCAAATACGAGGACGGGCTCGAGGCGGTGCTCTGCTGCGGCCCCGTCAACCGCGGCCTCGCGATGTGGGGCGACAAGGTCTATGTCGGCACGCTCGACGCCCGTCTCGTCGCCCTTAACATGAAGGACGGCTCCGTCGCCTGGGAGAAGAAGATCGACGAGTGGAAGAACGCCTACGCATCGACCGGTGCGCCGCTCGTCGTCAACGACATGGTGATCACCGGCATCGCTGGTGCGGAATACGGCGTGCGCGGATACGTGCGGGCCTATGACGCCAAGACCGGCGAGGAGAAGTGGACCCGCCACACCATTCCGGGACCGGGCGAGAAGGACCATGACACCTGGCCCGGCGAAACGTGGAAGACGGGCGGCGCCAGCACGTGGCAGACCGGCGCCTACGATCCGGAGACGAACACGCTCTACTGGGGCACCGGCAACCCCGGCCCCTGGAACTCCGACCTCCGCAAGGGCGACAACAAGTGGAGCTGCTCGCTGCTCGCCATCAACCCGGACAACGGCGAGATCAAGTGGGGCTTCCAGTACACGCCCAACGACGCCTGGGACTACGACGGCAACAATGCCCCGGCGCTCATGGACGTAACCATCGACGGCAAGCCGCGCAAGGTCGCCGTGCAGGCGAACCGCAACGGCTTCCTCTACGTGATCGACCGTGTGACGGGCGAGTTCATCTATGCCGCCGCCACGATCGAAGGCATCAACTGGACCAAGGGCATCGATCCGACGACCGGCCGACCCAATGTCGACGAGACGAAGAAAGCCAAGAGCGGCGGCGAGAAGATCGAGCCCATCGTGCCAGGCCTTGAAGGCGGCACCAATTGGTTCCCCATCGCCACCAATCCGGAAAAGGGCATCGTCTATCTCAACACCAACGACTGGGTGATGTCGCTCAAGGCCTGGAAGGCGAAGGACGTCGTCTACAAGCCGGGCTCGCTCTACATGGGCGTCGACTACCAGATGTATAGGCACAAGGAGAAGACGGGCTACCTCAAGGCCTTCGACCTGGCGCAGAAGAAATGGCTGTGGGAGCTGCCGAGCACGCTGCCCATGTTCTCGGGCGTGCTGGCGACCAAGGCCGGGCTCCTGTTCACGGGCGATCAGCTTGGCCACTTCATGGCGGTGGATGCCGACAGCGGCAAGCTGCTCTGGAAGTTCCAGACCGGTTCCGGCATCAACGCCTCGCCCGTCACCTACGAGATGGACGGCAAGCAGTATGTCGCCATCCTGTCGGGCCTCGGCGGCGACCCGAGCTTCTACTTCTCGGGTCCGAAGGGCGGCATGCTGTGGGTGTTCTCTGTGGACGGCGAGCTTAAGGAGTCCGACTCCATGAACCCGCAGATCATCGAGACGGCGCTGCCCGTCTATGCCAAGTAGGCCGGTGCTGACGGTCGTCGCGGCGCTTCTCGCCGCGGCGGCCTCCTTCATCCCGGATGGTGCGAGGGCGGAGGATGCATTGACCAACCCGCTCGCCGGCGACAGCCATGCGATCGAGGAGGGCCGCACCCTCTACCGCACCATCTGCTACATCTGTCACCTGAGCCAGGGCGGAAGGGGGCCGAACCTCTTCGCCTCGTCCATCTCGGACGAGCAGTTCCTCGAGGTCGCCATCAACGGCCGCAAGGGAACGACCATGCCGGCCTTCGGCCTGCGCCTGTCTCCGGACGAGGTGTGGGCCATCCAGGCCTACGTCAAATCGACGGACCACTACGAATGACGAAGTTGCGGATGATTGCGCTCGTGGGAATGATGGCGCTCGGTCCGGCCGGCACCGGCGCTGCGGCGGCGGAGACGGTGAGCGGGCCGGCGGATGTTCGAGACGAGGTGACGGTGGCGATCGGCGGCGCCCGCTACAGGCTTCAGGGCGTGGAGGTGGGCGGCGATGCCCGTTGTGGCGCTTCGGTCTGCGGGGATGCCGCTGCCGAGGCGCTCCGCCAGTGGATCGGCGCCGAGCCGCTCTCCTGCGATAAGCTATCGCGTCTTGGTCATGGCTTCTTCCTTGCCCGCTGCCGCACGGCCTCGGGCGAGGATCTGGGCCGCAAGCTCCTGGAGGAGGGGATTGCCAGGCCGGGGGAGGGCGCGGACGCCGCCTATATCGAGGCTTCCGACGGAGCCAAGGCCGCACATAGGGGACAATGGGCGCAATGAGGGTGTTCTCCCCTTCCGAGTTCGACGCCGCCCGCGAGATCGTCTATGCCGCCATGCCGCCGACGCCGCAGTTCGTCTGGCCGCTGCTCTCGGCCCGCGCCGGCGCGGAGGTATGGGTCAAGCACGAGAACCACACGCCGACCGGCGCCTTCAAGGTCAGGGGTGGGCTCGTGCATATGCGGCGGCGGCGCGAGCGCGGCCTGACGCGGGGCGTCATCACCGCCACCCGCGGCAACCACGGGCAATCTATCCCCTTTGCCGCGCGCCGCGAGGGCATACCGGCGACCGTCGTGGTCCCGGAGTGCAATTCGGCCGAGAAGAACGCGGCCATGCGGGCGCTCGGCGCCGAACTCATCGAGATCGGGAGCGACTTTGATGCCGCGAAGGCAGAAGCCGAGCGGATCGCCAGGGAGCGCGGGCTCGACATGGTGGCCTCCTTCCAGCCGGACCTTGTCGTGGGCGTCGCGACCTATGCGCACGAGCTCTTCTCCTCCGCCGGCGCCCTCGATGCCGTCTATGTGCCGATCGGCCTCGGTTCCGGCATCTGCGGGGTGATCGCGGTGCGCGACATGCTGAACCTTCCGACGAAGGTGGTGGGCGTCGTGTCCGACCGGGCTAACGCCTATGCGCTCTCCTTCAAGGCCGGACGGCCGGTCCCCACCAACTCTGCCTCGACCTTCGCGGACGGCATGGCGGTGCGGGGGCCCGATCCGGCCGCCGTCGACCTCATCAATGCCGGCGCCGACCGGATCGTGGAGGTCGCCGAGGACGAGGTCGCAGAGGCCATGCGGCTCCTCTATGGCACCACGCACAATGTCGCCGAGGGCGCAGGCGCCGCGGCGCTTGCCGCCCTCATGCAAGAGCGCGCGGTGATGAAAGGCAAGCGCGTCGGGGTGGTTCTCTCCGGCGGCAATATCGACGCCGGCAAGTTCGCCACCGTGCTGCAGGGCGGCACGCCCAATCCCTGAGCCGCTACGAGGCCACCGGGCTTCCGTTCCTCCGGACGAGGTCGGCCATCTCCAGCGCTTCCGTATCGTCGCTCGCCGAAAGTCCCGCGATCACGCCCTGGCGATCGGCTTCCGGCCGGTTCTGGCTGACCTTCCACTTTCCCTCGATGCGGCTGATGGGAATCTCGAAGCCGACGATGCCGCGCAACTGCGCTTCGATGAAGGGCTCGGGCGCGTCCGTCACCGACCAGGGCGCGGGGCGCTGCGACTCGTGTGCCTGGGTAAGGGCCTGGATCTGCGCCGCGAGCCACGCGCGGTCCTCGATGATCCTGAGCAGCCCGTAGGCGTGGACTGTGGCGTAGTTCCAGGTCGGCACGACCTTTCCGGTCGTGGCCTTGGTCGCATACCACGAAGGGGTGATGTAGCGCTCAGGACCCTGGAAGATCACGAGCGCCTCCACCGAGGGGTCAAAATCCTTCCACTGCGGATTGGCGCGCGCGATGTGGGCGTGCAGCGTTCCGTGCGGGCCCTCGCCTGCATCGAGGATCATCGGGACCTGCGTGGCGAAGAGGCCGCCGGAGCCAAGGGTGACCAGTGTGCCGAGAGGATGCGCGCGGATGAGCGCGTGCTGGACGTCGAGCCTGTCTTCTCTGTGATGCTGCGGCTGATACATGGCCTTGATTGTCCTGTCGTAAAGGCGATCAGTTCGGGACGGGCTCTTCTGGAGACGAAGGCGCCCGGGCGTCGGTCGCCGAGCCGCTGCAGGCCTGGGGCAGGGACCCCGATCCGAGCCAGATCTCGAAGGTGTTGGGCCGCACAGCCTTGGCGCCGTCCCAGGAGGAGGAGAGATCGACGATCTTCACCTCGAGCCCGAGCGACTGGAATATCCCGGCGAGCTTCTGCGCCCGCGCCATGTCGCTCTCCCGCAGCACCCGGAGTTCATGGGCTTTGCCGCCCCAGGTCGCCTGCACGACGGAGGGCACGGCGATCGTCGCCTTGTCGGCGTCCTTGACGGCGTTGAGGAGCGTCCTCACGCAGCCGCGCTGGCTCTCGTCCAGCACGTGGATGAAGAGGCGGCTCGGCAGCCGGTCGAGCGCCTCCTTGAAGACCGCCGCCACGTTAGCGTTCTCCTCGCTGGCCTTCAGAAGCGCGGTCTCCATGAGCGGCAGGAGGTCCTTGTCGGCGGAGGAATTCGCGTAGTCGATCTGCGCCGTCACGAACTCGACCGGCACCTTGTCGTTCTTGAGCAGGTACTCGAACATCGCGACCCCGTATTTCCGGCGCTCGGCGCTCTGGTCGCTGACGAGATCGATCATGGTCTTCAGGTCGTTCAGGTTCTGCTGCCAGCGCGTGTAATAGAGGCCCGAGCCCGCGATCGTGAGCGGGATCATCACGGTCGCCAGCATCTGCAGCCCGACTTCGCGCCAGGGGCGGGTAGAGAGACTCATATTCGAACTTTCCGGGGTGGAACTGGGCGCCAATGCGCCATCGAAGTACGGCGGAACGATGGCTGTAAGGCGCTCTGGACAAGGCTGCTTTTCCTCATCGATAGTCGGCGAGGCAGGACCGGAGGGGTGTCCATGAACGTGCTCGTGGTTTTCGACCATCCGCGGCGCTCTTCTTTCGGCGGCGCGGTGCTCGACAGCGTTCTTGCGGGGCTTGCGGAGGCTGGTCACCGCGCCGAGCTCGCCGATCTTCGGGCCGAGGGTTTTGATCCGCGCCTGCCGAGCGAGGACGAGCCTGACTGGTCCGATCCCGACAAGCGCTACAGCGACAGGGTGCTCGAGGAGCAGGCGCGTATCGCGCGCAACGACGCGCTCTGCTTCGTGTTTCCGGTGTGGTGGTGGTCGGTGCCCGCCACCACCAAGGGCTGGATCGATCGAGTCTGGAACAACGGCTGGGCCTATGGCGCCCGCAAGCTGCCGCATCGGAGGGCCCTGCTCATCGCCACGGCCTCCGGCTCGCAGGAGTCCTACCGCAAGCGCGGCTACGATACCGCCATGCGCACGCAACTCCTCGTCGGCATGATGGAGTACTGCGGCATCCCCGAGTCCGAGCTGAAGATCCTCTTCGACGTCGACGAAAGTCCGGAGGTCCGTGAAGGACACCTTGAGACGGCGAGAACCCTGGCGTCGGGATTTTTCAGCGTCGGCGCTCAGTCGTAGGGCGTGCCGTCCTTGCGGGTGAACCGGAAGCGTCCGTCCGGCCCGTATGTGCCGTGAAGATCGATGTCGGGGTAGCTCACCTCGTCGCCTTGCGTGCGGTCTCCGATGACCAGCAGGAGGACGTCGCCTTCGGTTCGATTGAGAAACCGGTGCGCCTCGCCGGTGCCGGCAGGAAAGCCGACACACATGCCCGGCCGCAGGATCTGCTCGCCGTTGTCCGTTTCGAGCACGGCCTCGCCCTCAAGCACATAGACGAACTCATCCTGGCGCGAGTGGGCATGGAGATACGAGGATTGGCCGCCCGGCAGAATGCGAGTGAGGTTGACGCCGTAGTTCTTGAGGCCCGAATGATCGCCGAGCCGCCGGTTTGTGCGGCTCTGGTTCCCGGACCCGAAGGGCTCGGGAAGCGTGGTCCGGTTGCTTTCCGGCAGCTCGAGCGGATCGAAGGCGATGATGCGCTTCTCTGGCATGCTGAAACCTTGGGCGTTGGGGCTGCATCCTGCGAAGGTTTCCTCGGGCCGGCAACCCCGCCACCGTGCAAGGCGGCATGCCCTGCGCGCTTGCCTTGGTGCCGGTTTCCTGTATAACCCGCCCCGCAAGCGACTTCCGGCCGGAGGCTGAACGGCGGGCCATGGGACTATCCCATGGCAGGATCAAGCGATCCGTCCGCCCGTGTCTCCGCTCTTTCGAGGATCCGTTTCCGAGCCTTCCAGGTGGCTCGGAAGAGGCTTGGCGCCGAAGGGCTTGCGACGTTGAATCGTTTTGGAAAGGCTTTCTTCCATGCCGTTGTACGAGCACGTTTTCATGGTGCGCCAGGATGTCACCAATGCGCAGGTCGACGCTCTGACGCAGCAGTTCAAGACCGTCATCGAGGAAAATGGCGGCAAGGTCGGCAAGACCGAATACTGGGGCGTCAAGACGCTCACCTACCGCATCCGCAAGAACCGCAAGGCCCACTACACGCTCATGAACCTCGACGCGCCGCCGCCGGCGGTCAAGGAGATGGAGCGCCAGATGTCTATCAACGAGGACGTTATCCGCTACCTGACGCTCAAGGTGGAAGAGCTCGAGGAAGGTCCCTCGGCGGTGCTGCGCTTCAGCCGCAGCCGCGATGATCGCGGTGACCGGGGCGACAGGGGTGATCGCGGCGACAGGGGCGGCTTCGGCCGCGACCGTGAGCGCGGCGACAGGGGCGGCGACAGGGGCGGTGACAGGGGCGACCGGGACGACCGTCCGCGCGGCCCGCGCCGCTTTGAACAGACGGAAGGAGCGAACTGATGTCGAGCCAGCAGGTTCCGGCGCGCCGGCCGTTCTTCCGGCGCCGCAAGAGCTGCCCCTTCAGCGGCGAGGGAGCGCCCAAGATCGACTACAAGGACGCGAAACTTTTGCAGCGCTTCGTTTCCGAGCGTGGCAAGATCGTGCCTTCGCGCATCACCGCGGTATCGGCCAAGAAGCAGCGCGAACTGGCGCTCGCCATCAAGCGCGCCCGCTTCCTCGGCCTTCTGCCGTATCTGATCAAATAGGCGCCTTCGGGCGCTGAAAGGTTGGGGCGGGCGATGACCCGCTCCTAACCCGTCCGCGAGCGGACCAGGGGGACAGCCAGCACCATGATCAACCCGATCGTCATTGGCATAGCGGCCGGCTTGGCGGCGTGCGTTCTGCACGCCTCCTTTCTGTATCCGTCCGCGCTGACGATGCTGCTGTTCTTTCTCTCGCCGCTGCCGATCTTCCTGGTCGGCCTCGGATGGGGCGTCCCAGCGGCGGTCGCCGGTTCGCTGGCGGGGACTATCGTCATATTGTCCCTGGTCGGGGTGCCGCCGTCGGTATCCTTCTTCGCAACCACCGGAGCTAGCCCCACAGCACTGGTCTGGCTAGCGCTTAAGAGCAGGCCATCTGGGGGAAACTCGGAGGAAGGCGAGGCTGATCTCCAAGGCTTTCAGTGGTACCCAGAGGGAAGGCTTCTCCTCTGGATCGCGGTTATCGCAGCCTCATTGACTGCGGTGGCCTTCCTGATCATCGCGCCCGATCTCGATGCCTTCCGTGCGCAAGTGGCCCAGTACATCGAGAAGGTCGCCGCCGCTCAGTCGCCGTCCCTGTCGGATGAAGAGAAGCAGGGGCTTCAGGCGCTGGTGAAGCCCATGGCCGCTGCAGTCCCGCTGGTTGCGACGATGCTTTGGGTCGCCATCTTCTTCGTGAATTTCCGCCTGGCGAGTGCGATACTTTCCGCGCTCAAGATGGGGCTCCGGCCTTTCGCGTCCTTCGGAGCCATGCGGTTTCCCCGCAAGGCCGCGCTGCTTCTGCTTGTCATCCTCGCCGCCTCCTTTCTGCCCGGGACCTTTGGCTTCATCGGCTCGCTCTTCGCCGCCGCGGGCTTCGCGGCCTTCGCCGTGCTTGGCATCGCCGTCGCGCACGGGCTGATCGAGCGCACGCAGGTGCGAGGCGCTCTCATGGCGACTCTCTACGTGTCCCTGGCTTTCCTGGGCGGGATTCTGCTCGTCCCGCTGGCCGCTCTCGGACTGCTCGACATGGCCTTTCCGCTGCGGACCAGGGCTTCGAAACCGCCTGCCAATCCAACCTGACTGAGAAACCGGAGTAACGACCATGGAAGTGATCCTTCTCGAACGTGTGGCCAAGCTCGGCGCCATGGGCGAAACCGTGCGCGTCAAGAACGGCTTCGCCCGCAATTTCCTCCTGCCCCAGGGCAAGGCGCTCCGCGCCACGGCCGCCAACAAGGAGAAGTTCGAGCGCGATCGTGCCTCGCTCGAGGCGCGCAACGCCGAGCGCCGCCAGTCGGCGGAGGGCGTATCGGGCGATCTCGACGGCCAGAGCTTCGTCCTGCTCCGCCAGGCTGGCGAATCCGGCCAGCTCTACGGTTCCGTCTCCAGCCGCGACATCGCCGAGGCTGCCTCCGGGAGCGGCGTCTCCGTCACACGCGCCCAGGTGCAGCTCGACAGCCCGATCAAGACCATCGGCATCTATCCGGTCGAGATAGCGCTCCATCCGGAGGTGACGGTCACGGTGAAGATCAATGTCGCCCGCACGGCCGAGGAGGCCGAGCAGCAGGCGCAGGGCAAGGTCCTGCTCGGCACCATGTCCGAGCGCGAGGAGGCGCTTGCCGCCGCCGAGGCGCTCTTCGAGGAGGAGGCGCTCGCCAACCAGCAGGACGAAGAGGGCGAGAAGGCCGAGGGCTGACACAGGCGACGGGGAACGGAAGCCGGATGCCGCGGACACCTGTCGGGTGGCGCTGGCTTCCGTCGAATTGTGGCTCATAGCGGGGCGGGGCGTCGATGAGCGTATCCAGCATGACGGGCTTCGCGCGGGCCGACGGCGCCTGCGGGGACGTGACGTGGCATTGGGAGGTGAAGAGCGTCAACGGCCGCGGCCTCGACATGCGGCTGCGGCTGCCGCCAGGCTACGAGGCGCTGGAGTTGCCGGCCCGCGAGGCGGTGGCGCGCCACTGCAAGCGCGGCAACCTTCAGGTCACGCTCGCCGTGCGGGAGCCGCTGGGCGCCAACCTGAAGGTCAATGAGGCCGTGCTGGAGAGGGTGGTGGAGATTTCCGAAACCCTTCGCGCGCGTCTCGGCGCCGAGCCGGTGAGGATCGAAGGGCTTTTGGCGCTGAGGGGGGTGCTGGAGGTGGCCGAGCCCGAGCCTGACGAGGCGGCCGCCGCCACGCGGAACGCGGCCATGCTTAAAAGCTTCGAGGCGGCGCTTCTGAGCTTGTCGGAAGCCCGCAAGGCCGAGGGCGCGCGCCTGAAGACCGTCATCGAAGGCCAGCTTCAGCGCATCGAGGCGCTGACGGCATCCGCCCGCGCCTGTCCGGAGCGGGCGCCCGAGGCCATCCGCCAGAAGCTTGCGGCCGACATCGCCCGCATTCTCGAGGCGATCCCGTCGCTCGATCCGGACCGGCTGCATCAGGAGGCGGTCTTCCTCGCCCAGCGCGCCGATATTCAGGAGGAGCTCGACCGGCTTGACGCGCATGTGTCGGCCGGGCGTGATCTGCTCGTGGACAAGGAGCCGGCGGGCCGGCGATTCGATTTCCTGGCGCAGGAGTTCAACCGCGAGGCCAACACGCTCTGCTCCAAGTCGTCGGGCCGCGAGCTGACGCGCATGGGGCTCGAGCTCAAGACCGTCATCGACCAGTTGCGCGAGCAGGTGCAGAACCTTGAATAGGCGGGCAAAACGGAGTGAGATCGAGCGGCGCGGGCTGCTGCTCGTGCTCTCCTCGCCCTCGGGCGCCGGGAAAACCACGCTTTCGCGCCGCCTTCTCGAGCGCGATCCCTCGATCTCGATGTCCGTCTCCGTGACCACCCGCAAGGAACGGCCGGGCGAGGTGGACGGCGTCGATTATCAGTTCATCGACCGGCGGCGCTTCGACGCCATGGCGGCGGCGGGCGAGCTGGTCGAATGGGCGGAGGTGTTCGGCAACGGCTACGGCACGCCCCGCGCGCCCGTCGAGAAGGCGCTTGCCGATGGCCGCGACATGCTCTTCGACATCGACTGGCAGGGGAGCCAGCAGCTTTCCCAGGCCTTCACCCACGACGTGGTGCGCATCTTCATCCTGCCGCCGTCGGCGGAAGCGTTGCGCCAGCGTCTCCTGGCGCGCGCCCAGGACAGCTCCACCGTCGTCGCCAAGCGCATGGCGGCAGCCGAGAACGAGATCGTCCACTGGTCGGAATACGACTACGTGATCGTCAACGAGGACGTGGAGGAGTCGGGCCGGGCGATCGAGGCCATTCTCGCCGCCGAGCGCCTGAAGCGCGAGCGCCGCACCGGCCTCACCGCCTTCGTGCGCGGGCTGCTGAAGGAACTCTAAAGCGGCTCAGGCCGATCTGGTTATTCTCCCGCTCGTCCCCGGGAAGGCGGGGACCCATGGAAGTCTCCGCTGGATTCCCGCTTGCGCGGGAATGAGCGGAGATTGGCGGCCGCCGATTGTCTACGAAGCCTTGGCCCGCGCCCGCATGGAGTGGGTGGCGAGCGTGCGGCCGAGATCCCAGGCCGCGCCCGGCACGCGATGGCAGTCGGCGATGGCGTGCTCGAAGCCCCTGCGGATCCAGCTCCGGTCGTCCTCCGTGATGGTGAGCGACGGCAGGAGCTTGATGATGTTGACGCCGGGCCCGGAGACCTGCGTCAGGATGCGATGGTCCTTGAACAGCGGCAGGAGCACCATCTGGCTGAAAAGGCCCTCGCTCGCCGCCTCTATCATGCTCCAGGCGCCCTTGAGCAGCAGGCTTTTCGGCTTGCCGAACTCGATGCCGATCATCAGCCCCTTGCCGCGCACGTCCTTCACGAGCTCGAAACGCTCGCGCAGGGCCGAAAGGTCGGCCATGATCGTTTCGCCCATGCGGGCGGCGCGCGAGATCAGCTTCTCGTCCTCGATGACGCCCAAGGTCGAGAGCCCGGCCGCCATGGCGAGGTCGTTCTTGGCGAAGGTCGAGCCGTGGACGAGCGCCCGGTCCATGCGGTCGAACATTTTTGCATGGATCCACTGCTTCATGAGGATCGCGCCCACCGGCGCGAAGCCGCCCGAGAGCGCCTTGGAAAGGAGCACGATGTCCGGCTCCACGTTCCAGTGCTCGCACGCGAGGAACCGGCCGGTGCGTCCAAGGCCTGTCTGGATTTCGTCGGCGATGAAGAGCGTGCCGTATTTGCGGCAGAGCTTGGCGGCCTCCGCGAGATAGCCGTCCTCGGGCATGTAGACGCCCTTGCCCTGGATCGGCTCGACGATGAAGGCGGCCACGTCGCGCGCCGCGAGCGTCCGCTCCAGCGCCTGAAGGTCGTTGAAGGGAATTTCCACGCACCCTGGCAGGAGCGGCTGGAAGCCTTTCCGGAAAACCTCCGATCCGTTGACGGACAGCGCACCGAGCGTGAGGCCGTGATAGGCATGATCGCAGAAGACAAGCTTTCCCCGCCCTGTGGCCGTGCGCGCGAATTTTATGGCGCCCTCGACGGCCTCCGCGCCGGAGGAGCAGAAGAAGGCGCGGTCCATGCCGGTCAGCGCCAGCAGGCGCTCCGCGAGCACGCCCGCGAGCGCCGACACGTCCATCTGCACGAGGCCCGGCAGCCGCGCCTCGATGACCTGCCTCAGCGCATCCGCCACCGCGGGATGGTTGCGCCCGACCGCGAAGACGCCGAAGCCGCTGAGGAGATCGAGATAGCGCCGTCCGGCCGCGTCCGTCAGATAGGGGCCTTCCGCGGACACGAAATCGACATCGTAGCCGATCGTCCGCAGCACGCGGACGAGTTGCACGTTCAGATACTTCTCGTGCAGGGCATATTTCTCGCGGCCCCTGTCTGCCAGCAGCCTTCCGAGATCGAACGTCATGCGCCTCCCTGTGAACCTGTGGTGGCGACCTGCTGGGGCGCCGCCCCGGTCCAGGACCTGAAATTCGAGGACGTTTCGCCGCTCTTGAATCCGTCGCGGAAAGGGCGCCGTCAAGGTGTCAGCGTCACGCGCCCCACGATCCTGCCGCCACGCAGGTCATCGAGCGTGGCGTTGGCTTCCGAAAGCGACCGCATTTCGACCGGTATTGGCGCGATCCTGCCATCTCTTGCAAGCGTGACAAGATCGCGCGCCTCTTCGAGAGATCCGACAAAGCTGCCCAGCACGGCGAGCTGCCGTAGAGGAAACATCGGTATCGGAAGGCTGAAGCGGCCGCCAAACAGGCCGGCCACCACGACCGCGCCTGCCTTGCCGACCGAGCCCTGCGCGAACTCCAACGTGCTTTCGGCCCCCACGAAATCGATGGCGGCATCCATGGGACCTCTCGCCTTGAGAAGCGCCTTGCGGGCGCCTTCTGCGTTGGGGTCGACCGTCTCGGCGCTGGCGGCAGCGGCCGCCTCGCGCTTCCTCGGGTCGATGTCGCAGGCGACGAGCGGTGAGGCTGTGAGCGCCCGCGCGATCTGCAGCCCCATCATGCCGACCCCGCCAAGTCCCATGATCATGAGCGGCCCTCCGGCGAGATAGGGCAGAGCCTTGCGGATGGCGCTGTAGGCCGTGATGCCGGAGCACATGAGGCTGCCGGCGATCTCCGGCGCGATGCCGTCCACGTCAATGAGGTATCGCGGGTGCGGCACCAGCACGTGGCTCGCATAGCCGCCGTCGACATTGATGCCGAGATGGCGGGAGGTGGCGCAGAGATGCTCGTCGCCCCTGAGGCAGCGGGGGCAAGTGCCGCAGCCGATCCAGGGGTAGACCGCATAGCGCCTGGACGGGTCGAGGTCCCCGGCTTCCGGGCCTGCCGCTTCGACATGGCCCGCGATCTCGTGTCCGAGGACCATGGGGAGCGCCCGACCGGATCGGATGTCGAGCTTCCTGCCTTCGCCGAGGTCGAAGTACCCGTCCATGAGATGCAGATCGCTGTGGCAGACGCCGCAATGGCCGACGCGCAGCAGGACCTCGGTTCCCGAGGGTCGTGGCGTCTCCCGCTCCGTCACCTCGAGCGGGGTTCCATAGCCGGTCATGGCCTGGCAGTGCATGGCGTCTCCTGATGCGTGGACACGGGTCTTTCCGGCTGAAGAATTGCACTGCCGGAGGGCAGGCTCAATTGGAGAATAGGGTGGCCAGCAGCCCGAATTCCTCGATGGAAAGGCTTTCGGCGCGGCGCGTCGGGTCGATCCCGGCCGCTGCAAGCCTTGCCTCCGCATCGGGCGCCAGCGCCTTGAGGTTTGCGCGCAGCATCTTGCGGCGCTGGCCGAAGGCAGCCGCGGTGATACGCTCGATCTGAGCCACGCCGCACTCTGCGCGCGGGATGGCCGGCGTGATGTGCACGATGCTCGACGTCACCTGCGGCGCAGGCACGAAGGCGCGAGGGTCGACGTCGAACAGCCGGAGGGGAGAGGAGCGCCACTGCGCAAGCACCGAAAGGCGCCCGTAGTCGGCCGTGCCCGGCGCCGCGACGATGCGGAGCGCCACCTCCTTCTGGAACATGATCGTCAGCGATGTCCACCACGGCGGCCATGGGCTTGCCTTCAGCCAGCCGACGAGGAGGGGGGTGGCGATGTTGTAGGGGAGGTTGGCGACCACCTTGAACGGCGGCTTGCCGAGCGACGGCCAATCCGTTTCCAGCGCGTCGCCCGCAACGATCGTGAGCTTGCCGGGCCAGGCTTCGGCAATCGCCTCGAGCGCCGGCAGCATCCGCTGGTCGCGCTCGACCGCGACGACCCGTTGGGCTCCTTCCATGAGAAGCGCGCGGGTCAGGCCGCCGGGGCCAGGTCCCACCTCGATGATGGTATGCCCCTCGAGCGGCCCCGCCGCGCGGGCGATCCGGCGCGTGAGATTGAGGTCCAGGAGAAAGTTCTGTCCGAGGCTTTTCCGGGCTGAAAGCCCCAGGGCGGCGATCACCTCCCGCAAAGGCGGCAGGCTTGGCTCTCCGCTCATCTGGGCTTCGGCCATCGGCCGGAGGCGGCCAGCCGCCGCGCCATGTCGATAGCCGCGATCAGACTTCGGGGGTCGGCCTTGCCGCTCCCCGCGAGGCTGAGCGCCGTGCCATGGTCGGGCGAAGTCCGCACGAAGGGGAGGCCGAGCGTGGTGTTGATGCCGTTGTGGAAGCCCAGCGTCTTCACCGGGATGAGCGCCTGGTCGTGATACATGCAGAGCGCCAGATCGAAGCCGGCGCGCGCCTGCGCATGGAAGGTCGAATCGGCCGCGACGGGTCCCACGACGTCGATGCCGTCATCCTTCAGGCGCTTCACCGCCGGCACGATGATGTCGCGGTCCTCCGTGCCGATGGTCGCGCCTTCTCCCGCATGCGGATTGAGGCCGGTGACGACGAGGCGGGGCCGTCGGCGGAGCAGCGGGGCGAGATCGGCGACGCAGACCCGCGCCTGCCGCACGATAAGCTCCGTGGTGAGCGCGGCAGGAACATTTTTCAGCGGAATATGCACGGTTACGGGCACGGTCCTGAATGTGCCCGAGGACAGCATCATTACCGGCTCCGCCCCGTGGCCGGCCCGTTCGGCGAGATGCGCGAGGAAATCCGTGTGGCCCTGATGCGAAAAGCCGGCGGCGTACAGCGTTTCCTTCTGGATGGGTCCGGTCACGATCCCTGCGATGCGGCCATCGAGCGCGAGCGTTACAGCCTTCTCGATGCAGGCGATGACGGCGCCGGCCGTTCCCGAGTCGGGCTTTCCTGCTTGAGGCAGGTGCGGCAGCGGCTCCTCCAGGAGGGGCAACGCATCGGCAAATATCGGCGTGGCCTCGGATGGCTCAGCGATCCGTCGTATGGCGACGTCTAACCCCAGGCCCTGCGCGCGGGATCTGAACAGCCTATCGTCGCCGATGACAAGAAAAGCGCTGCGCGGCTTTCCCTTGAGCATCCTCCATGCCGCCAGGATGATGTCGGGGCCGATGCCCGCCGGTTCGCCCATGGTGACCGCCAGGGGAGGGAGCGGGCGCGCCATGGCGAGGGATGTCCGGACTGGGTTGCTTGCTGTCGGGCGCTGCTACTGGGCGACCGAGGCGCTCTTGTGGTCGATGAAAGCGGACCGCCTGAGGTCTCGCATGACGCGTTCCGACTGCAGGCGGTACTTCTCGTTCTTCACCAGCTCCTCGACGACTTCACGGCTGGGCTTCGGCGGCGAGACCGATTTCCGGCCGCAGAAAGCAATGAGCTGCACGCCGCCCTTGCCGCGCATGGGTCCGAGCAGGCTCTTGGTGCCGGCCTTGTTCAACGCCCCCTTCATCTGGGCGGGCAGGCGTGAACCCTCCGCCTGCACCGGCTGGCCGATCTTCACGTTGAAGACCCCGCTCGTGGCCTGCCGCAGCGAGCCGCAGCCCTTGTATTTCTGGATGATCTGCTGCGCCTCGATGGCGCGGGCATACATGAGCTGATCCATCATGGCGCCAGCCGAGCTCTCGACAGGGAGCTCGACCTCGATGAGCTCGTAGACTTCGACCGGCTTCAGCCGCGGGTCGTCCATGATCGAGGCATAGCGCCTGTCGACTTCCGCCTTGTCCACCTCGACCTTGAGGTTGAGCTTTCGCGTCATGATCCAGTTGAACGAGATCGACGCCTTGATGTGATTCTTGAGCGTCGAGAGGCTGATGCCCTTGCCCTGCAACGTCTTGGCCAGGCTATCGGTGGTGGAATTCATGTTCTTGGCGAGCCGCTCCACGGCCTCGTCGACCTGCTTGTCGGAGGGCTCGACCTGGTTCTTCTTGGCCTCCGAGCGCTTGATGACGTCATCGATCAGGTCCTGGAGAGCATCCTTGCGCTTCTGCTCGTCGCTGCCGCGCGCCATGTTCAGCGCCTCGTTCAGGCGCATCCTCTGCGAGACGTCGTAATTGGTAATGGGCTGGTCGTTGACGGTGACCACCACGCGCTGACCATCGGAATTGGAGGCGGCCTGCGCCGTGACGATCCCGGCGCCTGACGCGAGCCCGATGGCGAGAAACACCGCTGCGGAGAACTTTGCGAGCTTTTTCATAATGTTGACCATTATATGGGCCGATTCCGAAATCTCAAGGTAATGGGCCGCGGCACAGGGCGGGAAGTCTACCCGCCTACCATGGCGTCTCTGTGGTACGCCGCCTCAAAGCCCGGTGCCGACCGTGGCCCCGCCGAGCGTGTGGAAGTCGACCGACAGGAAGATGGAGTGGCTGCTGCCGTCGAACTCGTTGTCCGATGTGTTGTCGAACTTGTAGAAAACCTTGGCGGTGAAGCAGTCGCACTCATAGCCGACGCCGGCGAGCGCCCGGACGAGCTTGTCGTCGACGAGATCGTAGCGTGCGCCGCCGAAGATGCTCAGCCCTCCGCCGAGGCTGAAGTCGGCGGTCGACCAGACCTGCTCCTCCCGCCGGTTGCGGCCATAAGCAGGCTCGGCATCGACATCCACATAGCTGGCCGACGCGGTGAGCCGCCCGGCGGTGACCGTAAGCCCGGCTTCCTGGCTCCGGATGTCGAAATTCGTCTCGTTCGCGCGCACCTGGTAGGTGAACTCAAGGCCGTCGATGGGAGCGAGCGCGACGCCTGCCACGAGATCGGAGTAGGTGCCTTCGAGCCCTGAGAATCTCGTGAAGCTGTTGTCTCCGGCCACATGATAGGACTGGCCGGCGCTGGCGCGCAGGAACCCACCCTCCGGCAGGAGCAGGCTGTACAGCATGCCGACATTGGCGCGCGTGCCGCCCTCGAAACGGTCGAGGCCCGTGAAGCGGTCCGTCAGGAAAAGGCTGGTCGTGTCGTAATTGAGGTTGATCGCGTCCTCGTTCCCGATCCGGTTCTCGTCATACTCGTTGCTGGCCGAGATGACCTGCGCCACCGGCGTCATCACGTGCTGGCCCAGCGCATCGGAGCGCACGAACGGCCAGCGCATGTCGACGCCGGCCGTCGGAAGCACCCGGCCGATCACCTCGTCGTTGCGGAAGCCGTTGCCGGGGTCGGGCAGCTTGTGGGTGATGTAGACGTCGTTCCTCAGCCGCGCGAAGGGCGTGACGACGGTGCCCATGCCGCCGATGAACTGGCGCTGCCAGTGGGCGGTGAAGACGCCGCGGGTCTGGGTCTCGCCCTGATTGACGTCCGGATAGAGCGCTATCGGATCGTCGCGATAGAGGCTGTAGACGTTGGTGTCGAAACCGAGTTCGCCGCCCAGCACCGGCTGATCGAAGTAGTAGCTGTGGCGGATATACGGGGCTACGAACGGGTAGGTGTCGTTGTCGTCGGTCGAGAGCAGGCCGCGGAATTGCAGCGCCTGGGCCGAGAAGTAGTTGCGGCCGCTCAGCCCCGTCAGATGGATGACGTTCTCGATGTGGTCGCGGCTGTCGATCCTGTAGCGCCGGGCGAACGTGCGGTCGCTTGCCTGGGTGATGTCCCAGCCCCACGTCCAGCGGTCGTTGATGCGGAAATCGCCCTGCGTGCGCGCGAAGCCGCGGAAGTGCCGGTCGTCCGGCGGGTCGAGATTGTCATCGAGCTGATAGATGCCTGCCAGATCGATCGAGTACTCGCCGCTTCCGACCCGGTGCCGGAAGACGCCGCGCGCCATGGGGCCCTGCCGCGTGGTGACGAGCGGCCGGAAGGTCACGTCCATGTTGGGCGAGATGTTCCAGAAATAGGGGATTTCGACCCCGAATCCCGTCTTGTTGGAGTGCATGAAATTCGGCGACAGGAGGCCTGAGTCGCGCTTGAGCGTTGGGTCGGCGTGCCGGAAATAGGGCGTGTAGGCCACCGGCAGCCCGAGAAACTCCAGTGTCGCGTCGCGATGGTAGATGCGGTGCTTGCGTTCGTCGTGCGTGACTTCCGCCGACCGGATCTGCCACAGCGGGACGCCGGGCGAGATCTCGCAAGTCTTGCAGCGCGTATACGTGACGTTCTGGTAGACGGTCAGATATCCGTCCCTGCGGCGCGCATAGTCCGCCGTGATGGTGGCGTCATTGGTGAGAAGCAGCCGCAGGTGCCGGGCGAAGCCGTCGCGGAACTTGTTTTCCAGTTGGGCGAACTCGGCCTCGAGGATGTTGCCGCCGGGCTCCGTGAGCCGCACCTCGCCCTCGGCCGTCATCCGGTCGTTCTTCTGGTCGTAGGTGACCTTCGTGGCGACCAGGACGTACCTCCCGTACGTCATGTAGATGCTGCCGGTCGCGACCGCGATCTTGGTGCGTGAATTGTAGGTGATCCGGTTGGCGACGACGTTCACCCGTGTCCCCTTGGGCGGCGTCTTGAGGTCCGGATTGATCTTGTCCGCCTTCTTGTTCTTGTTGGAGGGAACCGGCAGGTCGGATCTGGCCGAAACGGACGAACTGAGCCCCCCCACCAAGAGGATCGCCATGGCCAGGAGAAGCGTCGCGCCAAGCGCAAAAAGGCGAGGGTTCTGGCGTTTAGCCAGCCCCCACTGTCCGCCGCCCGCATACGTGCGCCCGCCGCTCGCCATGCTCCCCTTCGCTTGGCTGGAGGATTGAGTCGCTCCCGGCCAACGAAACTTGCCGCCTCTTTTAACCCTTCGCTCTTGGCAGGTGAAGGGGAATGGTGCCGGTCGAAGGTGCTCTCCACACCTGTCCTAGCGGCCACTTTTCCGGGAGAGTTGCGATTTCAACCAAGGCAAAAATACTCTAAAGCTGACGCGTCTCCGCAACATCGCCCCGCCCCCCTCGACAGGACATGCCCATGAAGACCAAATTTGCCGCTCCGTCACTTCCCACGGTCGGATCCCTCGTGCTGCTGGTCGGAGAAAGCGGGGCGTTGGGACCGCTGGGGGAAGCGGCCGATCGCGACTGCGGTGGCCGGCTGAAGCGGGCCATGAAGATCGCCCGCTTCGACGGCAAAAGGGATCAATGCCTGGACGTGGCGGCGCCGGACAGCAATGAAAGGTTGCGGATTTTCCTCTACGGCGTTGGAAACGTTGCGAAACTCGGGGCGCTGGATCTGGAGCTTGTCGGCGGAGGAATTGCCGGAGCGCTGCAAGCGGCGAAGGCGGGCGAGGCGGCCGTGGCGGTGGAATTGCCCGGAAAGGCGGCTTCCAGCGCAGGTGAGGCAGCCGCCCGGATTGCATCCGGAATGCGGCTCCGCACCTATTCCTTCGACAAATACAAGTCGAAGAAGAAGGATGACGCTCCCCGCCTCGCGACGGCGACGATCCTGACGGAGCAGGCGGGCGAGGCGCGCAAGGCCTTCCGGGCCCTGGACGGCATCGCCGATGCGGTCCACCTGGCGCGCGACCTCGTGAACGAGCCGGCCAACGTGCTTTATCCGGAGGAGTTCGCCCGCCGCGCCCGCGAGCTCCAGAAGTCAGGGGTGGACGTCACCGTGCTCGAGCCGAAGCAGATGCAGAAGCTCGGCATGCGGGCGCTTCTGGGCGTGGCGCAGGGCTCCGCCCGCCCGGCGCGGCTGGTCGTCATGCGCTGGAACGGCGGCCCCAAGGGCGGCCAGCCGGTGGCCTTTGTCGGCAAGGGCGTGACCTTCGACACGGGCGGCATCTCGATCAAGCCGGCTCAGGGCATGGAAGACATGAAGGGCGACATGGGCGGAGCGGCCGCCGTGACGGGCCTCATGGCGGCGCTCGCCACCCGCAAGGCCCGGGCGAATGTGGTCGGCGTGATCGGCCTTGTCGAGAACATGCCGGACGGCAACGCGCAGCGGCCGGGCGACGTCGTGACGTCCATGTCCGGCCAGACCATATCGATCCTCAACACCGACGCCGAAGGCCGCCTCGTCCTGGCGGACGCGCTCTGGTACACGCAGAAGCAGTTCAAGCCGCGCTTCATGGTGAGCCTCGCGACGCTGACCGGCGCCATCATCGTGGCGCTCGGCAAGGAGCATGCGGGCCTCTTCTCCAACAACGACGAGCTTGCCGAGCGGCTTTTCGCGGCCGGCAAGGCCACAGGCGAAAAGGTGTGGCGCATGCCGCTCGCCCCGGAATACGACAAGATCATCGACTCCGACATCGCCGATGTGAAGAACACCGGCGGGCGCAACGCCGGCGCCATCACCGCGGCGCAGTTCGTGCAGCGCTTTGTCAACGACCTACCCTGGGCGCACCTCGACATCGCCGGCACGGCCATGGACTCGGTCAAGAACGCGATCAACCAGTCCTGGGGCTCGGGTTGGGGCGTGCGGCTCCTGAACAGACTGGTCGAGGACCACTACGAGAAGTAGGAGGGTTCCTATGCGAAAATCGTGGAGCCGGCCGTCCGGACGGCCGCCGGCCGCGTGGTGTCTCGTGGTGCTGCTTGCTTTTATACCGCTCGACGCGGACGCCCAGTCCTCGGGCGGCTCGGGGAGTTCCGATGCTCCTGCGACGGGTTCGAGCGGGGAGCGGATCTATCGCGTGATCGACCACAGGGCGCCGGACATGCTGAATGTACGCTCCGGCCCCGGCACCCAGTTCGGGATCGTCACCCGCATAGCCGCGGATGCGCGCGACGTGCGTGTGTCGGAATGCCAGGCCGTTTCAGGTTATGCCTTCAAATGGTGCCTGACCGACTACAATGGCGAGCGGGGATGGGTTTATGCGCGCTACCTCGCAGACACGCGCACCGATGCAAGGCCTGAATGAATTGAGCGGCCGACCGTGACGGAAGTTCTCTTCTACCATCTCGAACGCCAGACCCTGGAGGCCGTGCTGCCGCGGCTGCTCGAGAAGACGATCGAACGCGGATGGCGCGCCGTGGTGCAGGCGGCGAGCGCGGAGCGGGTCGAAGCACTTTCCTCGACGCTCTGGAGCTATCGCGAGGAATCCTTCCTGCCGCACGGGTCGGCTGCCGACGGCGACGGCGAGCTGCAGCCGGTGTGGCTGACGGCGGGCTCCGACGCGCCGAACGCCGCGACCGTGCGCTTCTTCGTCGACGGTGCGCCTCCGGAGAACCTCGAAGGACTGGAGCGCGCCGTCTATCTCTTCGACGGCCGTGACGAAGCGGCGGTCGAAGAGGCGCGCGAGCGCTGGAAGGCGATCAAGGCCGAGGGCCATGCAGCCACCTATTGGCAGCAGGACGAAGCCGGCCGCTGGGTGAACCGGGCATAGTGCAGGGAGGAACAGGCCTCGCCCGACCACGTGGACACTGATGTGCCGGAATCCGACGCCGCGGTGGAGACGGATTATCCGGATCTCTGGTCGCGTCCGGGCTACCTGGTCCGCCGCCTGCACCAGATCCATGTCGGCATCTTCGCCGACGAGTGCCGCGCCTTCGACCTCACCCCGGTCCAGTACGGCCTCCTGACGGTGCTCCAGGAGCGAGGCCCCCTGGATCAGGTTTCCCTTTCGAGCGAGGTCGGCATCGACCGCACGAGCGGCGCTGATGTGATGCGGCGGCTTGAGCGCCGGGGGATTGTCGAGCGCACGCGATCCGCGCAGGACCGGCGCGCCAACACCGTGAGGATCACGGCGCTCGGCGCCCGGCTTGTCCGGGAGATGCAAGGCTCGATGGCACGAGCCCAGCAGCGGTTCCTGGCGCCGCTCGATCCGGCCGAGCGCCGCCTGTTCACGCGCATGATGCAGAAGATCATCAACGGCGAGAACGCCGCGAGCCGGGCACCGCTCACGCTGCCTGCGGATCGCCCCGCCAAGCCGAGGCAGCGCCGCGACCCCTGATGCGCCACGTCACTCCGCGGGTTCGAAGGCGAGCCTCGGATTGCTTCGACGGATCGTTGAGGGATTGTTGCGGGCGGTTGTGAACTTGCCGCTTTCGTAGACCTGCTCGGGGATGTCGAAGTAACCGGCATCGAATTGCTCCGGAGACGTCCGCCGCATGCTGATCGAGTCGAACGGACAGACATCGAGGCACAACTCGCAGCCGATGCAGTTCTCGGCATGCACCTCGATCCGGCCTTCCGGATGTTGCGACAGGGCCTCGTAGAAGCAGTCCTGGATGCAGACGGTGCAGGTCGGATTGCGGCATGTGTCGGCATCGATCGCGACATGCACCCGGCTCTTGCTGAACTGGGCCGAATAATCCCTGGCGGCCTGCCGCGAGGCGATCCCGATCATCGAATCGATGGTCAGATAGCCGTGGCTGTCCATGAACTTCTCAAGACCCTCGATGATCTTCGGCAGCCATCGCAGGCCCTTCAGCATGAGCACCGAGCCGACCTGCACGATGCCGGCCCCCGTCATGAGGAACTCGACCACGTCGCGATGGTCGAAGATGCCGTTCGAGCCGGAAATGGGCATGCCGATCTCAGTATGGATACGATGCACCCATCTGAGCGACAACGGCTTGACCCAGGTGCCGCCTATGCCGGCGGGTCCGCCGATCCGCGGCTGCCCGGTCTCGATGTCGACGGCGAATCCCGTGTGCCGGTTGGTAGCCGTGACGGCGGCGGCGCCCGCTTCGCGCACGGCGCGCGCGATCTCGACCGGGCGTGATTGGTCGGGCGTGAGCTTGACCATGACGGGAATGCGCACCGTCTCGCAGACCGCTCGGGTGACCTCGTAGGCGACGTCGGTGTCCTGGCCGATCATCGAGCCGCCGTGCACGCCGGGCATCATCGCGGGGTGGGGACAGCCGAAATTGAGTTCCACCATGGGCAATCCGCAGTCCTCGATCGTGCGGCAGATATCCTTCCAGCCGGCGATGTCTTTCGCGCCTGCGCTCCCGATCACATGCGCCCCGCGCTCGGCCGCATAGGCTTGCGTTTCGATCAGGTCGCGGGTCCATTCCTTGTAGTGGGTGCTGGAATAGCCAGAGCGGCTGTAGAAGACGAAATCGCGCGGGATCTTGCCGCGGATGATCTCGCCGCGGTCGTTCATGATGCAGTACTTCGAGTTCTCGGTGAGGCGCGCCATGTCCTCGATGTCGGTGAGCGTTTTCACGATGACCCCGGCCGCGCCGCCGTCGATGCACTGGCGCATCAGATCGGGACTGTTGGTGGTCTCCAGCGAAGCGACCAGCACGGGGTTCTTGAACGGAATTCCGCAGAAGCGGACTTCGGTGTTGGCCATGGGTCGCCTTGCTCCCTCGTCCAATAGGGGGTATACTCCCTAATTGGCGACTCCCGCCGCGGACTTGTCAAGCGCTACGCTGCGGAGGGCCGTGCGGCGAAGATCAGGGAGGCAAGCCATGGACCACCGGATCGCACCGGCGGCGGACGCTTCGGGCGCCGGCGGCGCGCCGTCTGTCGGAAAGCTGCTTGTGGACGAGGTGGTGCCGGCGCGCGAAGGCGGCGCCTGGATGGTGAAGCGCGGCCAGCGGATGCGCATCGTCGACATCGAGGGCGCGGCGATCTGCGATTTCGTCTGCTTCAATGCCGCGAGTTTCGACGAGCGGTTCTCCCAGGCGCGCACCAAGGCCAACCAGGGCCGCCTGATGATCACGACGGGACACCACCTCTATTCCCGCGACAACAACGTGATGTTCACGATCGTCGAGGACACCTACGCGGTCCACGACCTGCAATACGGGATGTGCAGCGCCTGGGTCTTCCGGAATTTCAAGGACAAGGACTACACGGGCTTCAGCGAGCGGAAGATGAAGGTTGGGGGTCCTCTCGGCGTCCCGCCTTTCGGCTGTTACGAGGTGCTCCAGAAGGCGGTCGCGCCGTGGAAGATCGCGCCCGAGGACATCCCCGATCCCTTCAACATCTTCCAGACGCTGGAATACGATTACTTCTCGGCATCGTTCAAGCTGATCACCGGCCACAGCAAGCCCGGCGACTATATCGACATGGTGGCGGGCATGGATGTGCTGGCGGCCGTCAGCGCCTGCCCTTCGATGGGCCGCCCGCTCGGCATCAAGATCTTCGAACGTTAGAGGGGATTTTCAGCGGGATCGGATAGCGCTCTGCAACGCGTCGCATTGCTTTCCGGACGGAGAGCTTCTAACTCGCCACCTCCGGACATGGAGGATGGTGATGAGCGAGAAGCTTCGCTACCGCGTGCTGACGGGGCCTGACGACAGGGCCTTTTGCGAGCGCGTCTCCAAGGCGCTCGAGGACGGCTACGAGCTGCACGGCTCGCCCGCCATCACCTACAACGGCGAGCGCTGCATCGTGGCGCAGGCGATCGTTCTGAAGAACGTCTGAGCCTTCTCAATCGTAGAGAAGCCGGCCGGACTCGCGGCCTGGCAGTGGCTTGAAAGCCTGGATCTTCCCGATGGCCGCCCCGGGCCAGGCAAGCCTGGTCTGCGAACGGGTGAAGAAACGGCCGTCGGCGCCCGCGGTGACCTGCACCCGCTTCCGGCCGTCCTGACCCAGAGGATCGACGATCTCGGCGATGAGGTCGCCTTTCGCGACCGTCGCTCCGAGCTCCTGCTTGTAGACGACGATGCCGGCCGCCGGGGAGCGCACGATTTCGGTCGCCTCGAAGGGCGCCGCTATGCCGGTGAAGACCGGAATGTCGCCCTCTTTCCCGCCAATGACGCCGCGGTGGACCAGAAAGCGGAAGAGCGCCTCGCTGTCGGGGCTCGCCAGGTCGTCCGAGACATCGCTTTCGCCGCGCAGTTCGACCACGGCGGTGAGCGGTGTCGCGAGCGGCCGTCCCGGATTTCCTTCCTTGGCTTTCAGGTAGGGCAGGGCAACGGTCTCCTCGAAGGGGTCGTTGCCCGAATTTCGGGCGAACATGACGACCGAAGCCTTGAGCAGGCCGGCGAGGTCCGCCGCACCCGGCCATTGTTCGGGATCGAGATAGATATGGAGCTCGGCTTCCGAATCCGTGTGAAGATCGAGGACGATGTCGGCGTCGGCCGCGGCCTGCATGAGGACAAGGCGCAGCGTGTGGGCTTCGCTCTCCGGTGACAGCCGGTGGAGTTCGGCGGTGATGGCCTTGCGGACGAAGGCAAGGTTGTGCGCGCCGTCGTCGCCGAGCTTGCCGCGCACCTTGTCGGCGAC
>JBFXDI010000043.1:0-29134 GCA_050181295.1 Parvibaculaceae bacterium | reverse complement strand
TCAACCGGATCTTCACGCCGGCGCCCGAGGCCGTGGCCCGCGCCACGCGCATCGTCGAGGCCTTCGCGGCAACGGATGTCGGCGTCGTCGGCATCGAGGGAGAGATGGTGGACAGGCCGCATCTCCTGAGGGCGGAAAGGCTGCTGGAGCGGGCAAGAAAATACGGGCTGTGAGGGAACTTCCATGCGCGCGCTGATCGTCATCGACGTCCAGAACGACTTCTGCCCCGGTGGTGCCCTCGCGGTGCAAAGGGGCGACGAGATCGTGCCGGTCGTTAACGCCCTCATGGCCGAGCACCAGCACGTGGTGCTGACGCAGGACTGGCATCCGCCGCGCCATCTGTCGTTCGCCTCCGAGCATCGCGGCAAGGCGCCGTTCTCGACCGTGACGATCGCCTATGGGGAGCAGACGCTGTGGCCCGATCACTGCATCCAGGGATCAAAGGGCGCGGCCTTCCACCCCGGCCTCGACTGGACGAGGGCGGAGCTCGTTGTCCGCAAGGGCTACCGCCGGGAGATCGATTCCTATTCCGCCTTCTTCGAGAACGACCGCACGACGCCCACCGGTCTTGGCGGCTATCTGCGCGAGCGCGGCTTCGCGGACGTGGTGCTTGTCGGGCTCGCGACCGATTATTGCGTCGGCTTCTCCGCGCTCGATGCCCGCCGGCTCGGCTTCAATGCGACGGTGATCGAGGGAGCCTGCCGCGCCATCGACCTCGACGGATCGCTCGCCCGCATGCGCGAAGCCTGGGCAGACGCCGGCGTGACCGTGACATGACTGTCCGATCCCGCGTTTCGCCCGTGCTGCCGAACTCAGTCCTCACGGAAGTAATGGCCCCGCTCGGAGCCGTCATATCGACCGCTCCTCATGCAGCAGCGCTTGAAACGACCTCCGCGAAACGCAGGGGCAGAGATCGTTCCTGCCGAGCTTCTCGAGCAATTCCACATCGCCCGCGCACCATGCGCTGGCCGCGTTTCACGTGCGTTTCGGACGGATAGCCTTTGCGGCGCTTGGAGGAGCGCTCAAAAGGACTGGCAGTCGAAGGGATCGCGATGGCGTGCCATGGTCGCCTCCCCTGGTTGTTGGCGGCGCTATCCCGTTAGCAGATCACAGCGGCATCAACAATCGGCATCAGTCCGGCCGGCGCATCCGGAAGGCTTCCGTGACGACGGCGTATTCCGAGTAGCCGAGTCGCGCGATAGGCTGCATGGCGGCGGTATCGACGCGGCCGTCCTTGATGAAGCGGTCGTCGATATGGACCCCGATCACACGGCCGATCACCATGTGATCCACCGCCCGCCCATGATCGTCCGGGAGCGGGATCGTCTGGAAATGCCGGCACTCGAGGGCGACGGGGCTTTCCGCCACCCGCGGCGCCTTCACCAGCCGGCTCGCTGCCTTGGTGAGGCCGGCATGCGCAAATTCGTCGGTCCCGTAAGGCAGATGGGCGGAGCTCAGGTTCATCTGCTCCCGCAGATCCCAGGTGGCGAGGTTCATGACGAATTCGCCGGTCGCCTCGATGTTTCGGAGCGAGTCCTTGAAGCCGCTTCTGCGGGCCTCGCCGGAGCCGTAGGCGATGTAATGCGGCGCTTCCGCGAAGGCATTGAAGAAGCTGTAGGGCGCGAGGTTGGCTATCCCGTCGGGCGACAGCGTGGAGACCCAGCCGATGGGGCGCGGAACCACCACCGCCTTGAACGGATCGAAGGAAAAGCCGTGGTCGTTCTTGATGGCGTCATAGAACATGCGCTTGCCTGCGTTCCCTGATTTCGAGCAGCAAAGCCGGCAAGCCCACGATCGAGTCGATGAGATGGTCGGCGTGATCCTCCAGATGCTCGCGCCGGGCATTGCCGCTGAGGACGCCGATGGCAAGTCCCGCTCCCGCGGCGCGCGCCATCTCGACGTCGTGAAGGTTGTCGCCCACCACGGCCACCTCTTGCGGCGCCAGTCCCGTCGCTTCGCAGAACTTCCGCACCATCCCGGCGCCCGGCTTCGGATCGGGCACGCTGTCGTAGCCCATGACCAGCGCGAACCGGTCGAGGACGCCGAGACGCGCCATCGTCGCCCTGGCCGAGCGCTCGTTGTCGTTGGTGGCGACGCCGAGCAGATAGCCTGCTTCTGCCAGTGTTCCGAAGAGCACCTGCAGATCGGTCAGCGCCATCGCGCTGTCGGGGGCGGCGCTGGCGCAGAAATCGTCCACCCAGCGCACGAGGTCCGCCTCGCGCCGCGGATCGGTTCCCGGTGCCCAGGCCCGCACGAGGTCGAGCGTGTGGCCGGCAGCCCACACCGAGCCCGGAGTGAACTCTTTCAATTGCGGATCGTAGCCCGCCAGGGCGAGCAGTTCTTCCGCGCTTCGGGAATCGTTCTTCGCAAACTCGCCGGCAAGAGCCCGCAACACCGGCTCCCAGGTGGCGGGAAAGTCGATGAGCGTGCCGTCCTTGTCGAAGAGGATGCCCCGGATGCCCATGCAGCGCTCAGCCCTGCCAGCGTGTGAGCAGGCTTTTCGGATCGGGCCGCGGCCGGTCGCTCAGGGGCTCGCCCGAGGTGCCGAGATAGATGAAGCCCGCCACCTTCTCCTGCGGCTCTAGCCCCATCGCCTTGCGGATCTCCGGATCATAGGCGCCCCACTCGGTGATCCACTGGCAGCCGATGCCGAGCGCGGTGGCGGCGATCAGGATGTTCTGGCAGACCGCTCCCGCCGACAGGATTTGCTCCCATTCGGGGATCTTATCGTGAGAGCCCGCGCGCGACACGACACACAGCACGGTCGGCGCCCTGAGGAAAAGCCGGCGCATGACCGGAATCCAGTCGGAGCTCGCGTCGGGCCGGACGACAGGCCACCGCTCGGCGAGAATTTCCCCCATGCGCGCCCGCGCCTCGCCTTCGAACAGGATGAAACGCCACGGCGTGAGCTTCCCGTGGTCCGGCACCCGCACCGCCACCTCGAGAATCTGGGTAAGCTGCTCGGGCGTCGGGCCCGGCTCGCCCATGGCCTTGGTCGAGGCCGAGCGGCGGGTCTTGAGCAGGCTCAGGGGATCATCGCGCTGGTTCAGCATCTCGGCCGGAAGCCCGTCGCGGATCATCACATTCATCAGCACACTCCTTCTGGGGATGCCGTTGTGCTGAATATTCCGACTATTTTTGTCAAGAATTGCCCTGTCGCATCTGCTCCGCCCTGCAAGCATATAGGCCCGTGTCTGCGCCGGGGGCAATGCGATGAAGCCCGGCGCCGTCCGAGTCCTGCTATGGGACCGAGATAGTTCATTCTCTTGAAAGCTTTAATCCAGTTTGCGGAAAAGCCGGCCTCGGCCGTTAACCCATTTTTAACTTTGAATTTGCGCCCCGAGGACCCCTCTGGCTAACTCGCCTCCGACGCCGGCCGGGAACAAGGCTGGGGGGTGTGTAACGGGGTGTACGGGGCTATTCTGCATGCACGCTTCTCCCACACGTGCATCGCAGCACCGGATGGGCCATCGCCGGAAGGCGGTGGCCCTTCTTGCTTTCCTTCTCGCCGCCACGGGTCCCTTCGGCTCGCCGACCGCCGCGCCGACAGCCGATCCCCTTGCCACCGCGGCGATCAGGCCACTCGAAGTTCCACACGAGCTTCGCATCGAACGCACGGGCGAAGGCCGAGAAGGTCTCGAGCTCGCTGCCCGGCTCAGCGTCACCGGCAATCTCATCACGCGCCCGGTCGGCTGGACCGTCAAGCGCGCCCTGGCGTCCGACGCCGCCGGCGGCGAGACGATCTTCACGCAGGAATCGCCTGTAACGGATCTCAAGCTCGAGCCCGGCGACTATCTGGTCGAGGCGAGCTACGGCGCGGTCAGGGTCGCGCATTCTGTGCGGGTGGAGCCTGGCCGCTTCGTGGGGCTCACGCTCATCCTGAACGTGGGTGGCATCCGCGCCCTCTCCACCCTCGACACGATCGGCATGCCGGTCGGCGTCGTCGCCCGCCACAAGGTTCTCGCCTTGAGCGGACCTCTCGCGGGCCGCGAGATCGCCGCCTCGGCGGGCCAGGGCGAGCTTCTGCGCGTGGCGGCCGGATCCTACCGCATCGAAAGCCGCTTCCTGCCAGGCAACACGGTGAGCGAGACCAGCGTCACGGTGAAGCCTGGCGTCCTGACGAGCGTGGAGATCGCCCACCTCGCCGGCGTGGCCCGTATCGACATTTCCGCCGCTACCCGCGACACTCCGTGGGTCGTGCGGACCGCCGATGGCCGTGATGTGTCATCGGGACAAGGCATCCGCCCCAACCTGATCCTCGCCCCCGGCGACTACGCCATCGAGGCGGATATCGCGGGATCGAGACGCAAGGCCTCCTTCAGCGTGGTGGCCGGCAAGACCACCCGCGTGGTGGTTGCCGAGTAGCGCTCAGGCGGCCACCTTGAGCCGACGTTCGTCGGGCGCCAACGACTCATCCAGAAGCATGACCATCGCGGTCTCGAACGGCACGACCTCCTGCTTCTCCGAGCCGAGACGGCGGATCGAGACCTTGCCCTCGGCCGCCTCCTTCTTGCCGACCACCAGGAGCACCGGCGTCTTGGCGAGCGAGTGCTCGCGGACCTTGTAGTTGATCTTTTCGTTCCTGACGTCCGCCTCGACCCTCAAGCCCGCCCGGCGCAACCGGTCGCGCGTCTCGAGCGCATAAGTGTCGGCGTCGGACGTGATGGTCGCGACCACGGCCTGCGTGGGCGAGAGCCACAGCGGCAGGTGGCCCGCGTGGTGCTCGATCAGGATGCCTGTGAAGCGTTCGAGCGAGCCGAACATCGCCCGATGCAGCATCACCGGCACGACCTTGTGGGAATGCTCGTCGATGAAGAAGGCGCCGAGCCGGCCCGGCAGGTTGAGATCGACCTGCACGGTGCCGCACTGCCAGTCTCGACCGATGGCGTCGCGCAGCACGTATTCGAGCTTGGGGCCGTAGAAGGCGCCCTCGCCCTTGTTGAGCGTCCAGGGCCGGCCTGAGGTCTCGAGCGCCCGCATGAGCGCGGCCTCGGCCTTGTCCCACACCTCGTCGGCGCCGATCCGTTGGTCGGGCCGGTCGGAGAACTTGATCGTGACGTCGTCGAACCCAAAATCCTGGTAGATCGAGAGGATCAGGTCGTTCATCGCCAGGCATTCCTCGGCGATCTGGCTCTCGGTGATGAAGACGTGCGCGTCGTCCTGCGTGAAGGCGCGCACGCGCATGAGCCCGTGCAGCGCGCCCGACGGCTCGAAGCGGTGCACCTTGCCGAACTCCGCGATCTTGAGCGGCAGGTCGCGATAGGACTTGAGCCCGTTCTTGAAGATCTGCACGTGGCCCGGGCAGTTCATGGGCTTGATGGCATAGACCCGGGGATCGTCCTCGCGCGTTTCCGTGAGGAACATCATGTCCCGGTACTTCTCCATGTGTCCGGACGTCACCCAGAGCGAGGAGTCCATGAGCTGCGGCGAGTTCACCTCCTCGTAGCCCGCGGCCGTCTGGCGGCGCCGTATGTAGTTCTCGAGCGTCTGGTAGAGCGACCAGCCCTTGGGATGCCAGAAGACCGAGCCCGGCGCCTCCTCCTGGAAGTGGAAGAGATCCATCTCGCGCCCGAGCTTGCGATGGTCGCGCTTCTCGGCCTCCTCGAGCTGCCTGAGATAGCCATCGAGATCGGCCTTGCTTGCCCAGGCGGTGCCGTAGATGCGGGTGAGCATCGGGTTGTTGGAATCGCCCCGCCAGTAGGCGCCCGCCACCTTCATGAGCTTGAAGGCGTTTCCGACCTTGCCGGTTGAGGTCATGTGGGGACCGCGGCAGAGGTCGAACCAGTCGCCCTGGTAGTAGATATTGACGTTGTCCCCAGCGGGGATCGCATCGACGAGTTCGACCTTGAAGGCCTCGCCCTTCTCCGCGAACACGCGCTTAGCCTTCTCCCGGTCCCACACCTCCTTCGTGAAGGGCCGGTCGCGGGCGATGACCTCCGCCATCTTCTTTTCGATGGCCGGAAAGTCTTCCGGAGTGAAGGGCTGATTGCGGGCAAAGTCGTAATAGAAGCCGTTCTCGATCACCGGGCCGATGGTCACTTGCGTGCCCGGGAAGAGCTCTTGAACCGCCTCCGCCAGCACATGCGCGCAGTCGTGTCGGATGAGTTCCAGCGCTTCTGCATCATCGCGGGTGACGATGCGGATCCGCGCATCTTCCCCGATCGGCTCGGAGAGGTCGGCGAGCTTGCCGTTCAGGGAGACGGCGACAGCCTTTTTTTCAAGGGATTTGGCGATTGAGGCGGCGACATCGCGGCCGCTGACGCCCTTCTCGAACGAACGGCGGCTGCCGTCCGGAAATTCTAGAGAAATCATTCCAGGTCCTCCGGCTCACTCGCTGCATACGGGCGCAGGTAAGCGAGCGGCTCTTCTGCCCTTTGGCCCCCTCTTGCGTCAAGTCCCGCCGAAAACGGCCATTCCCCGACGTCACAACTTAAAAGAGTTCGTTAACCTTAATGGCCTAAACCCGTCACGAGCGAACCAGTAACCATGTTCGGGGAAGACCAATGAGCTATTTTCGTCCTCGTTTTGTTCTCGCGGCCGTGGCGCTTGCCGCGTCCGTGATCGCGGCGCCCCTTTCGGCTCTCGCCGCCGATTATTCCGCGCCGCCGCCGCCAGAGCCCGAGCTTCGCCGCTCAGACTGGACCGGCCCCTATCTCGGCGGCATCGGCACCATCGCCTGCATGGAGACCCACTACATCCCCTCCTCCGGCCCCGATCCGGACCTGAACGGCTGCGGCTACATGGGCGGCGTGGTGGCCGGCTTCAACTACCAGATCGACCGCTGGGTGCTCGGCGTCGAGGGTGACTATTCCTGGGGCGGCAAGATGGCCCACAACATGCTCGACGATGTGGAGTTCAAGATCAACAACCTCGGCACGATCCGCGGCCGCGTGGGCTGGCTCGCGACGGACGAGACCCTGCTCTATGCCACGGGCGGCGTGGGCTGGCTGACCGGCACCATCGACGCCCTGGTCGGCCCGAACTCCGATCCCGAGAGCGACAAGCAGACACACTTCGGCTGGCTGGTCGGCGGCGGCATCGAGCATGCCTTCACCTCCAACATCCACGCCCGCCTCGAATATCTGTTCGGCAGCTTCAACAAGAAGCTGTACGACCTCACCGTTCCGGGCGTCTGCGGCACCCCCTGCTTTGCCGATCTCGACTTCGAGGAGCTGCACATGGTGCGGCTTGGCGTGACCTGGAACTTCACCGGCCTGTTCGACACCCCGGAACCGGTCGCCGACGCTCCGGTCTACAAGCCCTGAGCCATTCTCCCCCGAACGACCTCAAGACCCCCGGCCTGGCCGGGGGTCTTTCGTTTCGGGCAACCTCCCTTTCCCGTAGCGCCAGAAACGCCAGCCATGGTCCGGCAACGTCTCAGGGACCGGATCGAACCCCTCGCTTCCCCAGGGATGGCAGCGGAGCACGCGGGAGAGGCCGAGCCAGAATCCCCGCCACGCGCCATGCAGCCGGATGGCGTCCATCGCATATTCCGAGCAGGTCGGCAGGTGCCGGCACCTGCGTCCTATGAGGGCGGACAGCGTGAGCTGGTAGGCCCGGATCAGGCCCAGCATCAGGGAGCCGACGAGGTCGGGCGATCGTCGCATGCGGGGTCCCGATGGTCGCAAGTCCGACAACGCTAGCCTCCTCCGTCGCGCAATGTCGGTCGCGCCGTCAGCGAGGGGAACCGGAGCGGATGCCAAAGGATCGGCCACACATCCTTCTTGTCATGGTCGATCAGCTTTCGGCCCTCTTTCTCAACGCCTACGGTCACAAGGTGGTGAAGACGCCGAACCTCGACCGGCTCGCGGCCGAGGGTGTCGTGTTCGAGAGCGCCTATACGCCGAGTCCTCTCTGCGCGCCGGCGCGCGCCGTGTTCATGTCGGGCCGGCTGCCGTCCCGCACCGGGGTTTACGACAATGCGGCCGAGTTTCCCTCCGCCGTTCCGACCTTCGCGCATCATCTGAGACTGCAAGGCTATCGCACCTGTCTTTCGGGGAAAATGCACTTCGTGGGGCCGGACCAGCTGCACGGCTTCGAGGAGCGGCTCACGACCGACATCTATCCCGCCGACTTCGGCTGGACGCCCGACTGGCGGCTCCGCCAGGAGCGCATCGACTGGTGGTACCACAACATGACCTCGGTCAAGCAGGCGGGCGTCGCCGAGATCACCAACCAGCTCGAGTATGACGACGAGGTCGCCTTCCACGCCGTGCGCCGCATCTACGACCACGGCCGCTACGAGCGCGAGACGCCGCTCTGCCTTGTCGTCTCCTTCACCCATCCGCACGACCCCTATGCCGCGCGCCGCCGCTTCTGGGACCTCTACCGCGACGAGGATATCGACATGCCGGCGGTGCCGGCCATCCCCTATGCCGAGCTCGATCCCCACAGCCGCCGGCTCTGGGACGTCTCGGCCATGGACGACTACGACGTCACGCCGGAAGACGTGAGGAGTTCCCGCCACGGCTACTACGCCAACATCTCCTATCTCGATGAGAAGATCGGCGAGCTCCTGGAGGCGCTCGAAGCCTGCGGCATGCGCGAGCGCGCGGCCATCGTCTTCACCGCCGACCACGGCGACTTCCTGGGCGAGCGCGGCCTCTGGTACAAGATGTCGTTTCTCGAGCCTTCGGCGCGCGTGCCGCTCATCCTGCACTGGCCGCAGCGCTTCGCGTCCCGGCGCGTGAAGGAGCCGGCATCGCTCGCCGATATCGCGCCGACCCTCGCCGAGCTTGGCGGGAGCAAGGAGATCGAGACGGACGGGGCGAGCCTCCTTGCCCATGCCGAGGGCTCGGGCGAGGCGCGCACGGTGCATGGCGAATATCTGGCGGAAGGCGTCGTTGCGCCCATGTTCATGATCCGGCGCGGCAAGTGGAAATTCATCCGCTGCGGCACCGATCCCGACCAGCTCTTTGATCTCGCTGCCGATCCGCACGAGCTGAGGAACCTCGCCAGTGACCCCGCGCATGCAGCCACGCTTGCCGCATTCGCAAGGGAGTGCCAGGCGCGCTGGGACGTGGCTCGCTTGGAAAGCGAGGTAACGGCGAGCCAGCGCGCGCGCCACATGCTGTTCGAGGCGCTGAAGCACGGCGCCCACTTCCCCTGGGATTACCAGCCGCTGCGGAAGGCCTCCGAGCAGTATACCCGCAACCACATGGACGTGACCGAGCGCGACCAGCTCTCGCGGCTACCCCCTGCCCCGGAACCGCAGAAACGAAAGCGCTAGGCGATCCCTTCCCACTTTTGTGGTAGGCGGATGAGGAGTCGTTAAGAAGGACAGGCGCGATAGAGCTGATGCTCCCTCATAGCTCGGAGACCAATCGGACCACGATCTGCCGCAACCAAGCATGGCCTGGATCGCGGTCATAGGACGCGTGCCAAAGCAGTGAGATGGCGATGTCCCGCAACTTCACCGGCGGCGAACTGAGGCTCAGCCCGAGTTCGGCGGCGAAAATGCGGGCGATCCTGGCGTGCATGGTGACTACGACAGGCGCGCGAGCCACTAAGAACGGCACTGCCAGAAACCGAGGCGTGGTCAGCACGACCGTGCGCTCCAATCCCAGCTCGCCCAAGGCGTCATCCACCACCCCGCGCACGCCTTGCTCATGGCGCAGGCTGGTGAGCACGTGAGGAAACCGCAGATAGTCATCGAGAGAGATCGGAGCCGTGATTCCGGTGCGCTCGGCGTTGAACATGCACAAATACGTCTCCCGGAACAAAAGACGTCGCTTGTGGTGCACCTGCCCTTCCGAGAAATCGCCGTAGCCCACCGCGAGATCCATATGGTCAGTGTCGAGATCATCCAGGAGCTGCGAGCTGTCTATATTGTGCAGCCGCAGCTGAATGCCGGGCGCGACCTCAAGTAGATACGCGAGAAGAGTGGGGACGATCAGGATCTCCATGCTATCCGGCAATCCCAACCGGAAGGTGCGCTCCGCCGTGCGGGGATCGAAGGCTTCGTCCCGAAACACCAGCGTCTGAATCTGGGCAAGAGTCACACGCACTGGCTCGGCCAAAGCTTGTGCACGAGGCGTCAACTGCAGCCCGTTCGGCCCGCGCGTTAGGAGTTCGTCGCCGAACAGCTCCCGCAACCGAGCGAGATTGTGGCTCATGGCGGACTGACCAAGGCCGACGCGTGCAGCCGCTCGCGTGACGCTACGTTCCTTCAGGAGCGCCTCGAGGTGGACAAGGAGGTTCAAGTCCAACCGGCTGAGATTGATTTCATCGATGGTCATTATCGATCCAATCAGTTTGATCAATGAATCTAGATGCACGATCCTTGTGGGGCAAGATAGCGACGGGCATCGGGCCGGTCGTTCAAATCACAGGAGATCACCATGTCGATTCGCAGCACACTTCTCGCCGCTCCGTTCCTTGCCGCCACTCTGGGTCTTGCCCATGCGGACGAGTTGAAGCCAGCGCGGGCCCAAAGCATCAACCTCGGCGATGTGTTGGGGAATGCCTACTACACCGTCGAGCGCGACGGCTTCCGTGTCGTGACAACCCTCTCCGAGGAGGCCGGAACGCCCGTCAGGATGATCGCCGTCCTGGCCCCAGGCCAGAGCGTCATCCTCTCCACGCCGCGCGAGGTGGGCGTTGCCCCCGTCGAAGTCGAAATCAGCCGGAAGGCCGACACGGTGCTCATCCGTAGGGCGGCAGTCCCTACGAATTGATCAGACATCCACGAAGGAGATTTGAACCATGAATGTTGCAATCATCGGAACGGGCAAGATGGGTGCCGGCCTTGCCCGCCTTCTCGCCAGCAAGGGCATCCAAGTCACCATCGGCAGCCGCGACCCTGAGAAGGCCGTCCGGCTCGCCAAGGAGATCGGTGGCGGTGCGCAGGGCAACGGCATTGCCGATGCCGTCCGGGCCGCCAATATCGTGATCCTCGCGATCTACTACCAGAAGATGGAAGAAGCGATCCGAGCGGCCGGTGACCTCGCAGGCAAGATTCTGGTCGACATCTCGAACCCGATCACGGACGACTACAAGGGCCTTCTCATCGGGCATACCACCTCGGCGGCTGAGGAGATCCAGAAGCTCGTGCCAAATGCCAAGGTCGTGAAGGCCTACAACACGATCTTCGCCGAACTGCTGCCCGCCGAGGCCCGCGAGGATCGCAGTGCCCCGGTGCAGGTGTTCGTGGCGGGAGACGACGAGACGACCAAGAAGGCTGTGTCCGACATCATCGCCAAGAGCGGGTTCGATCCTGTCGATAGTGGTCCGTTGTCGAACGCACGCCTTCTCGAGCCGCTGGGCGAGATGAACATCTGGTTCGGCTTCTTCCTCGGTCAGGGCACATCCACCGCTCCCGCGTGGACCAATGCGGCCTGATTGGACGCCGTCAGGGGTGCCTTCTCCCCTCACCCAGTGAGCGGAAGCCCGCCTCCCCCGGAGAGGCGAGGGGGGTTCAGCATGAATTATTCGGCCGCCTGACGGCCCTCGATCTGGTCGAGGGCATCCACCACGGCGTCGAAGGTGAGGAGCGTCGAGGCATGCCTCGCCTTGAAATCGCGGACCGGCGCCAGGGCTTCGAGATCGGACCAGCGCCCGCCGGGAGGCGGGCCGTTCTCCTTCAGCATGGCATGCATCTGCCGCCGCACCTCCCGAAGCTCGTCCGGAGTGGAGCCGAGCACGGTTCGAGCCATGATCGAGGAGGAGGCCTGCCCCAGCGCGCAGGCCTTGACGTCATGGCCGAAATCCGAAATCCGGCCATTCTCCATGCAGATATCGACCGTGACCTTGGAGCCGCAAAGCTTTGAAATGGCAGTCGCGGTGGCGTCGGGCCGGTCGAGGCGGCGGATCAGCGGAATGTTTCCCGCGAATTCCAGGATCCGCTTGTTGTATATGTCGTTGAGCATTCCCTACATATATAGCATTCCCCTCGCCTGCGACGAGAGCGGGCTTTGCGGGGGTTGCCGGGCCATGCTATCTGCCGGGGAAAGATGCCGAAATCTGCAAGGAAGCTTGCCGTCATGGATGCCGTCGTGAAGAAACAGCCGGCCGAGAGCCAGCTCGGCCGCGGGCCACAGATTGCCCGGCCGGCGCAGGACGTGGCGGAGGACGCGGTCCGCACGCTCATCGCCTGGGCGGGCGACGATCCGGAGCGCGAGGGCCTCAGGGATACTCCCCGGCGGGTCGTCGAGGCGTATCGCGAGTTCTACAAGGGCTACGAGGAGTGCCCGCTCGAGGTGCTGTCGCGCACCTTCGAGGACGTGAAGGGCTATGACGACATCGTCATGCTTCGCGACATCGAGTTTTCCTCCCACTGCGAGCACCATATGGTGCCCTTCCTCGGCCGCGCGCATGTCGCCTACCTGCCATCCGATCGGGTCGTGGGCATCAGCAAGCTCGCCCGTGTGGTCGACATCTTCGCCCGCCGTCTCCAGACCCAGGAGACGATGACGGCGCAGATCTCCCATGCCATCGACACCAAGCTCGAGCCGCGGGGCGTCGCCGTCATGATCGAGGCGGTGCACCAGTGCATGTCCATGCGCGGCGTCAACAAGCGCAACGTCGCCACCATCACCACCTCCTTCCTCGGCGACTTCAAGTCCGAGCAGGTGCTGCAGAAGCGCTTTATGGAGCTCGTGCGGGGCCCCGTCGGCGGCTTCTCGCTCTAGCCTTGAGCGAAATCGAGGAGACCACCCGCTTCACGCCGGCCTTCGGCGCGGATGGTTTGATTGCGGCCATCGCCGCCGATTGCGATACGGGCGACGTGCTGATGCTCGCCTGGATGAACGAGGAAGCGGTGAGGCTTACCGTCGAGACCGGCGAGGCGCATTTCTGGAGCCGCTCGCGCAAGACGATCTGGCGCAAGGGCGAGCAGTCGGGCGAGACCCTGAAGGTGATCGAGATCCGGGCGGACTGTGACCAGGACGCCCTGCTGCTGCTCGTGGAGCCGCAGGGCCGGGGCGCCGCCTGCCACACGGGCCGCCGCTCGTGCTTCTATAGAACGCTGTCATCGGACGGACGCACGCTGACCATCTCCGCGGAGCCGCTTTTCGATCCCGAGCAGATCTACGGGAAGTCGGGATAGCCGGTCCCTCGGGCGCTCAGGCCACCCTCTTTAGCCGTCATACTTTACCCGTGATTCAGGTTTTTCTCCCACTCTATGTTTGGGAAGGGGCCGCGCATGGCCGACATGGGCACAGCCGTCAGCGATCGCGATGCGACGCCGGCAAGATCGGAGAACGACACCCCGCGCTCGCTGGTCGGGCTGGCGCTGGGAGCCGGCGCGGCGCGCGGCTGGTCGCATATCGGCGTCATCGAGCGGTTGATGGAGGCGGGCATCCCGCCGGACGTCGTTTCGGGCACTTCCATCGGCGCGCTGGTCGGAGGCTGCTACGCCGCAGGGCGGCTCGAGGAGCTGAGGGAATTCGCGCTCAGCCTCACGCGCCGGCGCATGTTCTCGCTTCTCGATCTCTCCTGGTCGGGCGCCGGGATTATCACCGGCGACCGCCTGCGCGGACTGATCGAAGAGCAGTTCGGCGACATGGAATTCTCGCATCTCCGGTTGCCGTTCATCTGCATCGCCACGGAGCTGGCGACGGGGCACGAGATCTGGCTGCGCCAGGGGGAACTTGCCCCCGCCATCCGCGCTTCCTATGCGCTTCCCGGCGTCTTCAAGCCGGTGCAGGTCAACGGCCAGTGGCTGATCGACGGCGCGGTCGTCAATCCGATCCCGGTCTCGGCCTGCCGGGCACTCGGCGCGCGGCTGGTGATCGCCGTCAACCTCAACAACGACGCTTTCGGCGGCACGGTCGTCCAGGAGCCTACGCGTCTGCTTGGCGGGCCGCAGGCCGCGCATGAGCCGGCGAGCGAACCCGAGAAGCGCTCCGCGCTGCGACAGATGATCGGCCGTTCCAACGCTCCCGGCCTCACCACGGTGCTGGTCTCTGCTTTCAACATCTCGCAGGACAGGCTCGCCCGCTCGCGCCTCGCCGGCGATCCGCCGGACATCCTGATGATTCCCCGCACGGCGGACATCGGGCTCTTCGATTTCGAGAAGGCACAGCTCGCCATCGAGGCGGGTCGCGAGGCCGCGGAGCGCGTGCTGCCGGACATCGAGTTCGCCCTCGGCGTGCTCGACCGCTTCGCCGCACGGTAGAAAAATCCGTCATCCAATCTTCAGCGCAGCGATGAATGCCTTCAGCGCTTCCGGCTGCGTCGCGCCCTTGCGCGTGATCAGCGTGTGCTGCGACTCGTAGGTGAAGTCGGGCGCATCGACGGTCCTGAGCTTGCCGGCTTGCACCCACCGCGCCGCGAAGTGGTCGGGTAGCAGTCCCACATAGTGACCGCTGAGGAGCAGGATCAGCATGCCCTCCATGTCGTGCGCCGTTGCGCGGGGCTCGCTTTCCGCAAAGAGCGCGCGGTCGAAGTCGCCGTGATAGCTCCGGAGCACATAAGGATGCCGCACGACATCCTCGCGCTTGAGCTTCCGTTTCTCGCCGAACAGCGGATGGCCCGCACCGCAGTGGAGCCGATGCGTCTCGGCGAAGAGCGGCCGGAACTCGAGCCCCTTGATGTTCTGGATGTGCGGCCCGAAGGCGGCATGCAGCGAGCCCGAGAGCAGCGAGCGCTCGAGCTCGCGCCGGGGCGCCACGACGATCTCCACGTGCACGTCGTTGTCGAGCCGGTTGAACCGCCTGATCGCTTCTGGCAACGGAAAGCCCGGATGCGTCGAGAGTACGTCCACCATGCCGATGCGAAGCCGCCCCGAGAGCCGCTTCTGAAGTCCCGACATGTTGCTCGAGAAATCGTCGAGCGCCGCGAAGAGGCGCCGCGCCTCCTCGTAGGCCCGCTCGCCGCGTTCGGTGAGGCGGAAGCCTCCCCTGCCGCGGACGCAGAGCTGGAAGCCGAGCCGCGACTCGAGCTCCGACATGTGCAGGCTGATGGTGGAGATCCCGACATTGAGGATCGACTGCGCGCCGGAATAGCCTCCGGCCTCCGCCACGGCGGCGAAGACGCGCAGGAGGCGCAGGTCGACGTCGGCTATGCGTTTCATGACGCTTCAATGCAAAGGGGCAATTGCTTTTAACTTCCTCAAACCACAGTTCTACAGCCCGTGATTTTTCGCAAGTGGGTCCGCCGCTATTGAAGGCTGATCGCCATGTGCCAATCCGATGGGAGCAGGGAATGAGCCTGGAGCGCGACCGCGAGATCATAGAGGTGCTGAAGCATACCCAGCACGTCACCTGCCAGAAGGCCGAGCGGCGGACCCGCGCCGGCGGGCTTCTCACCATGCTGCTGCACGAACGCCTGGCCTTCACGCCGGAGGAGTACCTGCGGCGCTACGACGACATCCAGGACGCGATGGCCGAGCGCGGCCTCGACGCGCTTCTCATCCGCGGGCCCGAGAACATCACCTATTTCATCGGCTACGAGACGCCCGGCTACTACAAGTACCACTGCGTCGTGGTGCCGAAGAACGGGCAGCCCGTCTTCCTGGTGCGCGACTTCGAGTGGCTGAACACGCCGGAGTTCTCCTGGGTCGGCGGCATCGCCAAGGTGTTCGACTGGGACCACCCGCCTCTCGTGACCGCCAACATCCTGAAGCAGCTCGGCCTCACCAAGGGCAAGCGTATCGGCGTGGAGAAGCAGTGCTTCTACTACACCGTGGACGAGCACGAGACGCTCCTGCGCGAGCTTCCTGACAACGAGTTCGTCGACGCGACCGAGATTCTCTGGAACGCGCGCATGATCAAGTCGCCCGAGGAGGTGGACATCATGCGCAAGTCGGCCGCGATCGTCGACAAGGCGACGCTTGCCGGATACGAGGCGTCGAAGCCCGGAGTTTCGGGCGATCACATCAACGCCGTCGTCAACTACACGCTGCTCGACAACGGCGGCGAGTACATGGGTCTTCCGCCTTTCGTGCTGGCGGGCGAGCGGAGCTGCCTGCCGCACCAGACGGGCGGCTCGAACGTGCTCAAGACCGACGATGTCATGTACTTCGAGATTTCGGCCTCGACCAAGCGATATGCGGCGGCGCTCATGCGCACGATCTTCCTCGGCAACCCGAAGGACGAGTGGCTGCGCGCCGCGCAGGCCTGCATCGATTCCGTCCAGGCGGCGCTCGACTTCATCAAGCCCGGCGTCACCTCGCACGACGCCGACACCGCAGCGCGCGCCGTCACCACCAAGGCCGGTTTCGCGGAGTATCACCGCAACCGTCTGGGCTACTCCATCGGCATCAACTATCCTCCCGACTGGGGCGAGGGCGAGCTCATCTCGCTGCGCCAGGACGAGCATCGGGAGCTGAAGCCGGGCATGACCTTCCATATGCCGCCGCTGTGCCTGAAATACCGCGAATACGGCATCGGCTTCTCCGAGACGATCCTCGTCACCAACAAGGGGTGCGAGCGGCTGTCGAAGCTGCCGCGGGAGATCGTCGTCAAGAAGTGAGGGGCGCGATGCCGGAAGGGCTGTCGGTCGATGGCGCTCGGCTGCTTGCCGACCTGAAGGCGCTCGCCCGCTTCGGCGCGCTGCCGGCGGGCGGTCTCGACCGCCCGCCCTTCTCCGAGCCCTATAGGGAGGCGGCGGCATGGCTTGTCTCCCGCATGGCCGAAGCGGGCCTTGAGGTTCGCACCGACGTCGCCGGCAACATCTTCGGACGGCTGGGCCCGCCTGAGGGTCCCGCGGTCCTCACCGGTTCCCACATCGACACCGTGCCCTCGGGCGGGTGGCTCGACGGGGCGCTCGGTGTCATGGCCTCGCTCGAATGCGCGCGCGTTCTCAGAGAGAGCGGGCGTCCGCTCGCGAAGGCGTTGGAAGTCTGCTCCTTCACGGACGAGGAAGGCTCCTATGTGAGCCTGCTCGGCTCGCGCGCCGTGACCGGCGCGCTGCCGGTCGAGGAACTTTCTCGCAGCGCCGGACGCGGCGGCGAACTCGCCTCGGATGCGATGCGCCGCTTCGGTCTCGACCCGGGCGCCACCGGCAAGGCGAAGCGCGGCTCGTCCGACGTCGCAGCCTATGTGGAGATCCATATCGAGCAGGGTCCGGTGCTCGCGGCCGAGCAGAAGGACATCGGCATCGTCACCGTGATCGTGGGGATCGAGACCCTGCGCTTCACCTTCAAGGGCGCCGCACGCCACGCCGGCACCACGCCGCTCGAAGCCCGCAAGGATGCATTCCGCGGCGTCGCGGCGGCGGTTGCCGAAGTCTACGACCGCGCCACCAGCGGCGACTGGGGCGAGGAGGTGCGCGTCAACTTCGGGGCCGTCGAGGTATTGCCCGGCGCCAGCAACGTGGTGCCGAGCACCGTTCGCCTCACCTGCGAGATCCGCGGCACGACCCTCGAGAGAATGCGCGATGTCCGCACACGCGTGGAGCGGTGCCTGTCCGCTTCCGCTGAGCGTTTCGGGCTGTCCCTCGACTGCACGCCCCTTTCCCATGACCCGCCGGCTGCCATGAGCGAGGAGCTTGGCCGGCTCATCGAGCGGTCGGCGACCGGCTTTGGCCTCACGTCGCGGCGTCTGCCTTCGGGCGCCGGCCACGATGCCCAGGCCTTCGCCGCCATCGCACCTTCCGCCATGCTCTTCATTCCAAGTCCGAACGGAATCAGTCATCATCCGGACGAATTCAGCACCGACGATCAGATCGTGCGGGGTGCGAATGTGCTTCTGCGGACGCTCGCCGATCTGGTGGGAGCCGCGTGAAACGGGAGGAACGAAATGTCGGGCAAGGAACGGATCGCGAAGCGGGGACAGGTTGCTGACGACGGCTGGGTGCGGGCGAAACCCCAGTTCGGCGAGGGCCTCGGCGCACGGGTTTCGGCGGGCATCATCGGTCTTGCGACCGACCGCATCGGCGTCTGGGACTTCGAGGCGTTCCTGCGGCCGCTCTCGGACGTGCACGTGTTCTCCACCCGCATCCCCATGTCGCCCGTCGCGACGCCGAAGTCGCTGAAGGCTCTCGGCAAGCACATCGGCAAGGGAGCGGAGCTCCTGGTGCCCGGCTCCAGGCTCGATGTCGTGGCCTTCAGCTGCACCTCGGGCACGGTCGCGGTGGGTCTCGATGCAGTGCATGAGGCGATCAGGGCCGTGCGGCCCGGCGTGCACGTGACGACGCCCATCGAAGCCGGAGCCAAGGGCCTGCGCAGGCTCGGCGCTAGGCGCATCTCGCTTCTGACGCCCTATCTGCCGGCGACCGCCGACCTCATTGCCGGCTATTTCGAGGACAACGGCTTCGACGTGCTCTCGCGCTCGACCTTCGATCTCGGAGGCGATCCGGACATGAACCGCCTGAGCGGACCGGCGCTGATCAGGGCCGCGCGCGCCGTGCTCGACCGGAAGGCGGAGGCGCTGTTCCTCTCCTGCACGGGGCTTAGGACCTCGGGCGTCGTGCAGAAGATCGAGGACGCGATCGGTGTTCCCGTCGTCACCAGCAACCAGGCACTCGCCTGGGACAGCCTCCGCGTCGCCGGCGACACGCGCAAGGTGCCTGGCCAGGGCAAGCTGTTCCGGCTGTAAGCTGACGCCTAGCCCGCGATGTAGCGCTTCATCTCCGTCGCCTCGAGCTCGACCTCGGCGATGCGCGACTTCACAACGTCGCCGATCGAGATGATGCCGCCAAGCTTCCCGTCCACCACGATCGGGAGATGGCGGATGCGATGCCGCGTCATGAGGTTCATGATCTCGTAGATCGTGTCCTCGGGACCGCAGGTGATGAGCTTGCGGATCATGACGTCGCCGGCCTTCTTGCCGAGCGCACCGGGGCCCTCTTTCGCGATGACATGGACGATGTCGCGCTCCGAGACGATGCCCACCGGTCGCCGCTGCCCGTCCGCGATGACCACCGCGCCGATCCGGTTCTCGCTGAGCAGGTTCGCGATCTCGGCGAGCGACGTGTCCTCCCTCGCGGTCACGACGGACGCGCCCTTCTCGTTGAGGAGTGTCGCCACAGTCATCGGCCATGCCTCCGCTAGCTGTTCACCTCAAGGGAGAACAGCCTATCACGAAATGTGGCGACTTCGTAGATGCGGGGGCGCCCTAGGGTTCGGGATGGTCGCCGCGGGCAGGGTCGAGCCATCCGAAAACGAGCAGGCCTCCGAGGAAGCCGCCCACATGTGCCTCCCATGCGATCCTGACCGTCTCGCCAGGAACGCCGAAGCTGCTGAACCCGGTCAGAAGCGTGATGCCGAACCATACCGCCAGGAACAGGAGCGGACGCGGCGTCGTGAACGTTTCGGCGAGGCTCAGCGGCCGGCTGTGCTCCAGGTCGCGCGTATGGACGGTCGAAAGGGAGCGACCACCGGAGAACATCAGCCGTACCGCGCCCGCCATCTGCCCCGAGATCGCCCCGGACGCTCCGACCAGCACCGCGACCTGCCCCCAGTGCATGAGGAGATAGGCAAGCGCCCCGGCCGCCGCGCAGAGGCAGCTCAGTATGAGGAAGCGGAAGGGCCCGAGCCGGCGCGCCACCACGCTGCCGAAAGCCAGCATCCAGAGCGCGTTGAAGCCCAGATGCATCCAGTCGCCGTGCAGGAACATGTGGGTGACGAACGACCAGTACTTCGCCCCTGCCCCGCCCGGGATGGCGTTTCCCAGGAGGTCGAGCGGCAGATCGTAGCGCGCCGGGATGAACGCCAACGTGAGGATGATCCGTTCGCCGGTATTCGGATCGACGTAGTTGACCGCGAAATGGATGATCGCCAGGGCCGCGATCAGCAGGAGCACGATACCCGGAACATTGAACATGGGGGCGTGCCCGCCGGTACGGCTGTCGTCGAACATGGGACGTCCTGTGGTTAACGGCCGGCGTGAACGGCCCGGATAGTCAAACTTTGTGGCACTGTCCAGCCAGCCAGAGGGCTTGGCATGGGCCCTGCAGCCTAGGCGACGAAACGTGCCCGCATGGGACAGATCGCAGGACGGGGATCTCGGAACAACGATGTCGCACTCGATTGATGTCAACGCGCAGCAGACGGCCCTTCCCGAGCTGATGCACCCCGGCAGCCGCATGCTTTTCCGCTATTGGGAAAGGATCCGCGGCGAAAGAAGCGCGCCCGATCGCGCCGATGTGGACCTTCGCGCCATCGGGTCCGTCCTGGCGAGCGTCGGCATCCTGGAGCGGCATCGCAGGCCCACGGTCTTCCTCTGGCGAGTGGCAGGTACCGGCATCGGAGATATCTGGGGCAAAGAAGTCACGGGCCACGACATGCTGGCGGGCTGGAAGGGCATGGAACGGCACAGCCTCGTTTCCTGCCTGGATGCGGTGGTGGATGCGCATCAGCCCTTCGTTGCGCGCTTCAGTGCCAGCTCCGACCACGGCGAGGCCGTGGGCGTCGAGCTTGTCGCACTCCCGGTTCGCCCGGCCGAACGGGAGACCCAGATCCTTTGCACGGCGCTGGCTTTCCGCGATCCTGCCTGGCTTTCCACGCGCGCGCCCCGCAGCTTGTCGCTGACGAGCATCCGCATCATCTGGACAGAGCCTCTGCCTGGCGATCCCGTCGCGGCGCAGAGACCGGATGCCGCGCACATTCGGCCGGCCGTCGCCCCGCTGCGGGTCATCCGCGGCGGCAAGGACAGCTAGCGCATCTGCGCCTAAATTGTTAACGCACTGTTTACGACGTTCGGGCTAGCCTTCGCCGGAAGTCCTGCAGGCCCCTCCTGTCGGCTTTCCCTCTATTGAAGGACGCACGCCCGATGTCCCCCCCGGCGCAGACCTCGCCTCAGTCTGAAGCGGCTGCTGCGTCCCCGGCCATCCTTCTCGGCCGCTTCATGCTGCCGGACACCTCGGAGCATCCCTGCCAGATATCGGAGCTTACGGCGGAAGGCGCGGTGTTCCTCACCTCCTTCGTTCCGCCGCCCGGCGTGACTCTTGTCGCCTATATCGACGAGCTGGGTCGCGTGGAGGCCGTGTCGGGCGAGCCGGTGAATGGCGGCTTTCGCGCCGACTTCCACCTTTCAAACGCCCGGCGTGGACGCATCGTGGAGCGTCTCCAGTCCATGCACGACAACAACGGCATCGCGCAGCGCCGGCATGTGCGTTTCGTGCCGAAGGACGCCAAGTCCCACCTGACGCTGCTGGACGGCCGCACCTACACCTGCGAGGTGATCGACATCTCGCTGAGCGGTGCCGCAGTGAAGATTGACGTCATGCCGGCGCTCGGCAGCTACCTCGCCCTCGGCAAGATGCGCGGTCGCGTGGTGCGCTTCCTCGAGCACGGGGTGGCGATCGAGTTCGCCAGGCAGCTCGACCGCTCCACGCTGGCCGAGCATATCGAGTAGAGCTCCGCTCGGCGGCAGGCGGCCGGACAGGTTCCCGCTAGCCTCCTCGTTCCCCTTCTCGGCAATAAACGGGCAACCATGGATAGGGTTGGCCCGCAGCCACCTATGGTGAAGGGTCTCTCAACACGCGCGATCCCGATCCGAAAGAGTCCGGGATTCCGGGGCTGCGAAGCTCCGCGGGCGCTTCCGCGCCTAAGGTTATGGACCGTTCATCCTTAATCGATTTCCAGGGCTTCGATTCAATTTCGAAGCGCCGGCTTATCCCGATCTCAAGGCCGCACATGTACGTTCGCTCCAACAAAAACACGGATTGGGGCGTCGATAAAAATGATCGGGAAGTCTCTCTGGGGGATCGTTTTGACCCTCGCCTGCCTGGGCACGGCCCAAGCCGCCGAGAACGTGAACGTGACCAGCAACTACAACGACACGGGAGAGCGCAACTTCGCCACCACCTATGGCGAGACGCTGCCGCCGGTCGGCTTCGTCGAGTTCTGCCAGCGCGAGCCTCGCGAGTGCCAGCCCATCGGCGGCAAGGCCCAGCGGCTGGAACTTACGGATGGGCGCTGGAAGCTGCTCAACCAGGTCAACCAGATGGTGAACGACAAGATCGCCCCGCTGAGCGACATGGAGCTTTATGGCGTGGCCGAGTATTGGGCCTATCCGGACGCCGCCGGTGACTGCGAGGACTATGTGCTGCTCAAGAAGCGCTACCTCGAAGGTCTGGGCGTGCCGGCTGAGACGCTGCTGATCACCGTCGTGCTCGACGAGGTCGGAGATGGTCACGCCGTTCTGATGGTCCGCACCGACAAGGGCGACTTCGTGCTCGACAACCGGCGCGAGGCCATCCTGCGGTGGAACGACACGCGCTACCAGTATCTGAAGCGGCAGTCGCAGCAGAACCCGCGCAACTGGGTCGCGCTGACGAACAAGACGCCGCGCCACCAGCCGCTCACGGCCGGAGGCAACTAGGCAAGCTTCGAGAGGGATTCCTTTGGACCCGGTCGGCGTCCCCTCCCCATCCCCCACCAGACCGGGTCTAGGAGCCGGCCCCGATCCCACCCGGGGCCGGCTCCACCTTTTCTGGAAGCCGGGATAGCGGATCAGCCGATCTGCCGGAGCCCGGACCGATACTGGCCCTGCCGGCGCACATAGCTCTGCGCGAAACGTCCGAAGTCGCTGATCTCTTCCGGCTTGAATTCCCGAACGATCCGGGCGGGGCTTCCAAGAGCCAGCACGTTGTCGGGAATCTCCTTGCCTTCTCCCACCAGCGCGTTTGCACCGATGATGACGTTGCGCCCGATGCGCGCGCCGTTGAGGACGGTGGCGTTCATGCCGATGAGCGAGTGATCACCGACCGTACAGCCGTGCAGGATCGCGAGATGCCCGACCGTCACGCCGCGTCCGAGCGTGAGCGGAAAGCCGGGATCGGTATGAAGCACGCAATTGTCCTGGATGTTCGTTTCCTCGCCGATGGCGATCAGCTCGTTGTCGCCGCGCAGCACCGCGCCGAACCATACGCTTGCGCCCCGCGCCAGCCGCACCTTGCCGATGAGCACCGCGCCGGGCGCGACGAAGCAATCGCCTTCCTCCGGAAGCTCCGGCCTCGCTCCGTCGAGTTCGTAGATCGCCATGAAGATTCCTTCTTTCGCCCCGATGGGATGGAAGCTCTGGCCGCGTCTCGGGTGCAAGTCTTATAGTGCGCCGGGGCGGGCAATCGAAGGTCTGGAATGCGGGCAACGGAGAGGACTGGCGCAACGCGGGGACGGCCCATGTCGCGCTCCACGCGGCTGGTGCTCGCCTCCGCCATCCTCCTGGCGCTGGCAAGCGGAGCGCTCGCCTACTTTGTCGCCCCCGATCCGATCAATCTGTGGACGAGACTGACATCGGAGAAGTCCGAGGCGCGGTTGGTGCGCCTCGATTTTGAAGGCACCACCTTCGAGGTTCCCGACGGCATGATCGCGCGCGTCAAGCGACGCACCTTCGGTCCGGTGCAGCAGATCGACCTCGTCGCACCATGGCCGTTCGATCCGGGCAAGCCTCCGAGCGCTGCGGACTCGAGGCGGGTCAGGGAATGGACGCTCCTTCAGTTCGAGCCCGTGGACGCTCGTCTTTCCCAGCGCGAACGCTTCGAGCGCATCTACGTGCATTATTTCTCCGGGCCCCCGGTCGCGGCTTCCGCGGGCCTCGTGCAGTATGATTTCACGCCGAAGTCGCCCTATGCCGACATGCAGCTCTTCGTGGACAGGCAGGCGGACCCGCCTGTCTTCCTGAACTGCGACACGAAGCCCTCGAGCCTTGGACCTGTGCTTTGCGAGCGGCGCATGAAGGTCACGGACAGGATCACGCTCCGCTATCGTTTCCCGCGCGACATGCTCGAGCGCTGGGTGGAGGTCGACAAGGAAGTGAAGTCTATCCTCGACCACATCGTGAAGCGCTGACGCTCAGCCAACCTCGTCGAGATCGAGCTCCAGAATGGCCATCTGGAAATTGTAGGAAAGCTCTCCGTCCTCCTCGTCCTTGAAAAGGACGCCGATGAACTCGTCTCCCATGTAAACTTCCGCCGAGTCCGTCTTCTGCGGCCGGCGACGAACCGACATGTTCGCCTGCTTGAACCTGTGGCGGAAGAATCGTGTGAGCTTTTCGATCTCGCTGGGCTGCACGGGGGTGGCCTCGCTGTTCTCATGCGACGGCCGCCGGCCGCCAGTCGCCATCCGGTCTAGCGATGCGGCGTGATGAGGGCAAGCCCCGCGGGCGCCAGCCTCAGGCGGTGCCTTGGTCTTCCTCGAGCCGGTGATCCATGACCCGCGAAGGTTCCGAGCAGCCCGCATAGCCGACCACCTTGGCGGGGACGCCTGCCACCGTGCGGTTGGCCGGCACGTCATGCAGGACCACCGATCCCGCCGCGATGCGCGAGCAGTGCCCGATCTCGATGTTCCCGAGGATCTTCGCGCCCGCTCCGATGAGCACGCCGTCGCGGACCTTGGGATGCCGGTCGCCCCCCTCCTTGCCGGTGCCGCCGAGCGTCACGCTGTGCAACATCGACACGTCGTTGCCCACGACCGCCGTCTCTCCGATGACGATGGCGTGCGCATGGTCGATCATGATGCCCCGCCCGATCTGCGCATTGGGATGGATGTCGACGCTGAACACGCCGGAAGAACGACTCTGGAGATAGTAGGCGAAGTCCACGCGCCCGAGCCGGTAGAGCCGATGCGCGATCCTGTGGGTCTGCACGGCCTGGAAGCCCTTGAAGTAGAGGAGCGGCTCCAGGTAGCGGTGGCAGGCGGGATCGCGATCGTGGATGGCGATGATGTCGGCCCGCGCCGCGGCCCCGATGTCGGGATCGGCATCGAGGGCGTCTTGGAAAGCCTTCAGCACCAGATCGGCGCCGACATCGGCATTGCCGAGCCGCTGCGCGACGCGGTGCACGAGCGCTTCCTCGAAGCTGTCGTGATTGAGGACGGCGCCGTACAGGAAACCCACGAGCGCCGGATCCCTGTCGCGCGCCTCTTCCGCTTCCGCGCGGATCCTGTCCCAGACCGGGTCGAGCTTCTGAAGCTGCAGCGGTTGCGTGCGCGCCATGGTCGATCTCCCTATGATCAGGACCAATTTAGTCGATCGGCAGGCCCAAGTGGAGGGTGCGGGCCATGAATTGCCCTGATGGTGGTTTCAATCCCGTTGATCTGCGATGCCGTCCCGGCCCGGTTCCAACCTGCGGAGGAAGCCCAGCACCGCGTCCGTGAAGGCGTCGTTGCGGTCTCCGGCCACCATATGGCGGGCGCCGCCCACATCGGCAAGCTCCGCATGCGGCGCAAGCGTCAGGAAGGCCCGCGCCTCCTCCTCCCCCACGAGCTCGCTCTCGCGGCCGCGCACCATCAGGATCGGGAAGCGGATGCGCCGCACCGCCTCCGAAAGGCGGCCCTCCAGTACACCACGGTCTCCACTCCGCGAATCGAGGAAAAGCGGGTCCCAGTGCCAGCGATAACGGCCCTCCTTGTCCTTCCGCAAAACCTTGGCAAGCCCGGAAAGGTCGGACGGCGGCCGCCGATGCGGCAGATAGGCCGAGATCGACGCCGCCGCTTCCTCAAGCGAGCCGAAGCCCTCCCGGGCATGCGCGCGCATAAAGTTGATGACCCGCTCGACACCTTCGAGCCGCACCTTTGGGGTGATGTCGACCAGCACCAGGCCCCGCATCGGCACGCCGAGCTCGCCCGCCGCAATCATGCCGGCAATGCCGCCGAGCGAGGCGCCGACCACCACCGCCCGGCCGAAACCTTGCCGTTCCAGGCCTTCCACGACCGCCTTCAGGTCGGCGGCGTAGTCGCCGAAGCCATAGGCGGCATCGGCGATCCAGGCGCTCTCGCCATGACCGCGCTGGTCGAGCGTGATGGTGGACCACCCTTCCCGGGCGAACGCCTTGGCCGCGCTCCGCCAGGAATGCCGGGTCTGGCCTCCGCCGTGCACGAGCACCGCCAGTCGCCCGCCCGCCTCCGGCGCAGTGTAAAGATCCGCCGCGAGCATGTTGGCATGCGCGCCGGCGAGCTCGAGCCTGCGAGGGTGGATGGCTTCGGCGCGATGGGGCATGGCGCCCCATTGTTCTGAACCCTAGGGCAGGGTCAAGTAACCCTTACGTCAAAATCAGAGCGGCTGCTTCAGAAAGTCCTTCACCGCCTGCTTGAAGCCTGCATCGCCAACCGCCCGCATATGGTCCCGCCGCGGCAGCAAAACGCCTTGGGCATTCGGGATGGCCGCGACCAGCGGCTCCATCTTCCCGGCGATCAGGTCGGTCTCGCCCACGACCACCAGCACCGGACAGGAGATGCGGCCGAGCTGATCGGCCGACACCGTCTGACGCGAAGCCAGAATGCAGGCGGCGAGAGCCCTGCGGTCGCTTTTGGACTGATCGGCGAAGGCGCGGAAGGCGCGTCCCTGCGGATCGGAAACGTCATCGAGGCTCGGCGCAAGGAGCGCCTCCGAGACGGCCCGCGCGCCCGGAACCCCCAGGATCATGTTTTCCGCCAGCCCGCCGAGGACGGCGCGCCGCACGCGCGAGGGGTGGGCGATGGCCAGAAGTGCCGTGAGGCGGGCGCCCATCGAATAGCCCATGATGTCGGCCGTCTCGATGCCCAGATGATCAAGCAGCCGGCGGCTGTCCTCCGCCATGGCGGGCGCGGCATAGGACGCGGAATCGTAGAGCTTCTCCGACACCCCGTGGCCCCTGTTGTCGATCGTGATGACCTGCCGCCCGCAATCCGTGAGGAATTTCACCCATCCGGTCGCAGTCCAGTTCACGCGCCCGTTGGAGGCAAATCCATGGATGAGGAGGATCGGCTCGCCCTTTCCTTCCACGGCATAGGCGATCTTCACGCCGTCTGAATCGAAATGCTGCACGGAGAACCCCTGCTCGGCTTTGACCGGAGGGGAGGATATGCTATCGCCCGACCGCATAATCAACTGAACGAGGCAGGGCCGGACATGGCGCACGCCGGGACACCAAAATTCCAGAACGACATGGGCGTTCCCGTGATCGAGATCGGGACGCGCGAGTTCGAATGCATCGGGGCCAAGCCGCCGTTCGACCACCCGCACGTCTTCCTCGACATGGGCGACGAGAGCGAGATGGTGTGCCCCTACTGCTCGACGCTCTTTCGCTACCGGCCGGAGCTTCCGCCGGCCGCCTCGCGCCCGCCCGAGGCCGCCCACGCCGACTGACGGATGCTCCTCTACTCCGCGCCGCTGAGCCTGTTCGCCCGCAAGGTCGAGATCGCGTTGCGCGAGAAGGGGCTCGCCTATGATCGGGTGCTGGTCGCCTTCTCGCAGGAGAAGGGCTACAGCCCCAAGCACCCGGAGGTGCTGAAGGCCAATCCGAAGGGCCAGGTGCCGGTGCTGATCGACGGCGACCTCACGCTCATCGATTCGACTGTCATTATTGAGTATCTGGAGGACGCCTATCCAAGCCCTCCCCTTCTCTCTGAAGGCGCACGCGAGCGCGCAGCCTGCCGGCTATGGGACCTGTTCGCGGACGAGATTCTGCTCGTGCCGGTGCGGGCGCTCATGTTCCGCAATGGCCCGTGGCCGAGGGATCTTGCCCAGCGCGCCCAGGAGGAGGAGAAGGCGAAGGCCGCCGATCCGGTGATAGCCAGCCATTTCGGGGAGATCGACGCGAAGCTTGAATCAAAGGATTATCTCTGCGGCGCTTTCTCGGCCGCCGACATCGCCCTCTTCATGACCGTGCATTATGCCCGCCGTCTCGGCGGGCCGGGCCTTCGCACCTATCCTCGACTCAAGGCCTGGTATGAACGCCTCGCCGCGCGCACAGCCTTCGCTGGCATCATCGAGGAGATCGCCGCTGCGGACCGCGCGCTGTCGCTGCCGGTCGAAGGCGCTTTCCGGGACTGACGAGCTCGAAAAGGAGCGGCGGCGCCAACCCCTCAGCCGGCGCCGCCGCATCTTTGGCATCCAAGACCTGGTTCCGCCCTGCAAGCTCCCGCAAGCCATGCGGGACGGCAGTCTGGGACGCTCTCCCTATAGGGGCCTCGCCGCATCTCCTGAGGCACCTGCGATGATGCCAGCGATTGTATTTGATTTGAATCGCAAACGAATGGTTCGGTAAAGCCCCGGTAAATCTCCGGCCGTTGCCTGTGCCGTATTCGGACGCTACCTCTACCGCCCATGATGCATCTCTCCCGCGACGAGGCCCGCCGCATCGCCCTTGCCGCGCAAGGGCTGGCGGCAAAACCACGCCGCGCCGGGGACGCGTCATGGGCAACGCTCGCGCGCACCATCGACAAGATCAACCTGCTGCAGATAGACAGCGTCAACGTGCTGTGCCGTTCGCACTACCTTCCCCTCTTCTCCCGCCTCGGCCGCTATCGCCGCGAAACGCTCGATGCCCGCGCCTTCACGGCGGGAAGGAAGCGCGCACTCTTCGAATACTGGGCGCACGAGGCGAGCCTCCTGCCGCTGGATCTGCATCCGCTCATGCGCTGGCGGATGGAGGATGCCCGCAGCGGCCAGGGCATCTACAAGGGACTCTCGCGCTTCGCCCACGAGAAGAGGAAGTTCGTGAGGGAGGTGCTCGGGCAAGTACGCGAGCGCGGACCCTTGACGGCGCGCGAGCTGGCGGAGCCCGGCCAGCGCACTGGCCCCTGGTGGGGCTGGCACGACGGCAAGACCGCGCTCGAATATCTCTTCTGGGCGGGAGAGGTCACGGCGACCGGCCGGCAGAGCAATTTCGAGCGCGTCTACGATTTGCCGGAGCGCGCCTTGCCGGCCGAGGTGCTGAGCCTGCCGACGCCGGCCGAGCCGGACGCCATCCGCGAGCTCATGCGGCGCTCGGCTCTGGCGCTTGGCGTCGCCAGCGAGCCCGATCTCCGCGACTACTTCCGGCTTCCCGTAGCGGCGAGCAAGCGGGCGCTGGCCGAACTGGCCGAGGACGGCGTCCTTGTGCCGGCGACCGTCGAAGGCTGGCGCATACCGGGCTGGCTGCATCGCGATGCCGCCCTGCCCCGCCGCGCCACCGGCACGGCCCTGCTCTCGCCTTTCGATCCGATCGTCTGGGAGCGGAGCCGCGCCGAACGGCTGTTCGGTTTCCGCTATCGCATCGAGATCTATACCCCGGCCCCCAAAAGGGCATTCGGCTACTACGTGCTTCCCTTCCTGCATAAGGGACGTTTCACCGCGCGCGTCTGCCTGAAGGCGGACCGGCCGAGCAGCGTGCTCAGGGTGAACTCCGCGCATGGCGAGGAGGCACGGCAGCTCGGCGAAACGGCCGAGGCGCTGATGCCGGAGCTTCGGGAACTCGCCCTCTGGCTCGGGCTCGAGCGCGTCGTCGTGACCGAGCGCGGCGACCTCGCGAAGCCCCTGCGGCAGGCGGCTTAGGGTAACCAGTCCTG
>JBFXDI010000042.1:0-29164 GCA_050181295.1 Parvibaculaceae bacterium | reverse complement strand
CGATCGACTGGAGGCCGAAGCCGATGCCGACGCCGAGCGCGCCGGCGATGATGGCGAGGTTGCTGAAGTCGAGGCCGGCGGAAGACAGCGCGAGCGCGGCCACCAGGATCATGCCGACATAGGTCGAGCCGGTCTCGATCGAGTTCCGCACGCCCGCATCGAGCGCGGTGCGGACCAGGACCCGGCGATCGAGCCAGAGCGTGAACAGCTTCACGACGCCGATGCCGATGCCGAACACGGCGAGGCCGACCAGCACGCTCTCCGGCGAGATGGTGACGTCGCCGATCCGGAAGCCGAGCAGCGCGGCGTTCGCCCAGCTCCCGAAGTCAATCCAGGTCACGGCCCAGTTGAGGAAAAGGAGAGGCAGGCCGACCAGCACCAGGGCAAGATCGATCACGGTGCGCAGGATGAGCCCGATCCTGGCTACGGCACGGTCGCCGAGCCCCGTCACCCGGCGCAGGAAGCGGCCGACCGTCGACTGGGCATCGAAGCTCGAGGCGATGACGGCGTCGGTGAGGTGATGAACGACGAGGAGGCCAGCGATGATGAAGGCCGTGTCGATGATCTGCTGGCTCAGGAAGGCTGCGAGCGCCACATAACCGGCCAGCAGCGCCACCACGCAGACAGCCAGCACGATCCATAGCAGCGGCACGAGCCGGCCCGTCCAAGACAACAGGCGCACGCCGCTGTCTGCTTCCTGCGGCAGGCCTTCCTGGTTGCGGCCCGTGAGGATGAGGAGGATGACGATCGCCGTCATCAGGCTCGCCGCAAGCGCGCTATGGGCGATCGAGGCGGAGATCGGAAGGAACAGGATTCCGGCCAGATCGGCGAGAAGGTTCGTGCCGGCCGATACCACCGCCGCCAGCGTCGCCAGGAAAGCGAAGCGGGCGGCCGCCTGGTCGTCGAGGTCGACCACGCGGTATTCCGGCATGCCGGGCGAAGCCAGCCTGTGGGCCGCGACCCCGAGCACGACGGAATAGAAGAAGAAGTCCGCCATGGCCCGGAAGAGCTGCTCGAAGCGCGGCGTGAAGGCGTTGGCCGTCTTCAGCGTGACATAGGCGACGACGATGAGGGCGACCATGCCGGCCCAGGCGAAGAGGACGCCCCGCACGATCCGCCAGAGACGCTGCGTGTCGTCTATCGCCTTCTGGGTCTTGTGAACGGCGACATAGCGGGCCGTCAACCAGCGCCGCGCCACGCGGTAGGCTACGAACAGCGCCACCAGAACGATCAGGCCGAGCCCCAGGATGCCCGGCTTGCCGTCGGAGACGACCTCCCTGCCCCAGCCAGTGACGAGTGCGGCGAAGCGGTCAAGCAGAAGCCCGGCGCTCGACCAGCCGTCGCCCCAGAGCGCCGGATTGATGATTGAGCGGCCGGGCTCGAGAAGCCGGCGGACGAAGCTGTCTCTCTGGCGCTCCGTCACCCGCGAAAGGAACTGCTCGGCCTCGAGCGCCGCCAGGCCGAGCTGCTGGTTCACCGCCTGAAGTGCTGCCGCGGAGTCGAAAAGCTGCTGGCGCGTCTGGGCAAGAGCCGTGTCCTCGCCCTGCCCCGCGGGCGTCTCCCCAACCCGCTGCAACTGCTGGAGGCGATCGGCGATCGGAACCTTGAGTTCCTCCTGCGCCGCGAGCGCGCGCGTGCGGATGTCCTCGGCGCGGCGGCGGATGCCCGCGAGATCCTGCTCGCTCAGCGAGGGCCGCGCGAAATCGGCCTTCGTCTGGTCGAAGTCGAGCCTCAGCGCCTGGACGCTCCGCTCGGCCTTCCCGAGGGCGGGATCGCGCGGAGGCTGCTGCACGGGTCCTTGCTGCGGCTGCTGTTCCGGCGCCTGCTGGGCGGGCGCGGCCTCAGGCGTTCCGGGCTGGGCCTGCTCCTGCGCCTCAGCGCGCGGCAACGTGGGCTTGAACGGGGGAGCCGCGGCGGGTGGCGCCAGGCATGCGAGAAGGACGACGGCGCCCAGAAGCCCCCGCCCCACCCTCCAAGCACGTCGAAGGCTCACCGGCATGGCGCCATGGTGCTACACCAGACGGCTTTGCTCAACCGCGGCGGCGATGAAGGAGGAGAAGAGCGGGTGCGGCTCCATGGGCCGCGACTTGAGCTCCGGGTGGTACTGCACCCCGATGAACCAGGGATGCTCCGGAATCTCGATGATTTCCGGCAGGAGCCCGTCCGGCGACATGCCGGAAAAGCGCAGGCCCGCCTTCTCCAGGGCCTCCCGGTAGCGGGTATTGACCTCGTAGCGGTGGCGGTGGCGCTCGGAGATGCGATCCGAGCCGTAGATTTCCGCAACCTTGCTGCCCTGCTCGAGCCTCGCCTCGTAGGCGCCAAGCCGCATGGTGCCGCCGAGATCGCCGCCCGAACGCCGGATCTCGAGCTCGTTGCCGCGCATCCATTCCGTCATCAGGCCGACGATCGGCTCATCCGTCTGGCCGAACTCGGTCGAACTCGCATGCTCGATGCCGACCGAGCGGGCGGCCTCGATGCAGGCCATCTGCATGCCAAAGCAGATGCCGAAATACGGCACCTCTCGGGTGCGCGCGAAGGTCGCCGCGCGGATCTTGCCTTCGGAGCCCCGCTCGCCGAAGCCGCCCGGAACGAGGATGCCGTTCACGCCCTCGAGCCACGGCGCGGGGTCCTCCTTCTCGAAGACTTCCGATTCGATCCACTCCATCTTGACCTTGACGCGGTTGGCGATCCCGCCATGCACCAGGGCCTCGTTCAGCGACTTGTAGGCGTCGAGAAGGCCGGTGTACTTGCCGACGATGGCGATCGTGACCTCGCCCTCGGGGCTGGCGATGCGGGCGCTGATGTCCTCCCAGGCCGAGAGATCGGGCGCCGGCGCGGCGGTGATGCGGAAAGCGTCCAGCACCTCCCGGTCGAGCCCCTCGCGATGGTAGGCGAGCGGCACGTCGTAGATCGACTTCACATCGAGCGCCTGCACCACGGCGGAAGCCCGCACGTTGCAGAAGAGGGCGATCTTGCGCCGCTCGTTCTCGGGGATCGGCCGGTCGGCGCGGCAGAGCAGGATGTCGGGCTGGATGCCGATCGAGCGCAGCTCCTTCACCGAGTGCTGGGTGGGCTTGGTCTTGAGCTCGCCGGCGGAGGGAATGAACGGCAGGAGGGTGAGGTGGATGAAGAGGCAGGAGCCCCGCGGCAGCTCCTGGCCGAGCTGGCGGATGGCCTCGAAAAACGGCAGGCCCTCGATATCGCCGACCGTGCCGCCGATCTCGACCAGCACGAAGTCGAAGTCCTCGTTGCCGGTGACGACGAACTGCTTGATGGCGTCGGTGACGTGCGGGATCACCTGGACGGTCGCGCCCAGATAGTCGCCGCGCCGCTCCTTGGCGATGATCTCCTGGTAGAGCCGGCCAGTCGTGATGTTGTCCTGCCGGTTGGCCGAGCGGCCCGTGAACCGCTCGTAATGGCCGAGGTCGAGATCGGTCTCGGCCCCGTCGTCGGTCACGTAGACCTCGCCGTGCTGATAGGGGCTCATGGTCCCCGGATCGACGTTGAGATAGGGGTCGAGCTTGCGTAGGCGCACCCTGTAGCCGCGCGCCTGGAGCAGCGCGCCGAGCGCCGCCGAAGCCAATCCCTTGCCGAGTGAGGAAACCACGCCGCCGGTGATGAAGATATACCGCGCCATGGGACTCGGCAGATAGCAGGAGTCGAGGCGTCAGGGAAGCGGAGAGAATCCGCGTGTGGATTTCCTCGGGCGCGGCTTGCAGCCGGCAGCCATCTCGCGGCGGCCATCCTCCTGCTGCTGGCCCTTCTCGCGACCGGGGACGGCTCCTTCCGGCTTCTGCCCGACATGCCGCTCCTGGTCCTCGCCCAGGTCGCCTCGGCCGCCGCCATGTTCGCCTTTTTCTTCCGGCTGCAGGCGGTCGGAGGGCCCGTCTACCTCAGCCAGATCGGCTATGTGGCCGCGGCCATAGGCCTCTTTTCGGGCGTTCTCTTCCTCGGCGAGCGCTATTCGGCCCTCACCTGGATCGGGGCAGCCATCGTCACGGTCGGGGTCGTCCTGACGACACGGGCGCAAAGCCGGAGGCAATAGCACTCCGGTCTGCGGTCAGCCTCTATTGTCCTGTCGGGACCTGCGGGCCGGTCGGGGCCGGCTGCTCGGAGCCCGGCAGCTGCGGCAGCACGCTTTCGCCCTGCTGCGGCGTCTGCTGCTGTCCGGCAGGCGCCTGCTGCTGGCCCTGCTGCGGCGTGCTGTCGAAGATCGAGCCGGGCGTGCGGTTGGAGCGCGCCACGAGCGTAAGGGCGATCGAGGTCATGAAGAAGATCACCGCCAGGATGGCGGTCGCACGCGTCAGCGTGCTCCCCACGCCGCGGCTCGAGAAGGCCCCGCCACCGCCGCCGATGCCGAGCGCGCCGCCCTCGGAGCGCTGCAGAAGCACGACGCCGATGAGCGCCAGCGCGATCAGCAGGTGGATGACGAGAAGAACCTCGACCATGGGAAACCTTCGAACCTCAGGCAGGCGGCGGGAACGCCGCATGGTTGCGCGGTCATGTAGTACGAACGGCGGTCCAACTCAACCGCGCAGGCCATTTCCCCGGCCAAACCCTCAGCAATAGGCCTTGATGATGCCTATGAAGTCGGCGGCCTTGAGGCTCGCGCCGCCGACCAGCGCCCCGTTTACGTCAGGGATTGCCAGGATTTCCGCGGCATTGGAAGGTTTTACCGATCCGCCATAGAGAATCCGCGCCGATTCGAGGTTCCGTTCCGCGAGCAGCGCCCGAAGTCTCGCATGCATCTCGCCTATCTCTTCCGCGGTCGGCGTGAGACCGGTGCCGATGGCCCAGACGGGCTCGTAGGCGATCACCGTGTTGACGGCCATCGCGGAGGCCGGAAGGGAGCCCTGCAACTGGGCGCCAACAACGCTCTCGGCCTGGCCGGCCTTGCGCTGGTCGAGCGTCTCGCCGAGGCAGACGATGGCGATCAGCCCGGCGCGATGGGCAGCGGCCGCCTTGGCCTGCACCACGGCGTCCGTCTCACCGTGATCGGTCCGACGCTCGGAATGGCCGACAATAACGGCCTCGCAACCGATGTCGGCCAGCATTTCGGCCGCGACATCCCCGGTATGGGCGCCCTTGGCCTTGGCATGGCAATCCTGTCCGCCGACGGTGACCGGCCCCGACTTCAGGATCTGCATGGCGCGCTGGATGAGGGTCGCCGGCGGGCAGACCATGACGTCACAGCCGAGCTTCACCCCCTTGAGCATCCCCGTGAGCAGCCGTACCTCCTTGAGGTCGGCGGAAAGCCCGTTCATTTTCCAGTTGCCGGCCACAAGAGCCCTTGGCCGTTTCGCCGCCATGCTGCATACCTCTCCCGCTCATGTCCGCCGGAGGCGTGCTTAGCAGAGCGGCGGAGGCTTGCGAAGCTGGCGCGCCTTGCGGCTGGGCGGCCTGCTTCCTATTATCGCGCCCAAGCTAAACCACGGAATTCTCTTGATGCTCGACAAGTTACGCAGTTCGGCCGGCAGTTGGGTCGCCAAGATCTTCATCGCGCTCCTTGCTGCGAGCTTCGGCGTGTGGGGCATCAACGACGTCTTCCGCGGCCGGACGGGCGAGGTGCTGGCGCAGGTCGGCGAACGGCAGATCGGGGTCGAAGAGTTCCGGCAGGCCTTCGACCAGCAGGTCAGGGCCTTCTCGCGGCGCTCGGGCCAATCCATCACCGCAGAGCAGGCACGCCAGATCGGGCTCGACCAGCAGGTGCTCGCGAGCCTCCTCCAGGGAGCGACGCTCGAGAGCCAGGCGCAGTCCATGCGTCTCGCCGTGCCCGACAAGACGATCGCGGACGGAGTGGCGGCGAACCCTGTCTTCCACGGTACTGGTGGCAAGTTCGATCCGGCCTATTTCCGCCGCCTCCTCGCCAATGCCGGCATGACCGAGCCGCAATTCCTCGCCGCCGAGCGGCAGAACAAGCTGCGCACCACCCTTTCCAACGTCATCGACGACGGCCTCAAGGCGCCCGCGCCCCTGGTGGAGGCCGTTTGGAAGTACCGCAACGAGCAGCGCGACGCCCGCTACTTCGTCGTCATGGCCGACATCTCCCAGATCGCGGCTCCGGGCGACCAGGATCTGAAGACCTTCTACGACGCCAACAAGGGACTGTTCTCGATCCCCGAGCGCCGCGCCTTCTCGGTCATCGTCGCCGACGCGGACGTGGTGGGCGCGCGTTTTCCGGTGGATGAGGAGCAGATCAAGGCGGAGTACGAGCGGAACAAGGATTCCTACGGCACTCCGGAGAAGCGTTCCATCCAGCAGATCGCGTTCCCCAACGCGGACGAGGCGCGCAAGGCGCTCGAGCGCATCAAGGGCGGCGCCGACTTCCTCGCGGTGGCGAAGGAACGGGGCCTGACGGAGGCCGACGCCACGCTCGGAGAATTCACCCGCGCGCAGGTGCCGGACGCAGCGCTTGCCGATGCCGCCTTCAAGCTTGAGGAGAACACGGTGAGCGAGCCCGTGGCGGGCAAGCTCGCGACCGTGCTCCTGCGGGTCACCAAGATCGTGCCGGGCACCATCAAGACGCTCGAGGAAACGCGGCCGGAGATCGTCAAGCGCATCCAGCACGAGCGCGGGCGCGAGGAGGTCCTGAACCTCTACGACAAGGTGGAGGACGCGCGCGCCGGCGGCCAGTCGCTCGAGGAGATCGCCAGGGCCGAGAACCTGAAGCTCCTGACCGTTCCCGGCGTCGACCGGTCGGGCCGCGACGCCTCGGGCAAGGAGATCGAGGATTTCCCGGTCAAGGACAAGGTGCTGGAGGCCGTCTTCCAAACGGAGGTCGGAGCCGACAACGATCCCGTTTCCACGCCGAGCGACGGCTTCATCTGGTACGACGTGACCGGGATCACGCCGACCTCCGTCAAGCCGCTCGACCAGGTGCGGGATGAAGCCATCACCGCCTGGAAGAAGCGCAAGCAGCGCGAGGCCTCCATGGCCAAGGCCAACGAGCTCCGCAAGCAGGCCGAAGCCGGGGCGCCGCTCGACCGGCTTGCGAGCGAGAACGGCGCTGAGGTCAAATCCGTGACCGGCGTCAAGCGCAACGAGGCGGATGCGGGCTTCGCCGCGGGCGCGATCTCCGCCCTCTTCTCGGCGCCCGCCGACGGCTTCGCGGTGGCGCCCGACCCGGACGGGATCAGCGCCATGGTGATCCAGTCGACCCCCGTGCTGGGCGAGCCCTACGATCCCAATTCCGAGGACGCCAAGTCGATCGCCAAGGCGCTCGATGAAAGCCTCGCCGGCGATCTCTACGCCCAGTATCTCGGGGGCCTGCAGAAGAGCATCGGCGTCAAGGTGAACGAAGCCGAATGGTCCAAGCTTTCGGCTGGCCGGTCGTAAGCCCTCTCACAATCGAACGACCGCCATGCTGATCTCCCCCGATCAAGACGCCTTCGCGGCTGCCTACAAGGCAGGCAGGCCGCAGATCGTCTCCACGCGGCTGGTGTCGGACCTCGAAACGCCGGTCTCGGCCATGCTGAAACTGTCGCGCGGGAACCCTTACAGCTTCCTGCTCGAGTCGGTCGAAGGCGGGGCGGTTCGAGGCCGTTATTCGATGATCGGCCTCAAGCCAGACCTCCTCTGGCGGGTGCGCGGCGGCAAGGCGGAGATCAACCGCAAGGCGCTCGCCGACCCCGACGGTCCCTTCCTGCCGCACGGCGGCGAGCCTCTCTCGGCGCTCCGCTCGCTCATCGCCGAATGCCGCATCGAGGTGCCCGAAAGCCTGCCGCCCATGGTGGCCGGCCTTTTCGGCTACATGGGCTACGACATGGTGCGGCTCATGGAGCGGCTGCCGGAGCCCAACCCGGACGCGCTCGGCCTGCCGGACGCCATTCTCATGCGCCCGACCGTCATCGCCATCTTCGATGCGGTGAAGGACGAGGTAACGGTCGCGACCCCCGTATTCCCGGACCCGGAGCTGTCGGCGAAGACCGCCTATGCGCGGGCCTCGGAGCGTGTGACCGGGGTGCTCGACGCCCTCGACCGGCCGCTCGATCACGTGGATCTGGGCGAAGCGAGCGAGATGGCGGCGAACGTCTCCAACACGACGCCGGACGAGTACAAGCAGATGGTGCGCCGCGCGAAGGACTACATCGCCGCCGGCGACATCTTCCAGGTGGTGCTGTCGCAGCGCTTCGAGGCCGACTTCACGCTGCCGCCCTTCTCGCTCTACCGGGCGCTCCGGCGCACCAATCCCTCCCCCTTCCTCTACTATCTCGACTTCGACGGCTTCTCGGTCATCGGCTCGAGCCCGGAGATCCTGGTGCGGGTGCGGGACGGCAAGGTGACGGTGCGTCCGATCGCCGGCACGCGCCGCCGGGGCGCCACGGCGGCCGAGGACCGGGCACTTTCGGAGGAGCTGCTCGCCGACCCCAAGGAGCGGGCCGAGCATCTCATGCTGCTCGACCTCGGGCGCAACGACGTCGGGCGGGTGGCGGAGATCGGCTCGGTGAAGGTGACCGACCGCTTCATCCTCGAATACTACAGCCAGGTCATGCACATCGTGTCGAACGTCGAGGGCAACCTCTCCTCCGACCACGACGCCATCGCGGCCCTGGTCGCGGGCTTTCCGGCCGGCACCGTGTCCGGCGCGCCCAAGGTGCGCGCCATGCAGATCATCGACGAGCTTGAGAAGGAGAAGCGCGGGGTCTATGCCGGCTGTGTCGGCTACTTCTCGGCGACCGGCGACATGGACACCTGCATCGTGCTCCGCACCGCCATCGTCAAGGACGGGCGCATGTATGTGCAGGCGGGCGCCGGGATCGTCGCCGACAGCGTGCCCGAGGCCGAGCAGAAGGAATGCCAGGACAAGGCCCGGGCGCTTTTCCGGGCGGCCGAGGAGGCCGTAAGGTTCGCTGGGCGCGCAGGACGCGGGCAATGATCATCGTCATCGACAACTACGACAGCTTCACCTGGAACCTCGTCCACTATCTGGGCGAGCTCGGCGCCGAGACCACGGTCCACCGCAACGACGCCGTGAGCGTCGGCCAGGTGCTTTCGGCGAGGCCCAAGGCCATCGTGCTCTCGCCCGGCCCCTGCACACCGAACGAGGCGGGGATCTGCCTCGACCTCATCGCCTCGGCCCCCCCGGAGATGCCGATCCTCGGCGTCTGCCTCGGGCATCAGGCGATCGGGCAGGCCTATGGCGGCAAGGTGGTGCGGGCCCCTACCCTCATGCACGGCAAGCTCTCGCGCATCCAGCACGAGGGCGAGGGCGTCTTCGCCGATATCCCGGACGACTTCGAGGCGACGCGCTATCATTCCCTCATCGTCGAGCGGGACAGCATGCCGGACTGCCTCGAGATCACGGCCGAGACCGCGGACGGCATCGTCATGGGCATGCAGCACAAGGAGCGGCCCGTCCACGGCGTCCAGTTCCACCCGGAGAGCATTGCATCCGAGCACGGTCATAAGCTATTGCGGAACTTCCTTTCCCTCGCCGGCGCAGAGTGACCCACGGGGAGCGTTCATGGCCGACCTCAAGCCGATCATCGCCAAGGCGGCGGAAGGCAAGCCCCTGAGCCTCGAGGAGGCGCGCACCGCCTTCGACATCATGATGTCGGGCGAGGCCACCCCGTCGCAGATCGGCGGCTTCCTCATGGCGCTCAGGGTGCGCGGCGAGACGGTGGACGAGATCACCGGCGCCGTGATGACCATGCGCGACAGGATGACCCGCGTGAAGGCGCCGGCGGACGCGCTCGACATCGTTGGCACGGGCGGCGATGCCTCCGGCACCTACAACATCTCCACCTGCGCGGCGTTCGTCGCGGCGGGCGCCGGGATCAAGATCGCCAAGCACGGCAACCGCGCCCTCTCCTCGCGCTCCGGCGCCGCCGACACGCTGGCGGCGCTCGGCGTCAACATCGAGCTTGAGCCGCAAGGGATCTCGCGCTGCATCGAGGAGGCGGGCCTCGGCTTCATGTTCGCCCCCGCCCATCATTCGGCGATGCGCCATGTCGGCCCCTCGCGGGTCGAGCTTGGCACCCGCACCATCTTCAACCTGCTCGGCCCCCTTTCCAACCCGGCCGGCGTCAAGCGGCAGGTCGTCGGAGTCTTTTCAAGGACCTGGCTCGAACCGCTCGCGCAGGTTCTGAAGAACCTCGGATCGGAGCGGGTGTGGGTCACGCATGGCGAGGGCGGGCTCGACGAGATCACGCCCTGCGGCACGACCTGGATCGCGGAGCTGAAAGGCGGCGAGGTTCGGACCTTCGAAATCACGCCCGCGGACGCCGGCCTCAAGCCTTCGCCACCCGGCGAGCTCAAGGGCGGCGACGCGCAGAAGAACGCCGAAGCCTTGCGCTCGGTGCTCAAGGGCGAGAAAACCGCCTTCCGCGACGCCGCCGTGATGACGGCCGCCGCGGCCCTCGTGGTGGCGGACCAGGCCAAGGATCTCAAGGAAGGCGCGGCGCTCGCCCAGCGCTCGATCGACGGCGGCCATGCCGGACTGGCGCTCTCCGCGCTGGTGGCGGAGTCCAACAGCACGGCAGGCAACTAGATGTCCGTGCTCGACCGGATCGCTGCCTACAAGCGCGAGGAAGTGGCGCGCGCCAGGCAGGACATGCCGCTCAAGGAGCTCGAGGTGGAGGCGCTGGACGCGCCGCCGGTCCGGAGCTTCCGAGGTGCGCTCGAGGCGAAGATCGAGGCCGGCGGAGCGGCGCTCATCGCCGAGATCAAGAAGGCGAGTCCGTCCAAGGGCCTGATCCGGGAAGACTTCAACCCGCCCTCGCTGGCGCTAGCCTATGAGGAGGGAGGAGCCGCCTGCCTCTCCGTCCTCACCGACACGCCGTCCTTCCAGGGCGCGCCCGAATTCCTCGCCGCCGCCCGTGCGGTCACCCCCCTTCCCGCGCTCCGCAAGGATTTCATGCTCGACACCTACCAGGTGGCCGAAGCGCGCGCCTGGTCGGCCGACTGCATCCTTCTCATCCTGGCCATGATCGACGACGGTCTCGCCGCCGAGCTTGAAGCCGCCGCCTATGACTGGGGCATGGAGGTGCTGGCCGAGGTGCATGACGACAAGGAGCTCGACCGGGCGCTCAAGCTCGACGCCCGTCTCATCGGCATCAACAACCGCGACTTGAGGACCTTCGACGTCACGCTGGAGACGACCGAGCGGCTGGCGCCGCGCGTGCCCCAGGACCGGCTGGTCGTGGCCGAAAGCGGCATCTTCACGCCCGACGACATTGCCCGGCTGGCGCAAGCCGGCGTCAACGCTTTCCTCGTGGGCGAGAGCCTCATGCGGCAGGCGGACGTGGCGGGAGCCACCCGCGCCCTGCTGGCGCGGCCCGAACCGCGGCGCGTCTTCCTCGGCCGGGCATGAGCGCCAAGCTCACGCATCTCGACGAGCGCGGCGCGGCGCGCATGGTGGACGTGTCGGAGAAGGCCGTGACGACCCGCAGCGCCACCGCCGCAGGCAGCGTGCGCATGAAGCCGGACACGCTCAAAGCTATCCTCGAGGGGACCGCCAAAAAGGGCGACGTGCTCGCCACGGCCCGCATCGCCGGCATCATGGCGGCGAAGCGCACGCACGAGCTCATTCCCCTCTGCCATCCGCTTTCGATCTCCAAGGTGACGGTGGACTTCACGCCCGATGAGGCCAGATCGCGCATCGCGGTCGAGGCGACGGTCAAGGTCGAGGGCAAGACCGGCGTCGAGATGGAGGCGCTCACCGCCGTCAGCATCGCCTGCCTCACGCTCTACGATATGTGCAAGGCCATCGACCGCGGCATGCGGATCGAGGCGGTACGCGTCATCGAGAAGACCGGCGGCAAGTCCGGCGACTACCGGGCGAAGTGATGGCGCTGCTTCCCGTGGACGAGGCGAGGGCGCGCATCCTCAAGGGCGTGAAGCCGCTGCCGCACGAGCCCGTGGCGCTCAAGGACGCGCTCGGGCGCGTGCTCGCGAAGCCGCTGAAGGCGACCCGCGACCAGCCGCCCTTCGATGCCTCGGCCATGGACGGCTATGCCGTGCGCGCCGCCGATGCGGGCGAAGCGCCGACGAGGCTGAAGCTCATCGGCTCGGCGCCGGCCGGCCAGCGCTTCGAAGGTCGGCTCGGGCGGGGCGAGGCCGTGCGCATCTTCACCGGCGCCCCCCTGCCTCCGGGCGCCGACGCCATCGTCATCCAGGAGAACGCGGACCTCGCGGGCGATGAGGTGACGGTCAGGGCGCCGGCGGTGAAGGGCAAGCACATCCGCCGCCGCGGCCTCGACTTCCGGCGCGGCGAGACGGTGATCGAGGCGCCGCTCCGCCTCAACCCCCGCATGATCGGGCTCAGCGCCGCCATGAACCATGCCGAGCTGCCCGTCCATCGGAAGCCCTCGGTCGCGATCCTTGCTACCGGCGACGAGCTCGTGTCTCCGGGCGGCAGTCCGGCACCCGACCAGATCGTCACCTCCAACACCAGCGCGATCTCGAGCCTCGTGCGCCTCTGGGGCGCCGCACCTCAAGATCTCGGCATCGCGCGCGACACCATGGCTGCCACCGCTGCTGCCATCGCAAGGGCGGAGGATGCCCACGTCCTCGTCACCACCGGCGGCGCGTCGGTCGGCGAGCACGACCTCGTGCGCCAGACGCTTCAAGCGCTGGGCTTCCGCATCGGCTTCTGGAAGATCGCCATGCGGCCCGGCAAGCCGCTCATGTTCGCGACGCGTGGGGTCCAGCGCGTCATCGGGCTTCCCGGCAACCCGGTCTCGGCCATCATCTGCGCGCGGCTGTTCCTGAAGCCCCTCATCGACCGGCTGCTCGGGCTCGACGAGCCGGACGTGCTCATCGAGGCCCGGCTCGCCTCGCCGCTTTTCCGCAACGACGAGCGGCAGGACTATCTGCGCGCCCGCCTCGGGGTGGACGCCGCGGGCCGCACGACCGTCACGCCCTTCTCCGTGCAGGACAGCTCCATGCAGCGGCTGCTGGCTTCCGCCGACGCATTGATCGTGCGGCCCCCGCGCGACCCCGCCCGCAAGGCTGGCGCCAAGGTAAAGGTGCTGAAGCTCGATTTCTGAGGGCGTCGTTCGAGCTGACGTTAGGCGAACATTAACGGTTGCCGAACATTTCTGGAACGGTTACATTTCGTTTCGCCTTTGTTCCGATTCGAACAAAGGTGAACAGTCAATGAACGGAAGCAGCCCATGCTCACGCGCAAGCAGCACGAACTCCTGAAATTCATCCACGAGCGGCTCCGCGAGACGGGCGTGCCTCCCTCCTTCGAGGAGATGAAGGAGGCCATGGACATGCGCTCCAAGTCGGGCGTTCACCGGCTCGTCACGGCGCTGGAGGACCGCGGCTTCATCCGCCGCCTCGCGCACCGGGCGCGGGCGCTCGAAATCATCAAGCTGCCCGAGTCCGTGGCACCCGGCCTCTCGAACAACCGCCGCTCCTTCACGCCCAACGTCATCCAGGGCTCGCTCGGGCGCGTGAAGCCGCTTCCGCAGGCGCAAGGCGGCTCGCCACAGGCCGTCGCAATCCCCGTCATGGGCCGCATCGCCGCCGGCGTGCCGGTCTCGGCCATCCAGGATCATTCCCACAACATCGGCGTTCCGCCGGAACTCCTGGGCTCGGGCGAGCACTACGCGCTCGAGGTCAAGGGCGACTCGATGATCGAGGCCGGCATCCTCGAAGGCGACACGGTCCTCATCCGCAAGACGAACTCCGCCAACAGCGGCGACATCGTGGTAGCGCTGGTCGATCGCGAGGAGGCGACGCTCAAACGCCTGCGCCGGAAGGGCGATTCGATAGCGCTCGAAGCCGCCAATCCGGCCTACGAGACGCGCATCTTCGGGCCGGACCGCGTGCAGGTGCAGGGCACGCTCGTCGGCCTCATCCGCCGGTACTGAGGCTGTCGGCTTCTCGGTAGCCTTCCCACCTTCTTCGTCATGCCAGCGACGGCTGGCATCCCCTGAAGCGGTGCCGCTCGCGGCGGATTCACGAGAGGATTCCGGCTTTCGCCGGAATGACGGTTTGTAAAGCAGTCAATCCGTTGGGGCGGCAGGCGCCTCCAGGATCGTACGGCGCGATACGGGCTTGAGCGCCCACGGCCGCTCGCCCCGCCGATCCGCGGCTGTCGTCAGCGTCACCGTTCCGTCCTCGCCGATCCAGAGCGCGTGAGCGCCTTTACGCCAGACGTCGAAGCGGTCGATGCGCACCGGGACGTCAGGACAAAGCCGCCGCAAGGGATGGTCCGCAACCAGGATATCCGCCGTGCCGCAGAGGTCGCCCACCGGCGCGCCTTCCATCGCATAGACCAGGCGCTTCCCCCTCACCAGCGCCCCGCAGAGCCTGGCTTCGCAGCTCCAGAGGCCGCGCCTGGCTGCCTCGGAGGCCATAGCACCGTCGCCGTCCTTGAGGAGCCAGCGCTCGACCGCATAACGCGCCTTCCTCGGAAGGGCCGGCGACAAGGCTCCGTCCCCGTTCCGCGCCGCGATATTGCGGGCACTCCTCTCGATCAGGATATCCGGCCGGCTCGTGAACGGGGTGAGCAGCAGCCCCGCCATGACGAGCGGAAGCCCGACCAGGCGCAGCTTCCCTCGCCAGAGGCAGAACCAGAGGACGCCGAGGCACATGATGAGAGCGGCCGAAGCTGGGATGGACGGCACCGTCTGAACGGCGCCCGGAAGCGACGCCACCCAGCCGGCCGCGAGCAGCGTCAGATCGATGCCGGCGCCCATCACCTGCAGCGGCAGCCATTCGAGCCCGAGCGGCATCAGCACGACCGCAAGGAGCCCGAAGGGCATGACCAGAAGCCCGATCGCGGGCGCTGCCAGGAGGTTGCCGAGGAGGGCGTGATTGGAGATGCGGTTGAAGTGATAGGCGCCCGGAAGCGCCGTCAGCAGGCTTGCGACCAGCGTGGTCGCGGCCGTCATGGCGAGCGCGATCAGAACGAAGCGGAGCGCCCGCGCGGCCATTCCGTGTACCGGTGCATGGCCGATTCGCGATTGCCGCCAGGCGGAATAGTGCTCGTAGAAGGCGACGAGCCCGATCACCGCGAGGAAGGACATCTGGAAGCCCGCCGAAAGCACCGCCTCCGGCTCGAAGATGAGGATCGCCAGCGCGGCCAGGGCGACGTTGCGCATGCTGAAGGCCGGGCGGTCGAGCATCACGGCCAGCGCCATGACGGCGAGCATGAGGAACGAGCGCTGCGTCGGCACGTCCGCGCCCGAGATCAGAAGGTAGGCGAAGGCGACGAGGAGCGAGCCGGCAGCCGCCCATTTCTTGATCGGCCGGCGGAGCGCTAATGCCGGCGAGAGCGCCAGCAGCGCCCGGATCAGCCAGAAGGCCGTGCCGCCGACGAGGCTCATATGCAGGCCCGAGATCGACAGGATGTGGTAGAGGCCCGAGGCGCGCAGATCGTTGTTCACCTTCTCCGGGATGTCCGCCCGCTCGCCTGTGATGAGCGCCGTCGCCACGCCTGCCTGAAGCGCCGGAAGCGCGGCCGAGACACGGCGGGCTATGCCTGAGCGAACGTCCTCCACACCCGCGCGCCATGACCAGCCGCGTTCCGCCCGCGCGGGATCGACGACCGGCCGCTCGAACGTGAAGCCGCTGGCGCCCACGCCCTTGAACCAGCTCCCTATCGCGGGGTCGTAGGCGCCGGGCTCGACCGGTCCTTCCGGCGGCGCGAGGCGCACCTTGAGTGTGACGAAGTCGCCGACCCTCAGGGGGTTTTCCGACTTGCGGGAGGTGACCTGCACGCGCTCGGGCCAGGCCTCCCGGACAACACCGTCGATCCGGTCCACGCCGATCGTGAGGCGAAGCATGCCGCGGCGCGCCTTCGCCAGGTCCTCCACCGTTCCCGCGACCGTGACGGCGCCGGTGGTCGCCCCGAGCACCGGCGCCCGCACCGCCTCGGTTCGCGCCTTGGCGAGCACGAACCCAGCCAGGAGCACGGCGGTGAACAGGCTCGCAGGCAGCGCCCTCCCCCGCCGCGCCGACCACCCGGCAAGGAGCCCCATGCCAAGGGCAAGCGAAAAGACGGGAGACGGCGGCTCGGCGGGAAGGGCGAAATAGGCGCCGATGCCCGCAGCCATGCATACGGGCGCCCAGAGAAACCAGCGATCCGCCTGATCCACCATGCCGGCGGCGAGCTGCGCGGGAATCCGCGCGATCGCCGGCTGCCGGTCGGCCGCCGCCGCGCGCCCGGTGTCCCAGACGTCGTAAGGCCCGCTCACCATCGGGCTTCCCCCGGTCCCGGACCTACCGCGCCGCCGTCCTCTGTGTTAGACCCCGGCGCGAAATCCGGTTCCTTCCATTGTTACGGAGACAGGCGCGCATGTCATCGCCCGTCGTCACACGCTTCGCCCCCTCGCCCACGGGCTTCCTGCACATCGGCGGCGGCCGCACGGCGCTCTTCAACTGGCTCTACGCCAGGCACACGGGCGGCCGGATGCTGCTCAGGATCGAGGACACCGACCGGGAGCGGTCGACCGAGGCTGCCGTGGATGCGATCCTCGACGGCTTGAAATGGTTGGGGCTCGATTGGGATGGCAGCCCCGTGTCGCAGTTCTCCCGCGCCGAGCGCCACCGCGAGGTGGCGCTGGCCCTGCTTGAGAGCGGCAACGCCTATCGCTGCTACTGCACGCCGCAGGAACTCGACGAGATGCGCAAACGCGCCATGGCCGAGGGGCGGCCCATCCGCTATGACGGCCGCTGGCGCGACCGCGACCCGAAGGAGGCGCCGGCCGGTGTCGCGCCCGTGATCCGGCTCAAGGCGCCGCAGACCGGCGAGACGACGGTCGACGACCAGGTGCAGGGCCGCGTCGTGTTCCAGAACAAGGATCTCGACGACTTCATCATCCTGCGCTCGGACGGGAACCCCACCTACAACCACTCCGTCGTGGTCGACGACCATGACATGGGCGTGACCCACATCATCCGAGGCGTCGATCACCTGACGAATGCCGCGCGTCAGATCCAGATCTACCGGGCCATGGAGTGGAGCATCCCGGTCATGGCGCACGTGCCGCTGATCCACGGACCCGACGGGGCCAAGCTCTCCAAGCGGCACGGGGCGCTCGGCGTGGAGGCCTACCGCGCCATGGGCTACCTGCCGGCTGCCATGCGCAACTATCTCGCCCGCCTCGGCTGGAGCCATGGTGACGATGAAATCTTCTCGACCGGGCAGATGATCGACTGGTTCGACCTCGACGGCATCGGCAAGTCGGCGGCGCGCTTCGATTTCACGAAGCTCGAGAACCTCAACGGGCAGTACATGCGCGCAACGCCGGACAAGGAGCTTCTCTCCGAGTTCCGCGCCTTCCTTCCAAACGTCGACGGCGGCGTTGAGATGCTCGCCCGTCTGGACGGGCCGGAAGGCGCCCGCTTCGCCAAGGCACTGGACGGGCTCAAGCAGCGCGCCAAGACCCTGGTCGAGCTGATGCACAGCGCGCAGTTCCTGTTCGCCTCGCGCCCGCTCGCCATGGATGCCAAGGCGGAAAAGATCCTGAGCGACGGCGGCCGCGACGCGCTTGCGGCCAGCCTCGAGGTTTTCAAGGGTTCCGCAAACTGGAGCGCCGCGACACTGGAGGCGGCGCTCAAGGCCCACGCGGAGGCGCAAGGCGCCAAGCTTGGCGCGTTCGCGCAGCCGCTGCGGGCGGCGCTTACGGGCGCGGCCGTGTCGCCCGGCGTCTTCGACGTGATGGAAGCGCTAGGCCGGGAGGAGAGCCTCGGCCGCATTGCCGATCAGGCCGTTAAGGAGTAGTATTGTGCAGCGCACCTGAAATGGCAGCAGTTGCAGCAAGTTTCGCTTGCCCATTCCAGGCGACGTCCCGCGAATGAAGGACTGCCGAGCCCGCCTGTCCAAGGCCGACAGCCCGAAGCCCGTCGCGTGATCCGGTCCGGGACGCAGAGCCCGGCCGGCCCACCCGCGACAAGCCGCAAAGCCGCATTCCTTCGGCGCGTTCTTCCGTCCGCGCCCTGTTCCAGGAGGCCGACGACATGCTCGACAAACCCCAGGCCGCAACGCTGACCATCGGCGGAAAGACGATCGACCTGCCATCCCGCAAGGGCACGGTCGGACCCGATGTCGTCGACATCTCCAAGCTCTACGGCGAGGCGAAGGTTTTCACCTACGACCCGGGCTTCACCTCAACCGCATCCTGCGAATCGAAGATCACCTATATCGACGGCGACGAAGGCGTCCTGCTCTATCGCGGCTATCCGATCGAGCAGCTCGCCGAGCAGGGCGACTTCATCGAGACCTGCTACCTGCTCCTCTACGGGGAGCTTCCGAACCGGGTGCAGCGGCGGGAGTTCGAGAGCGCCATCACCCATCACACCATGATCCACGAGCAGATGTCGCGCTTCTTCCAGGGTTTCCGGCGCGACGCGCATCCGATGGCGGTCATGGTGGGCGTGGTCGGCGCCATGTCGGCCTTCTATCACGACTCGACCGATATCCATGATCCGGATCAGCGCGAGATCGCGAGCCGGCGCATGATCGCCAAGCTGCCGACCATCGCGGCCATGGCCTTCAAGTACCATATCGGCCAGCCCTTCGTTTATCCGAAGAACGATTTGAGCTACGCGGCGAACTTCCTGCGCATGTGCTTCGCGGTGCCGTGCGAGGAATACCAGGTCAATCCGGTGCTCGTGCGGGCCATGGACCGCATCTTCATCCTGCACGCCGATCACGAGCAGAACGCCTCGACATCCACGGTGAGGCTCGCGGGCTCCTCGGGCGCCAATCCCTTCGCCTGCGTCGCGGCCGGCATTGCGTGCCTCTGGGGGCCGGCGCATGGCGGCGCCAACGAGGCCGCCCTCTCCATGCTGACGGAGATCGGCACGCCGGAGAACATCAAGAAGTATGTCGCCAAGGCCAAGGACAAGAACGACTCGTTCCGCCTCATGGGCTTCGGCCACCGCGTCTACAAGAACTACGATCCGCGCGCCAAGATCATGCAGAAGACGGCGCACGAGGTCCTGTCCGAGCTCGGCATCAAGGACGATCCGCTCCTCGACGTGGCCAAGGAGCTGGAGCGGGTGGCGCTCTCGGATGAATATTTCATCGAGAAGAAGCTCTATCCCAACGTGGATTTCTATTCGGGCATCACGCTCAGGGCGCTGGGCTTCCCGACCTCGATGTTCACGGTGCTCTTCGCCATCGCGCGGACCGTCGGCTGGATCGCGCAGTGGAAGGAGATGATCGAGGATCCGAGCCAGAAGATCGGCCGGCCCCGCCAGCTCTATACCGGCGAGACGCGGCGCGACTACGTGCCGGTGAGCAAGCGGAACTAGCGGGAGCCCCCGCCTCCTCTTGCCCTCGCGGCCATTGCCGGGCATTCCCATGCTCATGCGCCGCATCACGTCATGGGACGAGCTCCTGGCTGCCTTCCGCGCGCTCGGCGGCACCGCCGAGAACGTCGTGCAGCGCGAGGGTCCGCTCGGCCGCGGGATCCATCCGATCGATCCGGCGCGGCCCGTGCGGCTGCACGTCCCGAAATCCCTGCTCATCCCGGAGAGCGCCATCGAGGTCCGGGACGGCGGCCTCCGGGTGAAGGGGGAATCCGTCGCATCGCCGGAAGCGCGGGATTTCTTCGAGACCTATCATGCTTTCGCATCGTGGGGCGGCGGAGGCGAGCGGGAGGTCCTCGACTTCCTGAGCGGCATCCGCGGCCTGCCCGCGCCCGTGGCCTCGGCGCTCAGGAAGGAACTGAGCCTGGAGTTTCTTTTCGAGGAACCGGCTGCCGACACGGTCCGCGAGAGGTTCCTCAAGAACCGCTCGATCACGAGCGGCAACACGGTCGTCGCGATGCCGATGGTGGAGCTCGTCAACCATTCCCCGGACGGCGTTTCCTACGACACGTCCAACGGGGTGACGGTCGCGGGCCGCTTCGATGGCGAGGTTCTGGTCCGGTACAATCTCGCCGACACCTATCTGCGCTTCGTGCATTACGGCTTCGTCGCGGGCGAGCGGTTCGCCTTCAGCCTCCCCATGGGCGTGCGCCATCGGCGCGGCGCGCTCACGATCCAACAGGACTACGACGTCAACCGCATGCACGGCGACGTGCCCATCCCGCTCACCTCAACCAAGGGAAACGAGCTCGTCCTGTCGCACGCCTTGCTCGGCGACCGCAAAAATCCTTACGCGCCGCGCGCGGTCTTCCAGCAGGTCGTGCAGCGGGCCGTGGGCATCGAGGAGGCCGAGGCGCAGGAACTCTTCGACCAGATCGTCATGGCGAACAGGATGCAGTTCCTGAAGGTGCTTGCCGCGTGCGAGGAGGCGGATGGTCCGATGGTGCTCCAGGTCCGGCGCATGTGCCGGCTGCAGCTCGAGGCCCTGTCGAGCTGCCTCATCCGCCGGCGAAACTGAGTGGCTGCTCGGAACCAGCGTCTCAGGGGCGGTCCATCAGCATGGCGCTGATCTCGGCTTCCGCGACGAGCGCGTCCTCGACCCGCGCCTCGGCCGCGAAACGCCAGACGCGGCTCCGCTTCTGGATCTGGCGCACGGGAAATCGAACGACGTCGCCCGGCACCACGGGCTTGCGGAAGCGGGCCTTGTCGATGCTCATGAAGTAGACGAGCTTTCCTTCCTGCTCGGGGCCCAGATGCGCGATGACCAGCGCTCCGGCGGTCTGCGCCATGGCCTCGATCAGAAGCACGCCCGGCATGACGGGCCGACCCGGAAAATGGCCCGCGAAGAACGGCTCGTTGAAGGTGACATTCTTGATGCCGACGCCCGAGATATCGGCATTCATCTCGACCAGCCGATCAATCAGCAGGAAGGGATAGCGATGCGGCAGGAGCTGCATGATGCGGACGATGTCCGCCTGCCCCAACCCGGCACCTGCTGCTCCCCTGTCTCCGCCTTCCGCCAACGACGCCTCAGAAGCGCGTGCCGACGCTGAAGCGCACGAGCTCGGTCTCGTCGAAGTCCTCCTTCACGAGTGGATAGGCGACGTCGACGCGCAGCGGGCCGAAGGGCGACTGCCAGATCACGCCGGCGCCGACCGAGACGCGGGGGGAGACGGAGTCGAAGACCTTGCAGGTCTGGCTGCCAAGGCACAATCCCGTATTCGCCGGTATGTCGTTTTCCGGCACATTGAACACAGTTCCGAAATCGGTGAACACCGCGCCCTCCACGCCGAATTCCGCCGGCAGTCCGAGAGGGAACGTCACCTCCAGCGTGCCGATCGCAAATGTCTGGCCGCCGATAGCATCTTCCCGGTATTTCTCAGGATCACCACCGGCAAAGTTCATGCCGTTGCTCATGCGCGCGCCCACGCCCGCCCGCGCAAAGCCGCGGAAGGAATCGGCGCCCTTGTAGAAGCGGTCGATGATCGGAACATCCTCGCCCATCCAGCCCTGGACATGGCCGGCAGAGCCCTTGACCTTGAGGACCACGCCCTCGAAGAGCAGCGGCATGAAGTAATAGGCATCAAGTTCGGACTTGAAGTAGTAGACGTCGCCGCCAAGACCCGCGATGGTCTCGTTCGCCTCGACGCGGAAGCCGGAGGTCGGCTTCAGCGGATTGTCGAGATCGTCATAGACGAAGCCGACGCTCGCCAGCGAGATATTGTCCGATCCTTCCGCCTGGCGGATAGCCGGCGAGATCTTGTTGATGTTGTTCCTGATGTCGATGATGCGGTGCGTGAACCCGTATTTCGTGTTCAGCCGCATGGTATCGCTGAGATAGAAGCCCGTCCGCAGCGCTCCGCCGAACTGCTGTGTTCTGAAGGAGGATTCGGACGTCTGATCCGTGCGCGTCGCGTAGGCGTCGAAGCCCGCGGCCACGTTGCGGTCGAGGAAATAGGGTTCGGTGAAGCTGAAGTCGATGGACTGGCGCTTGAAGCTGAGCGCGGTCGACAGCCTGACATACTGTCCGCGGCCCATGAGGTTGCGTTCGGTGATGCTCACAGATCCGATCACCTGCTCGACCGTCGAGTAGCCGGCCGCGAAGTTGATGGTGCCGGTCGATTTCTCCACCACCGCGATGGTGATGAGCACCTTGTCGGACGCGGAGCCCTGCGTTTCCTGGATGTCGATCTTCTCGAAGAAGTCGAGCGCCGTCAGGCGCCGGCGCGCGCGGTCGACGAGCACGCGGTTGTAGGCGTCGCCCTCCACCAGCCGCAATTCGCGGCGGATCACGTAGTCGAGCGTGCGCGTGTTGCCGACGATGTCGATGCGCTCGATATAGACGCGCGGGCCTTCCTGGATGTTGAAGGTGACGTTGAGGGTGCGTCCCTCGATATTACGGTCGATCTGGGGCTCGATGCGGGCGAACGCATAGCCAGACTTGCCGGCTTCGATCGTGAGGTTCTCCACCGACTTGTCGAGCTTGGTCGCGTCGTAGCGCTGTCCCTTATGAACCGTGAGCGCGTCCTGGAGCACGTTCGGATCGAGCGTCGTCTCGCCGGCGTTCACCGTGATATCGGCCAGATCGTATTGCGGGCCTTCCTCAACGGTGAAGGTGATGTAGAAGCTCTCGCCGTCAGGCGCGAGTTCGGCAGTCGCGGAGATCACGCGGAAGTCCGCGAAGCCGCTCTTCAGGTAATAGCGGCGCAGGAGTTCGCGGTCGTAGGCGAGGCGGTCCGGATCGTAGTTGTCGGTGGAGGAGAAAAACTTCCACCACGCGCTGGTGGAGGTGTTGATCGCCGATCTCAGGGTGCTGTCCGAGAAGGCCTCGTTGCCGACGAAATTGATGGTCTCGATGCGGGTCTTGGCGCCCTCGTCGATCTCGAACACAAGGTCGACGCGGTTCTGCGGCAAGCGGATGATCTTGGGCTCGATGCGGGCGGCGAAGAGGCCCGAACGACGGTAGAGCGCCACGAGGCGCTGGACGTCGCTCTGTACCCGGGCGCGCGTGAAGATCATGCGCTCCTTGAGCTCGACCTCCTTGGTGAGCGCCTTGTCGTTCAGCTCGTCATTGCCCTCGAAGTTGACCCGGTTGATGATCGGGTTCTCCTCGACCCGCACAACAAGGCTCGAGCCGCGGCGGAAGATCTGCACGTCGGAGAAGAGGCCGGTCTGGAACAGGGCCTTGATGGATTCGTCGATGCGGTCGGGGGTCGCCACCTCGCCGGGCTGCACCTGCAGATAGGCGGTGACCGTGTCCGGCTCCACCCTCTGGTTGCCCTCGATGATGATGTTGGTCACCGCCTGGGCGAAGGCGGGCGTGGGCAGGCTTGCGACACACAAAAGCGGCAGCGCCACCAGAATGGCCAGAGTGAACCGCCCCACCAAAACAAAACCCTGTCGCATTCGATCGTTACTACCCGCTTCAGGCGCCGTCCCGCTCGGAAGATTCTCCGGTCTTTTAGTCCGTTTCCCCGACCAAGAGAACCAACCATTTGATCTCTCCTCCCGAACGGCGTCGGAGGAGGATTTTGTGCAACACCCTTATCGGAGCGGCCGGCCGATCTCAGCTGCCGGACCGCATGATGTCATTCCAGGTCGCCACCAGCATCAGCATGAGCACGAGAACCATGCCGATTCGGAAGCCAAATTCCTGGGCGGCCGGCCCCAAGGGCCTGCCCCGAATCCACTCTATCGCGTAGTAGAGCAGATGCCCACCATCAAGCAATGGAATCGGGAAAAGATTAATCAATCCGATACTTACGGAAAGGACCGCAGCCAGCTGCAGTAGCGCCGAGAAGCCTACCGCGGCCGCCTGACCCGAAACTTGCGCGATGCGCAGCGGGCCGGCAAGCTGATCGGCGCTTTCGCGCCCCACGATGACGCCCTTCACGTAGCTCAGCGACTTGGTGATGACGAACCAGGTTTCCCCAACGGCAAGCGTGACCGCCTCGCCCACGCCCTTCTTGTCGTAGCGCAGGTCGCGCCTGACATCCCTTGAGATGCCCAGAAGGCCCAGGCGCATCTTTCCGCCGGCGCCGTCCGAAACTTCGGTGGCGATCGGGGTGACGGTCAGGGTCATCTCGGCGCCGTTCCGCTCGATCACGATCGGCAGCGGGTCGCCGGGCCGATCGGCGACCTGCCGCTGGATGTCGGTGAAGGAGGCGATCTCCTTGCCGTCGATGCGCTTGATGAGGTCTCCGGGCTTCATACCGGCGGCCTCGGCGGCGCTTCCGGCTTTCACTTCATCGACGACGGGCAGGCTGACCGGCACGCCGATCAGCGAATAGGAGGCGGCGAAGATGACGATGGCGAGGAGGAAATTGGCAATGGGACCAGCCGCCACGATGGCGGCCCGGCGGGAAAGCGGCTTGGAGTGGAAGTCGCCGGTTCCGCGCGCCCTCGCCGGTGCGCTCGTGTCCGGCATGCTTGCGGCATTGGCGTCGCCCAGGAACTTCACATAGCCGCCGAGCGGCAGCCATCCGATCTTCCAGCGCGTGCCCTGCCGGTCGGTCCAGCCCACGATCTCGCGGCCGAAGCCGATCGAGAAGACCTCAACCGCGACGCCGCACCAGCGGGCGACCAGGAAATGGCCAAGCTCGTGAAAGAAGACGATGACGGTCAGGACGGCGAGAAAGGGTATCGCGTTGGAGGATATGAACGATGTTATCGAGTCCATCAGGCCAATCGCGATTTCCATGTAACCTCCCAGCAAGCCGGTTGCGGATGATGGCGCCGGGCTTCCGGCACCGCTCTCAGGAATGCAACCTGCGAGCCACCTCGCGACCCAACCTGCGCGCGTAGGCGTCAGCCGCCCACACATCGTCCAAAGACGACAGAGGTCCGATCATGTTGTCCCCATCAGCCTTAGACAAAACGTCTTCCACCAAGGCTGTTATGGCGACAAAACCAAGCCTTTGCGACAAGAATTCGGCAACTGCGACCTCATTTGCCGCATTGAGAACGGTTGTTGCAGTTCCGCCACGGCGGAGCGCCGCCCGGCAAAGGTTAATGGCCGGAAAGCGGGCATGGTCCACCTCCTCGAAGGTGAGCGTCCCAATCCGGGCTAGGTCGAGTGATTCGACCGGTGTCTCGATTCGCCTTGGCCAGGCGAGCGCGCAGGCGATCGGGGTGCGCATGTCGGGCATCCCCATCTGCGCCAGCACCGAGCCGTCGCAATAGGAGACGAAGCTGTGGATGATCGATTGCGGGTGCACCACGACGCCCAACCGCTCGAGCCCCACCGGAAAGAGGTGGAAGGCCTCGATCAGCTCCAGCCCCTTGTTCATGAGCGTCGCCGAATCGATCGTGATCTTCGGCCCCATCGACCAGTTGGGGTGCTTGAGCGCCGTTTCGGGCGTGACGGAGGCAAGGTCCGACGCCGCGCGCCCGCGGAACGGGCCGCCCGAGGCCGTCAGCGTGATCTTCGCCACCCGATCCAGATTCCGGGTCTCGAGGCACTGGAAGATGGCGCTGTGCTCGGAATCGACCGGGATGACGGTGGTCCCGGCAGCCTTGGCCTCGTGCATGAAAAGCTCGCCGGCGGAGACCAGGCATTCCTTGTTGGCGAGCGCGATGGTGGCGCCGGCGCGCGCCGCGGCCAGCGTTGGTTTGAGCCCGTCCGCCCCCACGATGGCGGCGATCGCCATGTCGGCGGGCCGTGAGGCGTGCTCGACCACGGCCTCCTCGCCCGCCGCGGCTTCGATGCCCGAGCCCGACAGGAGCTCCTTCAGCTCCCGGTACCGGGAGGCGTCCGCGGTCACGGCGCTGCGGGCTCCGAGCGCGCGGGCGTCGCGCGCAAGCGCTTCGACATTGGCGTTGGCCACCATGGTCTCGACCGAATAGAGGTCGCGATGGCGCGAGACGATATCGACGGTCGATTGTCCGATGGAGCCGGTTGCGCCGAGAATCGTGAGGCGCGTCACCATGCGAGAAACCCGCTCGCGGCGTGGTCTAGACCGCCTCGCCAGAGGCCCAGCGCGACGGCGGCGATGGCGGCGAAGGCGAGCCCATCCACACGATCCAGCACGCCGCCATGCCCCGGGATCAGGGTGCCGGAATCCTTCACGCCGAAACTCCGCTTGGCGGCCGATTCGAAGAGATCGCCGAGCTGTTCGATGACCCCGGTAGTGGCGCCGAGAGCGACAATGACGGTGAGCGCGGGCAGTTCCGCCAGATAGCCCACCAAGGCCGCCGCGAGACCGGCACCCGCCACCGCTCCGCCAAGACCCGCCCAGGTCTTGTTGGGGGAGATGTTGGGAGCAAGCCTCGGGCCGCCGATCAGCCGGCCGGCGAAATAGGCGCCCACATCAGCGGTCCAGACGGCCACGAACAGCCAGAGCACGGCCACGAGGCCGAAGGCGACGTCCATCCGCAGGACGGCGAGCGCCAGGATAGGAAGCGCGATATAGGGCACGCCGACCCAGCGCCACGAGCGCCCGAAGCGCCCCGCCCGCAGCACCGCCATGCCCGATCCGAGCCAGCAGGCAACGATCGCCAGGAGCGCCAGCGGCACGGACAGGAAGGCCGCCGCAATGACCGCCACCGCATGCAGCGCGAACTGCCAGCGGTTGCGCGGATAGACCATGGCACACCATTCCCAGGCCATGACGATGCCGATCGCCGCTAGAAGCCCGGAGAACCAGATGCCGCCGAGCCATGCACCGCCCACCACCACAGGCACCAGCGCGGCGGATGCGGCCACCCGCGTGCCGAGGCCCTGCCATCGTGCTTCCTGGCCGATGGTTGGCGTTGAAGGCTCCATGGCCAAGGGGTGCAAGCTCAGAGTGCCCGGGCGGTCAGCCCGCCGAAGCGGCGGTCGCGCGTGCGGAACTCGTCGATCGCGCGAACGAGCGTTTCCTTGGAAAAGTCGGGCCAGTGCTCCTCCACGAAAACGAACTCGGCATAGGCGCATTGCCACAGGAGGAAGTTGGAAAGCCGCTGTTCGCCGCTCGTGCGGATGAGAAGATCCGGATCCGGCACATCGCTCGAATAGAGGCCGCTTGCAATGAGCTCGGGAGAGATTTCCTCCGGCTCCACCTCGCCCCGGCGCACGGCCTCGGCGATCCGCCGCACGGCCGACACCAGCTCCTGGCGGGAGCCGTAATTGAAGGCGACGTTGAGCCTCATGGCGCGATTGTCGCGGGTGAGGCTTTCCGTCTCCTCGATCATCGAAAGGATGTCCGGCGTCAGGCCTTCCCGCTCGCCGATGATGCGCACCTGCACGCCCGCCGCATGCAGCTCAGCCACGTCCTGCCGCACGAAGCGGCGCATGAGGGCGAGGAGATCGCTGACCTCGGAGGCAGGCCTCGACCAGTTCTCGGAGCTGAAGCTGAAGATGGTGAGGCACTCGATCTTGAGCTCGAGCGCCGCGTGGATGGTGCGGCGGACGGCCTCCACGCCCTTGCGGTGCCCGGCCGAGCGCGGCAGCGAGCGGGCATGAGCCCAGCGTCCGTTGCCATCCATGATGATCGCTATATGGCGCGGCCAGCGCGCGGGAACGGACGGCTCGTCCTCGTCGGACGGTTCCGGCTGCAAAGCCTCCTCCTTCTTCCGGAGGGCAACGCCCTCATGCTCGGCCGGCATTCCATTACACCTGCATGATATCGGCGTCTTTGTGGGTCAACGCGTCGTCGATCTCCTTGATGGTCGCGTCGGTGAGCTTCTGCACCCGATCCGCCTGCTCGCGGTGCTCGTCCTCGCTGATATGGCCGTCCTTCTCGAGCTTCTTGAGGCTCTCCATGCCGTCGCGCCGCACGTTGCGGACGGCGACGCGCCCCTTCTCGGCGTACTGATGGGCGACCTTCGTCAGCTCCTTGCGGCGGTCCTGGGTGAGCTCGGGGATGGGGATTCGCACAAGCTGGCCGTCGACGATCGGGTTGAGGCCGAGGCTCGAGGCGCGGATCGCCTTGTCGACGGCGGAGACGAGAGCCCGGTCCCAGACCTGCACGGCGAGCATGCGGGGCTCGGGCACCGAGATGCTGCCCACCTGGGAAAGCGGCATGTGGGAACCGTAGGCCTCCACCGTCACGGGCTCCAGCAGGCTGGACGAGGCGCGCCCCGTGCGAAGCCCGGCGAATTCATGCTTCAGGGCTTCCATGGCCCCGTGCATCCGCCGCTCCAAGTCCTTGAAATCCAATGATGTCGGCTTAGCCATCTTGCTCCCAGTTCCTCGCTCAGGCGCTGACGAGAGTGGACCGCCCCCTGCCCGCCAGCACGGATGAGAGAGCCCCTTCGGCGCGGATAGAGAAGACGATTACCGGAATCGCGTTGTCGCGCGCAAGGGCGATCGCCGCAGTGTCCATGACCTTCAGATCACGGTTAAGGACATCGGCATAGGTCAGCCGCTCGAAGCGCTCCGCTTTCGGGTGCTGCTTCGGATCGGCCGCGTAGATGCCGTCGACGCTCGTGCCCTTCATCAGCACGTCGCAGCGCGTCTCGGCCGCCCGGAGCGCCGCGGCCGTATCGGTCGTGAAATAGGGATTGCCCGTGCCGGCGGCGAAGAGCACCACGCGCCCGCTCTCCAGATGCTTGACGGCGCGCCTTCGCACATAGGACTCGCACACGGTCGGCATCGGGATGGCCGAGAGCACGCGCGCATCCAGCCCCTGCGACGCCAGCGCGCCCTGCATGGCGATGGCATTCATCACCGTCGCCAGCATGCCCATGTGGTCGGCGTCGACCCGATCCATGCCCTTCGCGGCGCCGGCGACGCCGCGGAAGATGTTGCCGCCGCCGATGACGAGCCCGACCTGGTGGCCGGCGCGGGCCACTTCCGCGATCTCGCCTGCCACGCGCACGACGGTCGGCATATCAATGCCGAACCCCTGGGCGCCCATCAGCACTTCCCCGGAGACCTTGAGGAGGATGCGCTTGTAGGACGTGGGCATGGCTCTCCGGAAAGGATTAGCGAGGCAGAACCGGCTCCGCGATCCCTAGCGCGGAGCCCGTCGATTCGTCTCAGACCACGATGCGTTTGCCAGTCGAACTAAACTCATGACGTGATCAATATGGAGCGGCGCATGATGTAGCCCGAAAAGTGCTTCACACTTTTCGGCATCATGCTCTAGCCGCCGCGCGCCGCCTTCGCCACCTCGGTCGCGAAATCGTCGCCCTCCTCCTTCTCGATGCCCTCGCCGAGTTGGAAGCGTACGAAGGCCTGGACCTTGATCGGCGCGCCGGCCTTGCCTTCGACGTTCTTCACCGCCTGGGCGACCGTGTTCTGGCCATCGATCACGAAGACCTGGTCGAGGAGGCAGTGCTCCTTGGCGTAGGACTTCAAGCCGCTCTGGAAGATCTTTTCGAGCACGTTCGCGGGCTTGCCCTGGTTCTTCTCGGCGAGGATCGCCTTCTCGCGCTCGAGGATCTCGGCCGGAACGCCCGCGAGGTCGAG
>JBFXDI010000041.1:0-29346 GCA_050181295.1 Parvibaculaceae bacterium | reverse complement strand
CACGCGCGCTGGGTCGAAAATGCTAACTACGGCCTGCGGCTTGTCGACTACGCCGACAGGATCTTGCCCCGCTCGATCGAGCATACCGGCTGGTACACTGAGGACGACGGTTTAAACGACGAAACGCTCCGCGGCATTGTCTATCAGCTCCCGACGCGAAAGCATCGGGAGCGTTTCGCGTATGGCTACGCCGACCCGAACAACGACGGCGCCGCCTTCCTGTCGTTCGATCCTTGCGACAGCAAGGAAGATGCGGCCCGTTGGGCGGACCAACTCGCCGAACGCGTCGCCGAAAGCGAGCGCGACTATAACCGCGCCTGGCAAGCCGGACGCAAATACGAGGACCTAGGCGACACTATAGAGAAACTTCGCGCCGATGCACGCGCGCTGGTGCGAGAGATGAAAGCCGCAAGGCTGGCGAAGTTGACCGGCTGGCCGCGCATATGCGCCGCGCTGCAGTCGACCTTGCAGGATCTTCGCGACCAATCCCGCAAGGCGTTCGAACGTCGCGAGCAATTATTATCAGACTACGGCCACGAAGCCGGCTTTGAGGACGCCTAGCGCGTCCGGAATAGCGACGGACATAACAGGAAGGGGATCGACATGAAATACGTTCGGGAGACCAAAGCCGCGAAGCAAATTGCGGCTGATCTGATCATGCGCCGCGGCGAGGAAGTTGCGCGCGTCCTGGCCTATCACGGGCAAGGCAGTTGCCTTGTGAACATCTTTCAAGGCTCAAAGGCCGCGGCGCGCTGCTACGCGGCCGCGCACAAAACGCCGCTCGCCGATGTCGACGCGGAAAAGGCCTATCGCGCGTTTGGCTTCCAGGTTGGGCGAGCTGGCGGTTATGGATATGACAAATTCGCCTCGGCAATCGCCGGCCTTTGGATCGACGGCCACAAGCTGAACGATCATTGCGCCGTCCGCCGCAAACCGCCCAACGGCCGGACTACGTTTCCGCGCGACAGCAAGGCGCCAAAGGGTTGGCACTTCGCCAACTACATCGAGAAGGAAGGCGAAGCCGGCTGGCTCGACTGCTACCGCGTGCAAGGCCTGAGCTACCTGGAAGCGATTGGCTACAGCGTTCTGCGCGTCCTCTAGTGTCTGTTTTGACGATCGTCACCGAACCGGAGCAACCAACATGCCCGCAGTTATCAATCTGCCTTTCGACGGCTTTTACGACAGCAAATAGTCAAGCGAGCTCGACCATCAGGAAGAGCAAACCGCGGAATACGAATACGAACGGCAGGAAGAGGAAGGCGTACCACCGGAACTGAGGCTCGACCAAAACGAGATTGCGGAATTGCTCATGCGACACTCGTCCTATGACATCGGTTTCCGCTATATCGCTGAACAATACGTCGCTGAAGTAGACCACTATCTCTCACAATGGTTGGGCTTCCCGCTCGGCTTTAAATTCGAGGCGATGGATAGCCCAAAGTTCTACAATTTCGAGACTGATCGCGTATTCGCCTACGTCGAGCCTGAAACCGTTGCACGCCTCTTCGCCTTGTCCCAAGAGGACCAGCATCAAGCCTTGAAAGCAAAGATCCAGGAACGTTTCACGTCGCGCGACGGCTTCATCTCAGGCTATCGCAACACGCTCGAAACCTGGCTCGCAAAGCCAATCGAGAATTGGGACCACAATGAGCTAGGAACGCTCTTGCTGGCCTGCCTCGATCTCAGAGCTACCGATTGCCCCGACGATCCTAAGCAGTGGGATTGGGCTATCTTCGAAAACATGTACGAGGATTTTTATACCGCGATCGATCGTCAAACCGATTGGACGGCTTTCGAGGCCTCGATGAAGGAGGCACGCGAGGACAAGGAAGCCGAGTTGCGCGCCGAAGATCCTGATTATGTGGCGCCCGCCTATCGATGCCCGTTCACGCTCGACCTTTTCGCGAGGCAGCCATGAGCGACCATTTCGCCGGCCTGCTCGCTTGGATCTTCGTTGGCATAGGCTTCAGCGCCAGCGCTGCAGCCTTTGCCTTTCGCTTTGACGCGGTCCTGGCCTACGTAGGCGCCGCGCCATGATCGCTTGGCTTGTCCTCGGAGCGGGAGCGCTGGCACTGGTGCTGCTCCCGTCCTACGCCCTGGGCTGGATCGTATCCAAGCTTGTCGGCTGGTTACTATGCCGGGGCCCGCCCCGAAAACCCCGTTGACAGACAGTCACCATACAAGCCCCGCTAGGATCGTTCCTGGCGGGGTTTTTCGTGCGGCCGCTATCCACCATAGGACTGACCCTCGTTTGCCTGCTGGCGGCCATCCTGGCTCAAATGCCGGGCCCTTGGTATTTCGTCGACGGCCGCGCCCTCGCCGCTCAGGCGGAAAAGGACCGCACGCCGGCGCTGCAGGGCTTGGACGGATCGTCGTTCGAGTGTTTTGCCCGCGTCGAGCTCTGGCGACAGACCTACGGCGACCAATCCGCCCGCTGCTATCGTCCGCCCATCTGGCGACACTGGCTCAACGTGGCGCGGCGTTGGTCGGACAACTTGTCCTAAACTTCGGCCATCCCCTGGCCTAGTCCGATTTTCCAAAAACGCGCCCTCCTACACCGTACGGGGTGGGGTGGGGCGGAGCGGCCGGCGGAGCGCCGCCACCCCCTACGTAGTAGGGGACTTTTGCTCCGCTTCTCCGCCCATTCTTGCTCCGCCAAAAAGGTTTAGATAAATCATGGGCTTACGAGCGTTGCTCCGCTTCCCCGCCCTTGCTCCGCCTGTTGCTCCGCCAAATTGCTCCGCCTAATGATTTCAATGACTTACAGTTGCTCCGCCCGCTTGCTCCGCCTTGCTCCGCCCGTTGCTCCGCCCCTCTGTCACTGAAAAACGCCAGCGTCCGCACCGGACAGCTTGTCCGCCGCACTGGCTAATCGCAGCCCTTTGGACTTCGCTTTCTTGGACAAAATGTCCTCGACAACGACGCCAGTCTGGAGCCAGAACGAGAGCACATCCTCCGCTTTGGACATCTCGAAGCCGTGATCGGCGACCATACGCCGGGCCGCCATGCGCTCGCCCGCGTGGTACGTCCTGCCCCAGGGCTGGCCGACGTCCCACGCCTTGCCCAGGGCCGCCAGAACCTCGGCCGACAACTCGGGCGTGAGAGCCACATCCGGGCCGATCGTCTGTTCGCAGCGGGACGGCACGAGCGATGTCTCGCCCCCGCCCAATTCGACCTGATCGAACCGATAGGCCTCGCTCCAGCCGTCGGGCCCGTCCTTCTGCTTCTCGCAGGTGACGCGGCCGATCGACGATCCCGGCTTGCGCGACAGGCGGAACACGAAATCGCCCGCCCCGCGCAAAACCGTCGAGCCGCGCATGTCGCCGTTCTTGCCGGCGTGATGCACGCCCAGGACCGCGCAGCGGAAAGCGTCCCGCACCCGGTCGCAGGCCTTCACGAACAGGGTCATGTCCTTCTGCAGGTTCTCGTCGGATCCTGGCATGGCGCGGGACACGGTATCGACCACCACGAGGGCCGGTCTCGCTTTGACCACCTCGCGCACCGTCCGCAGGAGGCGGCCGACGTCCTCCGCGTCCATGAAATCGATCGTCTTCTCGATCATTAGGAAACGATCGGTGCGGGCTGTCACCTCATGGCGCTTCAGCCACGCGTGGATGCGGTTGCGGAAGCCGTAGGACCCTTCCGAGGCGATATAGAGCACGACGCCGTTGGCTGCGTGGATCCTGTCGCCGTGCCAGTCCTCGCGGCCATAGGCGATGTGCAGGCCGACATCCAGGGCGATGAACGACTTGCCTATGCCCGGCTCGCTGTAGAGGAAGCCCATGCCGACTTCGGGGAAGTGCCTGTCGACGAGGTACTTCGGCGGCGGGCGCGAGAGGATGTCGTCTATGCGCAGGACTTCGTAATAGTCCGGCGCGTCTGCGGTCTTCAAAGCGTTTAGCTCGATTTCCGCGAAGGGGTTGATGCTCTCCGCGATCGGCTCGAACCACGCCTCGGCCCTGGAGAACTTCTCCGGTGCGTGCTGCTCGGCCAGCTCGTACAGCCAGCCCGCGCCGCGGCGGTATGGCCCCTTCATCCGCCGCCAGTCCGCTTCGACCACCTCCGGGTCGTTCTCGCCTTCCTGCCAGCGTGCGCACCACGCGCTGAAGATGTCGAACGCGGCCGACGGATCGTCGGGCAGGGCCGCCTTGATCGCGTAGCCGAAGTCCCTGTAGCTCTCGCGGGTCGGAAAGCTGTCCGACGTGTTCGGGATCGCCTCGACCGCCCGTCGGACGTGCTCCATCGAGCCGCGCAAGGCGGCCTGGTCGATCTCGACGGAGGACCCTTCGGTGATCAGCGGTCTCGCCGCCGGCAGGACCCGGCGCAGCGCCTCCAGGAAGGCGGTCACGGCGGCCGGCGGTACGGTCGGCAGTGCATCCAGCGGCACGAGGCCGCGCGGCCAGCGGTAGGGCTCTCTCGTGGTTGGGTGGATGCCGTGCGCGACGAACTGGCGGCCGTCGGAGAGAACCTCGACGCGGTCCTTCAGCCTTCCCTTGTCGTCGAGCTCGCCGAACTCGATCCGCGTGTAGCGCATCGGTTCCGAGGTGCGCAGGACGTAGAGGGCTTTCGGGTACCGGCCGACGCGGATCGGGAGATTGCCGAAGTGTTCCTCGACCGTGCGCTTGATCGTCGCGGCGTGGTCCTCGACGAGGGTGTCCGCATCGATCGCGATCAGGCCCCTGCCGGTCTTGATGCCGACGCCGGCGCCCATGCCCTGCCAGCGCAGGAGATCCTGCTCGTCGGCTTCATGCGGCAGCCAGTCGAACCCCGACCACAGCCCGTCCTGGCGGCGGACGCCGACCGCCTTGCCGCGGGCGTCCTTGCGCTTGAACAGGGAGGAGTTCTCGCTGAGCTGCGCGTCCGGCGGGACGATGGGAACGAGCCGGGTGTAGCCTAAGCGCCAGAACCCCTCGAAGGTTGATGGCGCGCCTTCCGATGCTGTCAATCAAAGCCCCCAGGCATGACGGGCGAGAGCGCCACGCCCGATGTTGGTCATCGAGAGCGCGCTGCAGTCGAACTTCGGGTGCCAGGCCGCGTGAACCCATGAGGCATCGCGGCAGCGGCCGACGGCGGTCTCTACGCGCTGGACGCGCCGGTCCTCGATCGACACGAGGCCTTCGGTGCTGACGAGCCGCAGCAGCGCGATGTCTTCAGGCGTCGGCCGCGGCTTGCCGGTCACGGCCGGTCTCCGCCTGGCGTGCTGGCCGCTTCCAGCGCGGCGCTGATGGCGTCGATCGCGGCCGCCCACGAGGCGGGCGTGACGCGCCAGTTGTTGCTGGTCAGTATGCCCGCCCGGTCCGTCGCCTTGATCACGGCCCAATATAGCGGGTCGACAGGTTCGAGGCGCAGACCGAGCAGGATCGCTTCGGCCTTCTTGCGGGTCGTGCTCACGATCGGCTTTCACGGGAACGGATGGCAGCCCCGGCCTTCCCGTCCATGCCGCAAGTCCCGCAGGTGAAGTAGTCCGCCACCTGTGCACACGCCTCTCGTTCTTCCGCCTTGGCGGCCTCAATGGCGGAGGATGCGAGTGCCGCTGGTCGGCGGCCGCTTCTTCATCGGCCAGCTGCGGAGGCCGGTTTCGTCATAGGCCTCTGCCGCGGCATCGTCTCGCCAGTCATAGACGTACCCGCCATCGACCTTGCGGATGCTCATGGACTTTCCATCACTTGAAAATATCGCCATCTACCTCTCCCCATTAACCTGGCTACGGGCGTGGAAGGTCACGACGCTGAGGGCTCGGCATTGAAGGCGTCGAGAGAGCGGCGCAGATCGGCGACCCACTTCGTTCGGCCGGCTGCGCGGTTTCCGCTCAGCCTTCGGGCGTGACGGATCGCGGCTCCGGTCGTTGGGCTGCAGATTGAGCCGGTCGACCTTGCTGATGACGGCGTTGCGCGTCAGCCCGCCGCCGAGCTGGACGGCGATCTGTGCGGCCGACAGCTCGCCCGAGGCGTGGAGCGCCTTCAGGAGCTCGACGCGCTCCGCCGTCCAGCCCTCTCCGACCGGCTTATGCACGGCGGCTGTCTTTCAATCCGGTCCGGAGCTGATCGCTTCGGCTGGTGAGCCCGCGACGCCGGGCCAGTAGTGTCGGATAACTCTGGTCGACACCGTGCGTGTACGCAATCTGCTTGAGCGGCATCCCGGCAGCATGGTCGCGCAAGATCGCCTGTTTCTGCTGCTCTGTAAGGCGAGGGCCACTCATATCGTCCACCGTCCTGAGACCATGCCGATCCTGACGTTCAGGACGGCGTCGATGAGGGCGAGGGCCGGCGTGTGGGCGCTCCCGAAGGTGAGCTGGCCGCCGCGCTTGCTCTGGATCGCTGCGGACCATGCGCCGGTCGGCTTGTGCTCGTCGTCCCGGTAGATGACTTCGGTGCGCTCCTCGCGCATCGTGTGCAGCCACCAGTCCGGCAGCAGGATGTTGAGATATGCCAGCGCGTCGTCGATCGAGGCGCTTGGCTGTATGAAGGCCTTGACCGCCTGTCGTTCGTGGATGGTCAACAACAGACGAAGTGCTTCGTCGAGCTCCTGGCTGCCCTTCGGCGCCGCCTTGATCTGATCGCGCAACGCGCGTAGCCGGTCGATCGACGCTAGTGGAAGCGTCGGGTGTTGCGGCCCATCACTACCAATGGTATTCATGCTGTCTCCTGCACGGTGGGCAATCTGAGCGGGACTGAGGTAGAAGCGTCGGGCTCGTCAGACAGTCTGGCGCTTCTTCGTTTTCTCGATCGGGCGGACAGCCTAGCGCTTGTCGGCCAACATCGAAAGCAAGATCATACATAACAGCGTGAGGTCACGCCTCTTGGTGCTTTTCGGGCGGCCGCTTACCCGGGCCCGGCATCCCCTGCGCTTCGCCGTCAATGTGACGGCCGCTTTGGTGACCCCATAGCTCGCGGCGATGGCCGCTACGGTTTCCTCCCTCCTCTCGTAGCGGGCGACGATCTCCCGCTTCTGCCTCTCGGTGAGGACCCAGGCCCGGTTCGGCATACGGGCTTACTCGAAAACGTTGGCGGGCTCGGCGATTGGCTCCGGCAAATCCGGTACGGCCGGCAGGACGTCGGGGAACGCTGCGGCCATGGCAGCGGCCGCCGTCTCGCCCTTGAAGTCGAAGATCTCGCCGGCCTCGTCGATCACCTCCAGCGTGACCGCGCCGCCGGGGGTCAGCGCATAGAGGGCGAATGCCAGCTTCGGGTAGGCGGCGCGCAGATCATCCAAGGACATCGGTCTTCGCCTTATCTTCCCGTCTGACCCGCTTCATCAGCCCGTCGCGTAACAGTACCTCCACGAGGTTGGACCGCGACCGTCCTTCCCGCCTGGCGCGGGTTTGTAATTGCCGCATCAGGTCGCTCGGCAGGCGCATCGTGGTGATCACCCGTCGCATCTTGGCTTCAGCCATCCGGTAGGGCCTCAATCTGTGGATGTCGCACTGTATGTCAGATGTATTCGGCTTGTCAACCTACATCGACAGACAAATCGGCCGGAGTGGCGTTGCCTGTGGACTGTATGGTATTGTCGGCCGCGAAAGCGGACAGCGCGCGAGGGCCGGTCTATGGCAGAGGTTGAGAAGATCGTCGACCACGGCGACGGCACGTGGTCCAGGGCCACGATGCTGGTGGACGAAAACGGCGATCCGGTCGAGATCGGCGCGGGCGGTGGGGGTACCGAGTACACCGAAGACGCCGCCGCTGCCGCCAACCCCGTCGGCGGCATGATGATGGCCGTTCGGCGCGACACGCTCTCGGCTTCCGAGGTGTCGAACGACGGCGACAACATCGCGCTCAAGGCGACCAGCAAGGGTCAGCTTCACACATACGCCGAGGCGGCGGCCGGGGAGAACCATATCGGCGGGGTCCACGGGCATGCCTTCGACGTCGCAGTCACGCCCACCGTGACAAACGGCGCTTACGGTGCCGGCGACATCGTGGGTGGACTGCTGACATTCGCCAATGTGGCTCGGGTCAACGATGAGGCTGTGATCATTACCGGCGTGCAGGTCATCACCAAGGCGGCCGTTACACCGACGCTGACCCTCATCCTGTTCAACGCCGACCCGAGTTCGACTACCAAGACCGACAACGCGGCCTATTCGCTCAACGCCGCGGACGCCTTCAAGGTCATCAAAGGCATCCCGATCACCACGCTCGGATCGTGGACCGACCATGGAACTCCGAACTCGATCAGCGTGGACAATCTCGGGATCGTCGCCAAGCCGGTGTCAGGCGGGAAAGACCTTTACGGCCTGCTGATCGACGGTACGGGCGCCACGCTGACGTCGACCAGCGACATTCAGGTGCGGCTGCGCGGCGTCGGGGCTTAGCCTCATGAGGGCTGCAGTTCGAACGGTGCTGTTTGGCGGAGAGCGCCCGTTCCAAATCTCCGACATCTTCGGCAACGGCGCCTATGCCGGCTTCGACTTCACCGATCTGGAGCGCACCGCTACCTATAGCGGCCAGTCGCTCATGTATAATGCCTCGACGATGGGCCTGCCCATCACGGCGTCCGGTAACACTGTCGGGCTCTTCCTGTCGAAAGAAAAGAGCGCCGCTCTAGGGCCAGAGCTGGTCACGAACGGGGGGTTCAACGCCGACACTGATTGGACCAAAGCCGCAGGGTGGTCGATTGCAGGGGGCGTCGCAACCAGCCTGACAACGGCCGGTAACATCTCAGCCAGTTCGCCGCCTGACTTGAGCGTCGGGGAGGTGTTGCGAGCCGGCTTCGATATCACCCGACGTGCTAGCGGCACGATAAGGTTCAACGCGGTAAACGGCAATGCTTCCGCTCAGGTATCTGCCGTTGCAACTTACGCCTATGGCACGCGGACGACCAGTGCGACTGACCAAATCCGGTTGCAAACCATCGGTACGCCTGACCTCGATATCGACAATGTGACGGTCAAGCGGATACTCGGTAATCACGGTTTTCAGACAACCTCCGGTTCCCGCCCTGCCTACACCGAGAGCGGAGCGCTGCGGTATCTGAACTTCGACGGAACGGACGATAGCCTGCTGACGACCCTCCTGCCGTCGAGCGAGATGACGCTCGCGGTCTGCTGGCGTCCACCAAGCTCGCCCACGTCGAAATATGTGATCGGTGGCGGCGACAGCACCGGAGGCAGGCGCGTCTACACCGGGGTCGGCGATGGCACCAATTCCGTCATCGTCGGCGGCTGGGGAACGCAGGCGAGCACTACGATAAAGGGGACGACGGTTGTCGGTGGCGCCGATATCGTCAGCCTGTTCAGGGCCAACGCCTCAATCGCTGAACTCTGGCTCAACGGGTCGCGGGAGTACCAAGGCGCAACCGGCACGTCTCCGAGCGGCTCGACCAGCCCGCTTGCCATAGGCGGGTGGAACAACGCTGCCGCCATGTCGAATTGGGTCGCCGCGTTCGCGTACCGCGCCGTAGCCGTCCAGCGCTTCATCCCCGACAGCATGCTCTTACCCCTGATGCGAGCCCTTGGCTCCGGCATCGTCTCTTTCTGAGGAGCCCACTATGAACCTTCCTTCCCTCGTCATTATCACGGCGGCCAAGCGCGTCGACGCTAATCGCGTATGGGACGCCATGGGCCGTGGCCCGAACACTTTCATTCGCCGGCTTACCGACGATCCATCGCCCACCTCGGAAAGCGAGGTGACACACTACTGCATGTTCGACACGTCGGCCCTCGATAGCGACGTTGCCGACTGGCAGGCGATGACCAACGGCGACCTCCCGCCCATTGCGGGCACGTGGGGAGCTGACGGCGTGATCGATGCAGCCGATGCCCAGGCCGCCGTAGCTGGCTCGCAGATGCAGGTCTACTCGGCCGCTGGCGACGTGACCCCGCTGGAGTACGTCGAGAGCGTCATCGCCGGCCGCGGGCTCAGCTTCGTGCCGGATGAGGTTTGATCAGTCCTTCCGGTACCTCTTGCCGCGCCATCCTGAAGCCGTGAGCGGCAGGCCGGCGTAGACCGGCGGCAGGGCGCAGATCAACTTCTCGAAGAAAGCCACGTCGCCCTCCCCGCGCAGCCGCTGCGCGATTACCTCGTCATGGACGTGCCCGATGACAGGATAGCCGTGCGCCTCGGCGTTCATCATGCCGTTGGCGAGGATGTCCCGGGCGATTGCTTGAACAATGTTCTCGAAACTGAGGCCACCGTAGAGCGCGAAGCGCTCCCACTTCTTCGTGACGCTGTTCACGCCGAGCGCGGTGGCCGCCGGCTTGGTCGTCCCTTCGATCTTCGCCTTGCTCTTGAGCGCCAGCGTCTCGGCGACGTCGCGGGCCATCACCTCGGAGCTCTCGGCCCACTCGCCACCTTCCTCGCGGCGCCGGACCCATACCTGCTCCTTCAACCGGGGCTTGCCGTAGCAGAGGCAGCGGCCGGAGGGCAGGCGGCACCACAGGAAGCCCTGTGCGACCAGGAAGGCGACTTTCAGGACGCGGACCTGCGAGCCCGGGTTGAGGATCGCCTCACGGATCGCGGTCTCCAGCGCCGGCCATGCCGCGACGATCGCCGGATGTCCTGCCCGCCAGCCGATCTTCACCAGCTCGGCCGCCAGCCAGGCCTTCCGGCTTAGTTGCTTGGTGGTGACGTCGCCGCGCTTGACGCAGGTCTCATAGCGCTTCTCGGCTGCCGCCCGCCGCTCGTCGTCGGCCACCTCCCACACCGGCTCGTAGACGGGCTCGATCTTCAGCGAGTAATTCCGCGCCATCGAGCGGAAGGCGCCGACCCCGCCCTGGTACTGCAGCGAGAGCTCCGACACCTTGCCGACCTGCCGGCGCGGGTCTTTCTTCGTCAGCAGATCGGTCGTCGTGTTGAATATCCGGGCGGCTGCGCGCCGGTACAGGTCGGGCAGCGACGGGTCGGCGATCAGGTCATGCATCGCCTGGACCTTCCAGTCCTCGCCGGCGAACCACGCCGCGACGGCGCCCTCGATGCCGGAATAGTCCGCTACGATCAGGTCGTGCCCGGGGTCGGCCCATATGAACGACCGGAGCGCGTCGGAGACGAGGTGGAGCGTCTTCCCGAGCCGCTCGCCATAGAGAAATTTCAGCCACTCCGGGCTTTCCTCGCGGAAGGCGGCGAAGAGCAGCATCAGGTCGGGGTGCTCGTCGCCGTACTCCTTCCGCGGCCGCGGCAGGTTGTGGAGCTGCGCGCCGACGGAGGACCAGCGGCCGGTGCCGGCGGCGGAGAAGAGGAACGCGCCCCGGATGTGGCCGTCGGGGCTGACGCGGTTCAGGAAGGCCTTCAGCTTGGCGACGGACGTCTTCGCGGCTTCCTGACGCAGCTCGACCGCTTTGCGGACGTGCGAGGGCAGATCGTCGGTTTCGAGAAGCTCCTCGATCTCGGCCTTGGCGGCGCTGGTCATCTCGACGCCCTGCGCCTGGACCCACTCCACCAGCTTGCCGACTTGCGAGCAGGCGGTCACGGCGGAGCGGCCATCAGGCCCTTGGGTAACTTTGCGCATCTCGGCGTCGAGCAGGAGCTTGGCCTGCTCGGCGAGCCGCAGGGCGGCCTTCGACGAGGCAAGGTCGATCCGGATGCCGCGGTCGTTGATGCGCTGGTCGAGCCAGTAAAGTTCCTGCTCCTCGGTCGACAGCGGCACCATGCGCCGGTCGGCGGCCGCCTCGGCGAGCACGTCGTCGTCGCAATAGTCGTGGAACTGCTCGAACTTCTCCGGGTAGTCCTCCGGCTCGTGGAAATAGAGGCCGGGCGGCTCGTCTTTGCGCGGCTGGCGCGGGATGGAGAAGAAGCGGATCAGCGCGCGGCCGGCGGGGTTCTTCTTGATCGGCGTTCCGAGTGCCTCGCACAGGCCTTCCAGGTCGCGTGGGAGGCCCATGGCGGCCGCCGTGGCTGCCGAACAGGTAAACTGCTCCAAGGCAGGTTTGGGCCAGCCGTAGCGGGGCGTCAGCACCTTCCACCATAATCGGCGCTCGAAGCCCGCGTTGAAGGCGCGGACCTTGCCGCCGGCATCCACATGCGCCCGGATGTCGGCCGGGCACGGCTGGTCACGCCGCCAACGCTTCAGCGGGCCGTCGCCGATCCGGTAGGAAGCGAGGAGGACATCGGTGTGCGGGCTGTCGCCATAGGCGTAGACGCCAGCAGTCTTCAGGTTGACGTCGCTCTTTGTCTCAAGGTCTATGCAGAGCGCATCCATCAGCCGCGCACCCACGGAAACGGCTGCCGGATCGTTTCGATGCCGGGCCACCACTCGTCGTCTTCCTGGCGGAGGGCGTTATCGGCCGCGCGCAATGCCACCATCAGCGCCGATACGGGCTGCGGGGCGGGCCAGTCGATCTTCCGGGGCGGCTTAGGGCGCGGCCGGAGAAGCGGTGGGGCCGGCGCCAGACGGTGACAGAGCCGGAGCGTGCCGATCAGCATCAGCCCAGCCACCGAGAGGGCCTGGATGAGGTGCGCGTTATCGCCGAGCCAGTCCAGCATCGTCGGTCGCCAAATCAGACGAGCGAGACGAACTGAAGCTCGGTGCCAGCTTCCTCGAACAGCACCAGCGCGTTTCGGAAGTCATCGCCCCATGTTGGGTTATCCAGATCAGGCGCGGTGCAGACGAGCTGCGAGATGCCCGACTGTACGACAGCCCGCGCGCAGTCCATGCAGGGGAACCAGGGCAGGTACATCCGGCAGCCCTTCAGCGGAGTGCCCATGCGGGCGGCGTTGTAGATCGCATTCCGCTCGGCGTGCTCGGTCCATTTGTATTTCAAAGGACGCTGATGACGCTCCTCGTTCTCGTCGTCGATGCCGCGCGGGAAGGAGTTGTAGCCGGTTGACCGGATCTCATTATCCGGCCCCACGATGATGCAGCCGACCTTCGTGCTTCTATCCTTCGATTTGGTCGCGACATGCCTCGCGAGACCCATGAAATAGTCGGTCCAGTTCATATGACGCTCCTCTAGGAGAAAACCCCGCCGGCTAGTCGAAGACGCTGGTCGTCGGCCGCGCTGAGACAGGCTCGGATGAACGCCGCCCCGACTTGCGGGACGATGGCGTTGCCGTAGGCGCGCAGCTTGCCCACTCGGCCGGATACCCCATGAGCCAGCGGGAGAAGTCCGGGTTGAGTTGGCCGGGCTTTGCCGTCTCGGCAGGGGAGCCATTCGAGATCGGACCAAGGGCCAGTTCCCTGATCTTCACCAGCCCCGCCGAATTGCCCGCCTCGTTGTTCCCGTTCTTCGCCGGGGACAGGCTGGTTGGCGTCGGCCAGCCGGATAGCTGCGCTTGGAGCGACAGCGCCGTCACAGCCTCCGTGCCCATCGCTGATCCCGCCGCCGCGGCCTTGCGCTTTCGGGCTAGGTGCGCTTCCGCCGTCCCTCCCGGTTCCTGCGCGGCGGGTGTTGCCCAGCCCGCCAGCGGTGCTTCCTGGCTGCCGTGCGCGTCTGGAAAGCCCCATTTGTTCGCTCTCGGGGTTGACCACGGCGCCAGCCTCGCCACCTCGTTCAGCGGGCGGGCGTTCTCGCCCCAACGGTCGTGCGTCGCGCCCTTCCAATCCCGCGCCGATGTCGTCGGCCAGTCTGACAGCCTCGACGCGGTGCGCGGCAGCGATTGTTGCTTGCGATGTTCGAGATCGGACGTCCCTGCCTTGGCATCCTCGCTGTTCGGCGTCGGCCACGAACCAAGTTCGCTGGCGGATGTGGGGAGCGCCGACGCTGCAAGCCGGGAGAGCCGCCGCCCCGAAGGCATAACCCAGGGCTTCCAAGTCAGACGAAACAAGGTCGAGCCACTGCGTTGCAGGGCCGCTCGTCAGCAAACCCTGCTCCTTTGCCTGCCGTGCTGAAAGGCTGGCACGGACAGGAGCCGGTCCAGACGGGCCGATCGTCGGGCCATCCGGCGAGCCGGAGAGCGAGCGGCCAGCCGCCGATCCCGGCGAAGAAGTGGCATTGGGTGTAGCCATCCAGATCGCCGGGTGTGACGTCGACGATAGAGCGCTCATCGACGTCGCCGGGGGCGATGTGACCAGCAGCGATGAGGTTTCGGAGCCATTGGGCGGCATAAGGGTCGATCTCGTTGTAGTATGCCGTCATAGTCGGCCGCCAAATCAGACGCGGCCGACAACTGAAAGCCGACCATGCACATCGGCCTTCTTGTCCACGCCCTCGGGCAGAACGATCTCGTCGAAATTGAGCGATGGCGCGGAGGTGCCGTGCTGGTACAGCCGCACGAAACCGGCGCCATAGCCGGCATAGAGCTCGTTGCCGCGGCGGAAGACCTTGCACTGGCGATAGACGCCTTTGGAGGACAGGATCGCGTGCGCGTCGGGGATGAGGTGGAAGAGGCTCAATCGAATACTCCCTGCACTGCAGCGGGCGCGGCCGACGCCGGAACATCCGGCTTCGCTGTCGCCTGGTTGGCGGGCGTGAACGGGAAGCGCTTCGCGTCTTCGGCCAGCACGGCGATCAGCGCCTCGATCGGATCGCGCCGGGTCTCGACGCGCCAGCCGACGGCCTCCCTAAGGTTGGCCTGAAAGCCGTCCGACTTCGCCCACAGGGTCAGCCCGTGGAGCCGCCCGGCCTGTCGGGCCGATCGGATGGCGTCTTCGAGGGCGGTCATGTGTTCTGCTCCAGCCACCACGTCGCAACGACGATGTCGGTGTCGCCCTTCTCGATCTCGCTGCCGTCGAGACAGACCGAGCGAGGTATCCAGAAGGCCTTGGTCCTGGACTTGCCGGCCTCCAGGAACCGGATCGCGTTGGGCGAGGTGTCGATCACCTCGCCCGCCAGCGTCGCGTGCCGCGGCCCACTCACGACAGGCCTCGTGTCGACCCACCAACGGGTCGGCCAGTGTTAGGGATTACTTGCACAGCTCGGTCGTCCCAAAGCTTCCACATCGCGAAGTCCTTGATGCAGGTTGCCTGGAGACCGACGCCGACGTGGATCTTCGTCCAATTGAACACCGCATCGCGAACTTGCTCCCGAGCGACCGGATCAGGATCGCTCATACGAGCCGTGAAAATGCGGACTTCATGGCCGTCGGCCAGCCAAGCTTTTACCCGGTCGACCATCGCCGGGATCGGCTCGCCGATATGTGTCGGGCCCACATATTTCTCGTAGTGCGCAATGGTGCCGTCGAGATCGACACCGATCCAGCCACGGGCGCTCATTCGACACCCCCTACGCGGCGATTGCCGATGGCCGCTCGCCCGAACTCAGCGTTTCGACGGGCTCCGCGATAGGTCTCGGCAGGTCGCCCGCCTTTCACCCGTTTGCGGCGCTTCGCAACCGGCTTTGCGGCGAAGCGCTCTTCGTCGCGGGTTCGCGGCTGCGTCGGAAACCTATCCTGCTTGCCGCGGATGAACAGGTCTCCCTTGGTGTGCCAAGGCCTGTGAGGATGCTTCCGGGTCATGCGAAGACCCCGAGCGCGTGACAGTATGTCTCGAAGAGCGCCTGCTCTTCTTCACGCTCGGTGGCGTCCTGCTTCCGCGCTGCGATCACCTTGCGGATGATCTTCGTTTCGAAGCCGTTCGCCTTGGCTTCCGCGTAGATGTCGCGGATGTCGTCGCCGATCGCCTTCTTCTCTTCGTTCAGCTTCTCGATCCGCTCGACGATCGACTTGAGCTGGTTGCCGGCCACGCTGTTGTGGCCGATGCCGGCGACTTTATCGCCGGTCGTCTGGTCGTCCTTCTTCGCCATCGTTGGCTCCTGACAGGTTGAGAACCGGGAAGGTGGCGCGGCCTTACGGCAGCGCCTGCTCGATGCGGCTGAGCGCGTTGTGCGCCTCCTCGATCTGGCCGCTGGTGCGCGACGCGATCTCAGTGAGCGCGCCGAACACGCCGGAGCCGCCCTGCTTCGTGTCGGCCCGCTCCGCAGTCGGGATCGGACCAACCAGACGTTCAGCGAGCGATATGCATCGGGCGGCCAGCCAGTCGGCCGCGTCGAGCGTCTGCCCGACGATCTGGATCGGGCTGAGCGGGGTCGTGGAAGCGACGGTGCCGGCCGCACCCGCGGGGTAGGCATTCAGCTTGTCGTACATCCTTCAATCTCCTGGTTGGTGGGCAGTCCGTTATTGTCTGTCGTCTTAACCTACATCAATCAGCCGAAAAGGCCTTCTGCGCCCGCTCCAGTCTTGGTGGCGGCCGGCGCGTCGCCCTCATCCTCGATCTTCTCGAAGTGGTCTTCAGGGTTGCCGCCGCCTCCGCCGCCGAGCCGCTCGCCGTCCTTGGCTTTCTGAAACATCGAAATGCCGAAGCTGATGCCTTTGCCCTTCTCCTTGTTCTCCCAGGTGAAGGCGTTGACGACGGCGTAGCCGTAGCAGCCCGAGTAGAGCTCGTCCTTGGAGGTGATCGGCAGCACCTTCTGGTTCACCAGCTTGGGCCGGTAGTCCTCGCCGGAGATGACCCGGATGAAGGTGTTGCCGGGGAAGCCGGCGTGCGGCTCGCCGGTCTTCTTCGACTTGCCTTGCGGACCGTCGCCATCGAGGAACGGGCTGTGGATCAGCTTGTCCTTGATCATCTGCGCGGCCTTGTCGCCCCACTCCTCGACGGCGGCCGCCAGGGCGTTCTCGTGGAGCGCGGCGATGTTGGTGCCCTTCGGGAAGAGGAGCGAGCAGCTCCACTGCTTCCCACCCCGATCGGTGGTCTGCAGTTCCCACAGGCCTTGGGTGAAAGCGACGCGGCAGAGCGGGGTCTTGATGTCAGGGGCGCGGGCCATTTGTGATCCTTTCTCGTCAGTCTTCGATTGGCGTGAAATGCCGATGCACGGAGGCCGCCACAGCCTCGCGTGTCGTCTTGTTGGCGCGGACCAGATTGCTCCCGGTGTTCGGGGTCGATGACAGTCCTGCCACCAATTTCTCCTTCTTGGCGCCGAGCGCCTTGCGGACCTGCTTCGGCGTCCGCAGCTTCGCCGGGTTGAGATACTTGTCGGCGGAGAGCCCGGCGGCCTTGGCGGCGGCCAGCACCATGTCCTCGGCGCCCTCGTTCCACTTCTCGCGCGCTTGGCGCGGTACGAGGATGTAGTCGGGGATCTCGACGCCGGTCTCGGCGATCTCGTGGGCATAGGCCCGGCGGGCGTTCATCCACTCCTGGATCATGTCCATCGCATCGAGGGACGCGGCGATCTCGGCCGGCGTGCCGGAGCGCGGATCGTTCGATATGCGGGGCTGGTCGAGATCGTCGAACCACAGGCCGACGGCATCCCACGCCTTTCGCTCCAGCGCCGGGCAGTTGCCCGCCGCGCGGCAGAACTTGCAGTGATCGCCGGCGCTCAGGAACTGCGTCGCCCACGCGCCCTCGACGAAGTCCGGCGCTTTGCGGGCGGCAATCGCGATCTTGGCGCGCTCCATGGCGACCAGCAACTCGGCGGTCCACTCCATCAGGTCGACGACGTGATAGGTCTCAGAGCGCGTCCTGCCGTCCTTGTGCGGCATCCTCGGCTGCACGATGGTCGACTTGACCTTCTCGACGTCCAGACCGCGATGGTTGAGCACCACGCCGAGGGCGTAGGAGCGAGCCTGCTTGTTCTCGTGAACCTCGACGCGGACACCGCGGCCGCCTTTCAGGTCGACCACCTCCAATAGACGCTGCTTCGGGAAGTAGATCGTGGCGTCGGCCGTGCCCCCGGCGTCGAAAGGCGGGCTGAGCCGGGCAAGAGAGAAGTTCTTCTCGTATTCGACCCAGCCGCCTTCGGCGAGCGCTTCGGCCGCGCGCTTGGTGACATAGTCGACGTAGACCTGCGCGGTCTCTGCCATCTCCTCGTCGACTTCGAACTCGTGCTCTTTGGTCTTGATCGCCATGCCGAGGAAGTCATCGGCCGGCTTGCCGCTCCGCAGGCTCATTTCGGAAAGCTGATGACACGCGGTGCCCCAGGCGGCGGCTTCGTTCTCCCGTTCGGGAACGGTGATCTCCAGCGCGAGAGCGAGCGCGCCGCTGCACGCCCAATTGCGCGCGGTCGCGGAAGCCGCCCAGGTAGCGTGATCGCGTGCGCCGTGGTCAACCATTGGCCGCCGCCCATTCTGACAGCACACGGCAAAATTCGGCGACCTCGCTTTTTGGTAGAATTACCTTGTCGTTGTCCTGTTCGATGACAAAGTGGTCGTCGTCATAGAACGCCAACCGTACCTCGCCTGCGGTGTTATGATCAAAATTGATCAGCATCTCGGTTTTAGTCTTCATTGACGCCCTCTAGGGTAGCCCGAGCGCCGTCAGGCGCCCGGGGCGTTTCAATATCGGCGGGCTTAGAGTTCGACCTGGCGCTTGTAAGGGTTCTTGGCGAGCATCTCGCCGATCCCGTCGATCGCCTTCTGCAGGCTGGCCTGATCGGTCGGGATATCCGACACCTTGGTCTTGCCCTCACCGAACATCAGCGTGATGACTTTCGGCCCGTCTTCCTGAGCGGCGGCCATGCCGAACCGGCGGACGTACTCTCCGAGCGCCGCGCGCACGTCGTCGTGGGTCAGCTCCTTCTTCGTAGCGGCTGCCTGCTCTGCGGCCTCGTCAGCGGCGTCCGCGGCCGCCGTCTCGGCGCTATCGGTCGGGCCCTCAGTGGCGGGTTTGTCATCCTTGGCCCTGCGCGTGCGCGTCGCTTTCGGCTTGTCAGCGACAGGCTCGGCCATCGTCTCGGCAGCAGTCGAACCGACGACTGTGCCGACAGCGTTCGGCAGGTTGAGCAATTCGAGCATCTGCGCGCGGGCGTCGGCCGCGCTCTCAGCGTTGATGGTGATATGCACGGTCATGCGAGAACCTCTCTGATCGATGTCCATTTCCTGAGCAGGATTTGCTGGAGCGCTTCGTCGACTGATCCTTCCAGCACCGGGACGCGGACGAAGCATTGGCGCGTCTGAGTGTGGTTCGTGATCCGCAGCGCGAACTGCTTCATGTCCTTCGGGATGAAGCTGCTCTCGACGAACCAGAGCGTCGCCGCGGCGCTGAAATCGACGGCCTCGCCGGCAGCGGCGATCTGGTTGACGGCGACCCGCATGTCGGGATCGTTGCGGAAGTGGTCCTCGGCGACTTGTCTGGTGCTGGCTGGCGTCGAGCCGTCAATCCCGACAACGCCATACCGAGAAAGGCCGCTACGGAGGATCTCGCCGACCTCCTTGTGCCAGTAGCCAAGCACGATCTTGTCGAGCCCGCAGCCGAACTCATCGTGGAGCGCTTCGACGACGAGCTGCGCCTTGATCCTGCCGGTCAGGCGGCGGAGTGGCCCTAGGTGCATTTCGAGCGCCTTGGTATCCCCGGCCTCGGCCGCGGCCAGCACCTTCGCCGTGTCGACGTCGCGCTCGATCCTGGTGCGAACTTGGTCGGTGACACCGAGCGGGAAGGTCTCATAGACCGGCGGCCGGATGCCGACGTCTTCCTGGGTGCGCAGCAGCACGAAGCCTTCCAGGCGCTCCGCGAGCTCGCGCTCGTTGCGGCCGCCGACGATGACGTCGATCGATCGGAAGTTGGAGATGCGCTTCGGCCGGGTGATGCAGTAGCGCTTCTTGAAGTCGCCTTCACGGGTGACGTCCGGCCACTCCCGCTTCGCGTCGCCGGCCAAGCGCTCCGGCGCCAGCGCCCGCAGCCGCGGGTACATGTCGAAGGGGCTGTTGGGCAGCGGTGTGCCCGTCAGCGTCCAGCACCGCTTCGCCTTGGCGAAGAGCGCCCCGCTGGTCAGCAGGCGCGCGCCGTCCCCGTCGAGCAGGCCGTAAAGGGCCTGCGTGCGCTTCGCCTCAAAGTTCTTGGCGTAGTGGTCCTCGTCGGAGATGATCAAATCCCACTCAACCCGGAGCAGCCGGGCGCGGACCTTCGGCTCGGCGATCGACGGCCAGCCGACGATCACGCAATCGGTCGAAGGGTTGATCGTGGTCGTCTCGGTGATGACCTGGACGCGGCGCGGGAAGATCGACCACTCAGGCAGGCCGCGCTTCCAGACCGCCCGACCCGAGGCCGTCGTGATGATCAGGATTTTGCGGGCGAAGATGTAGTCGGCGGCCATGATGGCGGCGCCAGTCTTCCCAACGCGCGGAGCGTCCGCGAGCAGCGCGGCCTTGCGGTCGGCAAGGAACTTGGCGCCTGATAATTGGGTGGGAAGCGGGGTGGGCATCAGGACCGGAGGGCAGGAGGATCAGAGGAACTAGAGGAAAGCGTAGGTTGTATTCTGATGTATGTCGTAATTTCCTACTTATCCGACACGCTGTCAATAGGCCTGTCGTCTATACCCACATCGCGCAGCTCGTAGGCGATCAGGAACAGGATGCAGCAGCCGGCGTGCCAGAGGTGCGATTTGCCGGTCTCCTCGTCAGCCTTCACGCCGCGCCACCACTTCCAGAGATGGCTGAGCGTCGCCCGGAAAACGCGGCTCCAGGCCATGCCCTTCTCCCAATTGCGCGGGGCATACTTGCGCTGGCCGAAGTCGAGGATCTCGGTGATCGCTTCGATCGCGTCGAACGGTAGAAGGTGGAGCGGCAGCTTGCCGGCGTCGTCCTTGCGGCCCTCAGAAACGGGCTCGAACTCGCCGCCAGGCCCTATAACCGTTGTGATCTTGCGCTGCGCTGGAAAGACCGGGATGTAGCAATGCGGGCAGGTCGTCATCCGAATACCCCTCCTGACACCAGCGGCCGGACGCTGATCCACATCCCGGGCCGGTCTGAGTAGAATTTCTGTACGGTGCTGTCGACGATCTGCGCATCGTCAATCCAGACAACGAGGTTCAAAGCATCGAGGATCTTGCCGAAATTGTCCCAATCCGGCTTGCGTGTCGGCCGGATGACGCCAGCCCTGGCGTCGGTCTGCCACTTGCGGGACTTCGATGTCGGGATCGGCAGCCGGAGCGTCAGCGCCAGGCTGAGCGGGCCATCGAGCGGCGGCCGCCCCGCCATGACCTGTTCGGCCACATAGCGCAGCGCGCCCATGTAATCGCGCGTCTTCTCCGGCAGGTAGTGGTGCGCGCCGTCGCGGGTGCCGCGCACGCTCTCCTTGCCCCGCGGCTGTCCAAGCAGCACCAATTCGATCATTTGAGCCGGGAGATGACCAGCCGGTCACGGCCGACGGTGCGGCGCGGGTTCATCATCCTGCCGCAGGCTTCGCGTAAGCGCTTCCAGTCGGAATTGACTTGGATGCCCTGGATCTCGGAAACAGCGTCGGCCCGCCGCATGTCTGCACCAGCCCTGACGCCGGCCGTGCCGCGGATTGTCCTCGACGCCAGCCAGAAATTGAGCGCTTCCACTTCCCTTATGCTATTCGGAGACATTTCAAGTCGTCCTGCGAAGGTATTTAGCCAAGCGGATGGGCTGACCCTGCTCAAGTTCCAGCAGCGCCAGTAGTATTGGCAACCACGAACTCGGGACAACGTTGCGGGAGTGCCACTTCATGACTGTCTCTTTATTTGGCGGCGGCACCCCGTAGCTCTTGACGAACGAGATCAGACGGTCGACTTCCTGAAAGTGATCGGCGAGAAACTTCTGTGCGTCAAACCTTTTGTTCACTATCGTACCCAGCCCGGCGGTTGTCGAGCTAATCGTAAGGCAACCGGACAAGTTGTCAACCAACAATAGCCGACAAATAGCGACAACCTGTCTTGACGTGGCGGGTTGTGTTGATATACAGCAGACATACATGCGGCCTTCAAGACCGGGTTCGGGACCATGCCACGCAAGACCAGAACGCACGTGATAGCTGACGCTCCGCGAGAGCCTCAGTTCGTGCCGAAGCATCTCACCAAGCAGCAGTTTGGCAAGCGCCTCTACGAGCTGATGCTCAAGCGAGGGTGGCACCAGAGCGAACTGGCACGCCGCGCTGACCTGCCGCGCGACAGCATCTCGGTCTATATCCGCGGCCGGTCCCTCCCCACGCCCGCCAGCCTCAAGAAGCTGGCCGACGTATTTGAGATCGCGCCGGAGGAACTCCTGCCGAACCACATCGAGAGCGCGATCGACGAAGACGCCCCGTCTTTCGAGATGAAGGTCAGCCCGAACGCCCCGAACGTCGCATGGCTGCGGGTCAATCGCCTGGTGGCGCTGCCGACCGGGCTCAAGATCGCTGAACTGCTGCAGGGTGACAATGCTCTTGACCGAGAAGATCGTCGCTGAACGGCTTCACTGCTCGACGTCGAAGGTCAAGCGCCTGCGGCTCTCAGGAAAACTGGCGTACATCCCCGGGCGGCCGGTGCTGGTCGACGAGGTGGATCTAGCTGCCTATCTGGAGACGGTCAAATGCCGGACTACAAACTCAAACGCCTCGTCGAAGACGACCCCCGGAGCAACATTTACATCACCTGGACCGACGATCGACGAAGCAAGCGTCGCTCTACGGGCACGACGAGCATGGCTGAAGCACAAATCTTCTTTGCGAACTGGCTCCTAGCCGAGCGCGCCGACCCGGCGGCCACGACGTCGGCCACCGTCGCCGATCTGTGGTCCGTCTACCGGAAGAAGCATGAGGTCGCTTCGCCCGTCACGCTCGACGCATCGTGGAAGAACCTCGAACCCGTCTTTGGTCGTCGGCTATTGTCTGAGATCACGCAAGACATGATTGAAGACTACACGACACAGCGGACGAAAGGCTCGATCGGGCGGCCCTCGACGTCGGCCACCATCCGCCGGGAGATCACCGCGCTGAAGGCGTGCCTTAGCTGGTGCGCAAGCCCAAAACGTAAGCTCATCCCGGCTGCCAGCCTGCCGCATATCGACCTGCCGCCGGGCGCCGACCCGAAGGACCGCTGGCTCAGGGCGGACGAACTTCAAATCCTTGTGAATGCAGTGGTCTCAACTCGCGATGGTGGACGGTTGTCGCGCCTGGAGCGGTTCGTGTGGCTGGCGCTTGAGACGGCCGCCCGCAAGACCGCCATCTACGAGCTCACGTGGGACCGGGTCGACTTCGAGACCAGCGTCGTCCACTACAACGTCCCCGGCCGGCGCAAGACCAAGAAGCGCCGCGCTAGCGTACCCATCTCCAAGTCGCTGCTGCCTGTACTTCAGCGGGCTTTCGAAGAGCGGCTCGACACGACGAGCCTCCGCGGCCACGTGCTCGACAACGCCGAGGATCTCGGGCCCGCCCTGAAGACGCTCGCCAAGAAGGCCGGACTGGAGGACGTCACGCCCCACGTTCTGCGCCACACCTCCGCGACGCACATGGCCCGCCGCGGCATCCCGCTCTGGAAGATCGCCAAGGTGCTCGGCAACACGGTCGCTCAGGTCGAACGGGTCTATGCGCACCATGCACCGGAGGGGTTGACGGACGCGATCGAGAGCATCTCCGGCGGATCGCTGGAGGCTGCGCTCTAATGGGCGCGGCCTTGCGTACTTGCGCGCAAATTGGTGGCGGACGTTGACCAACATCTGACATACATGACCTGACACGCCCCGGTGCGGTGGGCTGGCCGCCGCCGAAAACTGAGGTACGGACAACAACCAACACGACCAACTCTTTGTTCGGATTGAACAATCCGCGGCATCAAGGCGCGGAACCAACTCCGCCGCCCGGATGTTCAGCCAAGGCGGTTCGAAAAAGGTTCCCCGGGGCGGAATCCGGCAGGCCGCACAAGCCTCTAGGAGAGCAGGATGCGGATCGCGCAGGTCGCCCCCTTGTCTGAAGCCGTTCCCCCGCGACTCTATGGGGGGACCGAGCGCGTGGTCTCCTGGCTGACCGAAGAGCTGGTGGCGATGGGACACCGGGTGACGCTCTTCGCCAGCGGCGATTCGGAAACCTCGGCCGACCTCGTCCCCTGCGCCCGGACCGGGCTCCGCCTCGCCGGCATCCGCGACCATCTGGCGAGCCACCTCGTCATGCTGGAGACGGTGCGGCGGCGGGCCAGCGAGTTCGACCTCATCCACTTCCATGTCGATCTCCTGCCCTTCCCGATCTTCCAGGACATGGCGGAGAAGACCGTCACCACCCTCCACGGCCGGCTCGACCGGCCGGATTTCCACCCGGCCTATCGCTACTTCCCGCAGATGCCGCTGGTGTCGGTGTCGGACAGCCAGCGCGAGCCGATGCCCGACTGCGTCAACTGGCTCGCCACCGTCCATCACGGCCTGCCCGCCAACCAGCAGCGCTTTCGCGCCGAGCCGGGCGAGTATCTCGCCTTCCTCGGCCGGATCTCGCCCGAGAAACGGCCCGACCGGGCGATCGAGATCGCCAAACGCGCCGGCCTGCCGCTGAAGATCGCGGCCAAGATCGACCATGACGACCGCGCCTATTTCCAGGAGGTGATCGCGCCGATGCTCGATCATCCGCTGATCGAGTTCATCGGCGAGATCGACGAGAACGGTAAGGACGAATTCCTGGCCCGGGCCAGCGCTCTCCTCTTTCCGATCGATTGGGTCGAGCCCTTCGGGCTGGTGATGATCGAGGCGATGTCGGCCGGCACGCCGGTGATCGGCTGGCCGATGGGATCGGTGACGGAGGTGATCACCCCCGGCCGCAGCGGCTTCGTGGTCTCCTCGATCGAGGAGGCGGCGGCCGCGGTCGGGGCGATCGGCAGCCTGCCGCGCCGGGAGGTGCGGGCGGAGTTCGAGGAGCGCTTCGCGGCGCGCCGGATGGCGGCGGACTATGTCGCCGCCTATGAGCGGCTCCTGACCCGCACGGCGCCGCAAGCCACGGCGCCGAACCTTGCCCCGGAAGGCCTCGCCGAGCGCCTGCTGCCGGCGGCGCCGCTGGCGGCGGTCGCCGCGGCGGGCGCCTAGGATAGGAAACGCCGAATCACGGAGGCGGGCCGCATGAGGAAGCCGGTGGCGCAACCGGCCTTCGATCTCCACCTCAGCGAGGAGGAGATCCCTGAGCACTACATCGAGGCGCGCACCTCGCTGGTGGAGCGCTCGCTGCGCGCGCTGAAGCATGGCGACGCCTTCGCCGTGCTCGACCCCTATGGCGACGTCGGGGCCGACGGCGAGACGCCCGAGGGCATCTATTTCCGCGACATGCGCTACCTGTCGCGCTTCGAGCTCCGCTTCGAGGGGCGGCGTCCGCTGCTCCTCGGCTCGGTGATCCAGGACGACAATGCGGCGCTGACGGTCGACCTCGCCAATCCCGACATCCGGCCCGACCGGCCGGACGGCTTCGCACGCGACATCATCGCCATCGACCGCACCAAGTTCCTGTGGGAGTCGGTCTGCTACGACCGGGTCGGGCTCCGCAATTTCGACCAGCATGCGCGCAGCTTCCGCCTCGACTTCTTCTTCGACGCCGATTTCAGCGACCTCTTCGAGGTGCGCGGCCTCGCCCGCGCCGGCCGCGGCGAGCGCTCCGCACGGGTGGAGGGCGACAGCGACGTCGTGTTCGAATATCGCGGCCTCGACGGCATTGTCCGCCGCACCCGCATCTGCTTCGAGCGGCCGCCCGACCGGCTGCTGGCGCATCGCGCCTCCTTCAACCTGACCATGCCGGCGCGCTCGCGCGCCTCGCTGCTGGTCAACGTCCTCTGCGAGGAGGGCGAGCGGCGCCGGCCCCAGAACTTCCTCGCCGCCTATCGCGACAAGCGGCGGGCGCTTCGCGCCGCCATGCGTGGCATCGCCACGGTGGAGAGCTCCAACGCCCTCTTCAACGAACTGGTCCGCAGGTCAATCTCCGACCTCTACATGCTGATGTCGGAGAAGCCGGAGGGGCTTTATCCCTATGCCGGCATCCCCTGGTACAGCACGGTCTTCGGCCGCGACGGGATCATCACCGCGATGATGCTGCTGTGGATCGACCCCTCGGTGGCGGCCGGGGTGCTGCGCTATCTGGCGCGCAACCAGGCGAGCGCGTTCGACGCCGCGGCGGACGCCGAGCCCGGCAAGATCATGCATGAGCGGCGGCATGGCGAGATGGCCCACACCGGCGAGGTGCCGTTCCGCCGCTATTACGGGACGGTGGACGCGACGCCACTCTTCGTCATGCTCGCCGGCCGCTATTTCGAGCGCACCGGCGACCGCGCGCTGATCGAGACGATCTGGCCCAACAGTCTCGGCGCGCTCGCCTGGTGCGAGCGTCATGGCGACCGCGACGGCGACGGCTTCGTCGAATATTTCCGCGAGACCGAGAAGGGCCTCGCCAATCAGGGCTGGAAGGACAGCCATGATTCGATCTTCCACGCCGACGGCTCGGCCGCGGGGGGACCGATCGCGCTCTGCGAGGTGCAGGCCTATGTCTACGCCGCCAAGCGGGCGGGCGCGCGCCTTGCCGCCGCGCTCGGCAAGGTGGAGCTGGCGGAGAAGCTGGACGCCGGGGCGGAGGCGCTTCGCGTCGCGTTCGAAGCGGCCTTCTGGTGCGAGGAGCTCGGCACCTATGCGCTGGCGCTCGATGGCGAGAAGCGCCCCTGCCGGGTGCGGACCACCAATGCCGGGCACGCGCTCTTCACCGGCATCGCCTCGCCCGAGCGCGCCGCCCGGGTGGCGGCGTCCCTGCTCTCGCAGGAAGGGTTCAGCGGCTGGGGCATCCGCACCGTCGCGCTCGGCGAGCCGCGCTACAACCCGATGTCCTACCACAACGGTTCGATCTGGCCGCACGACAATGCGATGATCGCCAGCGGCTTCGCCCGCTACGGGCTGAAGGCGGCGGCGGGCCGGGTCTTCGAGGCGATCTTCGACGCCTCGCTCTACCAGGACCAGCGCCGCATACCGGAGCTCTTCTGCGGCTTCATCCGCAAGCCGCGGCGGGGGCCGACCTCCTATCCGGTCGCCTGCTCGCCGCAGGCCTGGGCGGCGGCCTCGCCCTTCGCCTTCCTCACCGCCTGCCTCGGCCTGGAGCTGCCGCACGAGGCCAATGAGGTGCGCTTCATGCAGCCGACGCTGCCGGGCTTCCTCGACGAGGTGACGATCCGCGGCCTGAAGCTCGCCGGCTCCGAGCTCGACGTGAAGATCCACCGCCACGGCGAGGACGTCACCGTCAACGTGCTCCGCCGCGTCGGCGACGTCGGGGTGACGCTGCGGAAGTGAGCGGGCGCGCCCCCACCCTTTCGGCCTAACGGTCTCGTCGCTGCGCTCCTGCGACCGCAAGGCCGAAAGCCCTCCCCCAGGTGGGAGGGAGGGAGTTCGCTGAGAGCCATCAACACGCACCCTCCCTCCCACTTGGGGGAGGACACATCCTCTTGGCGAGCGTCAGCGAGCTTAGAGGATGGGGTGGGGGCTCCCCCGCCTCTACGCCCGCTTCAGCGTGCGCTGCGCCGATTTGTAGAGCGGGACGTCGACCATCTTGCCGTCGACCTGGATCGCCTCGCCGGTCGCCGCCTCGAAGGCCTCGACGATGCGCCTGGCGGCGGCCACCGCCTCGGGCGACGGCGAGAAGGCCTTGGCGATCGGCGCCACCTGGGCGGGGTGGATGGCGAGCTTGGCGGCGAAGCCGAGGGCCCGCACCCGCTCCGTCTCGGCGATCAGCCCGGCCTCGTCCTTGATCCCGAGGAAAGGCACGTCGAAGGCCGGGATGCCGGCGCCGGCCGCCGCCGCGACCACCCGGCAGCGCGCCAAAAGCAGCGGCTCCCAGGCGAAGTCGCAGCCGAGCTCGGCGGAAAGGTCGGCGCCGCCGAAGGCGATCGCGCCGTCCGCGCCGAACCCTTCGGCGATGGCGTCGACATGGCGCAGGCCGCGGACCGTCTCGATGAGGCCGAGCATCGGAACGAGGCGGCTGCCGAGCGTGGCGCGGACGAGATCGAGGTCGCGGCGGTCCTCGACCTTCGGCAGAAGCAGGCCGTCGGGCCGGATACTGCCATCGGCGAGGGCCAGCAGGTCGGCGAGCGCCGCCGGCGTCCCCAGCGCATTGATGCGGACCAGCACCGGCGCGCCCTTGGCGCGCTCCGCCAGGAAAGCGCCCACCTGCCGGCGGGCCGCGTCCTTCTCGCCGGGACCGACCGCATCCTCCAGGTCGAGGATCACCCCGTCGGGCGAGGCGGCGACCGCCTTCTGGAAGCGGTCGGGCCGATTGCCCGGCACGAACAGCATGCAGCGGATGGCGGAATAGTCGAGGCTCATTCTCAGCTCCTGTCTCTCCGCCCAACTACCAGATCGGCGGGGGAGGCCGATAGAGGAGAGACGAGCCCCGCCTCCTACCAGGGTTTCGGGTTGCCGGGATCGAAGCGCCGGGCCAGCCCCGACCAGCAGTCGGCATAGTCCTGCTGCAGGGCGTCGACGCCCGAGGCGTAGGCGGTGACCCGCTGCGGGAAGCGCGTCTCGAACATGAAGGCGAGCGTGTTGGTGAGCTTGACCGGCTTCAGGTCGACGGTGCTGGCATGCTCGAAGGCCTCGGCGTCCGGCCCGTGCGGCAGCATGCAGTTGTGCAGGCTGACCCCGCCGGGGACGAAGCCCTGTGGCTTGGCGTCGTAGACCCCCTCTACCAGGCCCATGAACTCCGACATGACGTTGCGGTGGTACCAGGGCGGCCGGAACGTGTTCTCGGCGACCTGCCAGCGCTCCGGAAAGATGACGAACTCGATGTTGGAGGTCCCCGGCGCCTCCGAGGGCGCGGTGAGCACGCAGAAGATCGACGGGTCGGGATGGTCGAAGGCGAGCGCGCCGACCGGCGAGAAGCGGCGGAGGTCGTATTTGTAGGGCGCGTAGTTGCCGTGCCAGGCGACGACATCGAGCGGCGACTGGCCGATCTCGGACAGGAAGAGCGCGCCGCCCCATTTGGCGTAGAGGCGCATCGGCCCTTCGCGGTCCTCATAGGCGGCCTCCGGGGTCAGGAAGTCGCGCGCATTGGCGAGGCAGTTGGCGCCGATCGGCCCGCGGTTGGGGAGGGTGAAGGCGCCGCCGTAATTCTCGCAGACATAGGCGCGGGCCGGGCCGGCCGGCAGCTCGACGCGGAAGACCACGCCGCGCGGGATGACGCAGATCTCGCCGGGCTCGATGTCGATGACGCCGAACTCGGTGCGGAAGCGCAGGCGGTTCTCCTGCGCCACCACGAGCAGTTCGCCGTCGGCGTCGAAGAAGAACTCGTCCTCCATCGAGCGGGTGAGAAGGGCGATATGCGCCGCCATGCCGGTCTGGGTGTCGCAGTCGCCGGCGGTGGTCATGGTGCGGAGCCCGGTGACGAAGGTGAGCGGCTCGTCCGGGATCGGGATCGGCGACCAGCGATACTGGCCGAGCGGCAGGGTGCCCTCTTCGCGCGCCGAAGGCGCGGAGCGGATGAGACCGTTGTCGACCGGCCGGAATTTCACGGAATGCTTCACGCTCGGCCGGATACGGTAGAGCCAGGAGCGCTCATTGCTGTGGCGCGGCGCGGTGAAGGGCGAGCCGGAAAGCTGCTCGGCATAGAGGCCGTAGCCGACCTTCTGCGGCGAGTTGCGGCCGACCGGCAGGGCGCCGGGCAGCGCCTCGGTCTCGAAGGAGTTGCCGAAGCCGGACATGTAGCCGGGGACGAGAGCGGCGGCGGCCCCGGGGCCAGGCGCCGGTCGAGCGTTCTGGACGTTCATGGTCACCTCCATTATTAGTCGGCAGCATGACAGTCCCAAACGCAACTAACAAGCGTAAGCGGAGC
>JBFXDI010000040.1:0-30010 GCA_050181295.1 Parvibaculaceae bacterium | reverse complement strand
GTATCCGGAGTGGGCGAGTCGGAAATCACGACCATCGAAGGCCTGTCAGGCCGCGAGGCCGAGGCCGTGCAGGCCGCATGGGTCAAGCACGATGTGCCCCAGTGCGGCTACTGCCAGTCAGGTCAGATCATGAGCGCCGTAGCGCTGCTCGGACTCGTGAACAAGCCATCGGATGAAGACATCGACAACGCCATGAACGGCAACATCTGTCGATGCGCCACCTATGTCCGGATCCGTGCCGCCATCAAGGATGCGGCCGCGAGCCTGGAGGGTTGAGCCATGACGATCCAGAATTTCAATCTCACCCGCCGCTCGATGCTCAAAGGCGCAGCAGCGCTCGTCATCGGCGTGCATATCGCTCCGCGCGGAATCGCGAGCCAGGCCATTGCCGCTGAAGGACCTGTGGAAGCCAATGCGTTCGTCCGCATCGGGTCCGACAGCACCGTGACGGTGCTGGTCAAGCACCTCGAGATGGGGCAGGGACCGCTCACCGGCCTCACGACCCTCGTCGCCGAGGAACTCGATGCAGACTGGTCGCAGATGCGGGCTGAGCACGCTCCTTCCAATCCAGAGCTCTACAAGAACCTTTTGTTCGGTATCCAGGGGACGGGTGGATCGACCGCCATCGCCAACTCCTTCGAGCAGATGCGCAAGGCCGGCGCTACTGCGCGGGCGCTTCTCGTGCAGGCCGCGGCAGAAAGCTGGAACGTCAAGTCGGAGGAGATCACCGTCGAGCGCGGCGTCATCAGACATGCCGGCGCTTCGAAGGAGGGGAAGTTCGGCGACTTCGTGGAAGCGGCGATGAAGCTCAAGGCGCCTGCCGAGGCGCCGCTCAAGGAAGCTACCAATTTCACCTATATCGGCAAGACCGATGCCGGCGTGAAGCGTCTGGACTCGCTGGCCAAATCCACCGGCAAGGCGGAGTTCACCATCGACATCCATAAGCCAGGCATGCTGACCGTGGTCGTGGCGCATCCGCCGCGCTTCGGCGGCAAGGTCAAGTCCTTCGACGCCAAGGAGGCGCTGGCCGTCAAGGGCGTCGTGGACGTGAAGGCGGTGCCGAGCGGCGTCGCCGTCTATGCCGAGGGCATGTGGCCGGCGATCAAGGGCCGCGAGGCGCTGAAAGTGGAATGGGACGATTCAAGCGCCGAGAAACGCGGCAGCGAGGAACTGATCGCCTCCTACAAGGAGCTTGCCGCAAAGCCCGGCCAGACGACGGGCACCAATGGAAACGTGGACGAGGCGCTGAAAGGTCTCGAGAAGGTCGTCGAGGCCGAGTTCGTCTTCCCCTATCTCGCCCATGCGCCTCTGGAGCCGCTGGACGGCTATATGGAATGGGACGGCAGCACGGCGAAGGCCCGCTTCGGCAGCCAGCTCCAGACCGGCGACCACGGCGCCATCGCCAAGGTGCTCGGCGTGCCCATGGAGAAGGTCTCCATCGAGACCATGTTCGCCGGCGGCAGCTTCGGCCGGCGCGCGCAGCAGACGGCGCATCTTGCGGCGGAGCTGGCCGAGGTCGCCAAGGCCATCGGGCCCGGCAAGCCGGTCAAGCTCGTCTGGACGCGCGAGGACGATATCCGCGGCGGCTACTACCGGCCGATCTACGTCCACCGCTTCAAGGGCGGCATCAAGGACGGCAAGATCGCTGCCTGGCAGAACACCGTCGTCGGGCAGTCGATCGTGAAGGGCTCCTCCTTCGAGGGGATGATGGAGAACGGCATCGACCCGACCTCCGTCGAGGGGGCGAGGACGCTGCTCTACGACATTGCGGACTTCCGCTGCGACCTGCACACGACCGATGTCGGCGTGCCGGTGCTGTGGTGGCGCTCGGTCGGCCATACCCACACGGGCTATGCTGTCGAATGCTTCGTGGACGAGCTCCTCGAGGAGGCAGGGCTCGATCCCGTCGAAGGGCGGCTCGCCATGATGGGCAAGTCGCCGCGCGCGGCGGGCGTCCTGAAAGCCGTCGCCGAGCTTGCCGACTGGAAGGGCTACAAGGTGCCGGAAGGCCGCGCGCGAGGCGTCGCGGTGGTCGAAAGCTTCAGCAGCTTCGTCGCACAGATCGCCGAGGTCTCGGCGGGCGAGAGCGGCGAGGGGCCGCGCGTCCACAAGGTCTGGTGCGCGGTCGACTGCGGCATCGCGGTCAATCCCGACATCATCCGCGCGCAGATGGAGGGCGGCATCGGCTACGGCGTCGGTCACGCCCTCTATGGAGAAATCTCCCTCGATGAGGGCAAGGTCGTCCAGGGCAACTTCGACACCTACCGGTCGCTCCGCATCAGCGAGATGCCGGAGGTCGAGGTGGCGATCGTGCCGTCGACGGAGAAGCCCACGGGCGTCGGCGAGCCCGGTGTGCCGCCTGTCGCGCCGGCCATCGCCAACGCCATGGCGAAGCTCGGGCTCGGGCGGCCGCGAAGGCTGCCGATCGCCGGAGGGACGGTGTGATGCGGGTGGGCATCGCGCCGCTCAGCGCGCTTCTGGGCCTGGCGGTGGTCGGGGCGGTCGCTGTCGGCCACTCCGCCGCGCAGGACAGCGCCACGAGCCTCAAGCCTGTCTCGGCGTTCACCGGAATCGCGGACCAGGGTCAGCGCTCGGTGGCGCTCTTCGAGGAGGCCGGCAAGGTGCTGCTGCATCCCCGCTGCGTCAACTGCCACCCGGCCGGGGACCGGCCCATGCAGACCGACGCCATGCGGCCGCACCAGCCGCCGGTGGTGCGCGGGGAGGCCAACATGGGCGCTCCGGGCATGCTCTGCACGACGTGCCATCACGAGGCGAACTTCGATCCGGCGGGCGTGCCCGGCCATCCGCAGTGGCATCTCGCCCCGATCGAGATGGCATGGGAAGGCAAGTCGCTCGGAGAAATCTGCGCGCAGATCAAAGACCCTGCCCGCAACGGCGGCAAGGACATGGATGCGCTGGTGCATCACATGGCCGAGGACTCGCTCGTGGGCTGGGGCTGGAATCCGGGCAAGGGCCGCACGCCCGCTCCCGGCACGCAGAAGGAATTCGGCGCGCTCATCAAGGCCTGGGCCGAGACGGGCGCCGTCTGCCCGCAAGGGTAACGTCGCGCATTGGCGCCGGACGAATGCAAATGCCCGGCCTTCGCGCCGGGCATTTTCCTTGCCGGGCAGACTCACGTACCGTTTCGCCGTGGCAAACTCCTGAGTCTGCACGAGCGGAAGGGATTGATCGGAGTGATCAACGAGAGGCGCGTACTACAGGGTCTCGTGCTGCTTGGAGGGCTCGTTCCGGTCGGCGCCGGCCTCGGCGGCGTGCTGCTCGGGGCGGGTCTCACCTATGACATGCTGAGCGTGACCGGCGACAGCCACTACCGCTATCTGTCCGGGCTGCTGCTCGCCACCGGCCTCGGCTTCTGGAGCACGGTGCCGGCTATCGAACTCAAATCCCGGCGTTTCCGCCTGCTCACGGCCATCGTGTTCGTCGGCGGGCTGGCACGGCTGGCGGGCCTCGCAGCCATGGGCGTGCCGTCCACGGCCATGCTGGCGGGCCTTGCGATGGAGCTTCTCGTGACACCGGGCTTCTGCCTCTGGCAGGCACGCATCGCCCGGCTCGCGCGATCGGCGAGCGAGTCGCCCTGACTCAGGCCCACTCGCCCTTGCGGAAGACGGGGATGCGGCTGCCATCCTCCCGCACGCCGTCAATGTCGATCTCGCCCGAGCCGATCATCCAGTCGATGTGGATGAGGCTCTTGTTGCCGCCCTGCTCGGCGATCTGCTCGGGGGTGAGGTCGGCGCCGTTCAGGAAGCACTTCGAGTAGCACTGGCCGAGCGCGATGTGGCAGGCGGCGTTCTCGTCGAAAAGCGTGTTGAAGAAGAGAAGGCCGCTCTTCGAGATCGGCGAGGAATGGGGCACGAGCGCGACTTCCCCGAGCCGGCGGGCGCCCTCGTCCGTATCGAGCACCTTGTTCAGCACCTCCTCGCCGCGCGCCGCCTTCGCCTCGACGATGCGTCCGCCTTCGAACCGGACCGATATCTCGTCGATCAGCGTGCCCTGGTAGGAGAGCGGCTTGGTGCTGACGACCCGGCCCTCTACGTGGCGCGCATGTGGCGTCGTGAACACCTCCTCAGTCGGGATGTTCGGATTGCAGGTGATGCCGTTCTTTGCCGTCGACGCGCCGCCCTGCCATTCGTGCCCGTCGGCGAGCCCGATGGTAAGGTCGGTGTCTGGTCCCGAATAGTGGAGCGCCTGGAAGCGCTCACCGTTGAGCCAGCGCGTGCGGGCGGCAAGTTTTTCGTTGTGGGCCTTCCAAGCGCCGACGGGATCATTGTTGTCCACCCGCGAGGCGGAGAAGATGGCGTCCGCCAGCTTTGCCACCGCCACGTCCTCGGGCAAGCCGGGAAAGACCTGCGCCGCCCAGGACGCGCCCGGATAGGCGATGATGTTCCAGTTGATGTCGAAGCCCGCGATCTTCTCGAGCGCCGGCTGGTAGGCGACGGAATTGGCCTTGTTGGCGCGCGAGACTTTCCCCGGATCCTCGCCCGAGAGCAGCATGGGGTTGTCGCCGACCACGGCGAGCCGCGCGGTGTTGGCGGAGAAGGCCTTTGCCACGCCGTCATAGAGCCAGCCCGGGGCGCGGTCGAAGCTCTCGTCCGGCGCGAAGCGGTAGCGGGCGAGCGTCACCTCCTCGTCCGAAAGGAGCGTCGTGACCAGCCCCGCGCCGGACCTGTAGGCATGCTCGGCGATCCGCCGCACGAGCGGCAGGGCGGCGACCGGCGCCGTGAGATAGAGATCCTGGCCCGGTTGCAACTGAAGCCCAACCTTGATTGCGACCTCCGCCAGCCGGTCGAGCTTCACGGGATCGATGGAGGCGGTGATGTCGCGCTGATGCTTGCTCATGCTCTGGCTCGCTGGGATTTTCGGATTGTCGCTCGATGCTATCACGCTTTCAGCCGGTAGCCGGTCCTGAAGATCCAGGCGACGACCGCAAGGCAGATCGCCAGGAAAAGGAGGGTCATGGCGAGGCTTACGCCCACGCCGACGTCCGACACGCCGTAAAAACTCCAGCGGAAGCCGCTGACCAGATAGACCACCGGGTTGAAGAGGGAGATGGTGCGCCAGACCGGCGGCAGCATGTCGATCGAATAGAAACTGCCGCCTAGGAAGGTCAAGGGCGTCACGATCAGGAGCGGGATGAACTGCAGCTTCTCGAAATTGTCGGCCCAGATGCCGATGATGAAGCCGAAAAGGCTGAAGGTGACGGCGGTCAGCACCAGGAAGAGGATCATCCAGAAGGGATGCTCGATCCGGAGCGGCACGAAGAAGGCTGCGGTCGCCAGGATGATGAGCCCGACCATGATCGACTTGGTGGCCGCGGCCCCGACATAGCTCACGACGATCTCCACGAAGGAAACGGGCGCGGAGAGAAGCTCGTAGATTGTACCGACGAATTTCGGGAAGTAGATGCCGAAAGAGGCGTTGGAGATGCTCTGCGTGAGGAGGGAAAGCATCATGAGGCCGGGCACGATGAAGGCGCCGTAGCTCACACCGCCGATGTCGGTGATGCGGCTGCCGATCGCCGCGCCGAACACCACGAAATAGAGCGAGGTGGAGATGACGGGCGACACGATGCTCTGCATGAGCGTGCGGAAGGTGCGGGCCATCTCGAACAGATAGATGGCGCGTATGGCCTGGAAGTTCATCTGCCTTCCCTCACGAGATTGACGAAGATCTCCTCAAGCGTGCTTTCGCGCGTGTTGAGGTCGCGGAAGCGGATGCCGGCGCGCCCGAGCGCCTCGATGAGCGCGGTGATGCCGGTCCGGTCGCCGCGGGTGTCGTAGTCGAAGACGAGCTTGCGGCCGTCGGCCGACAGTTCAAGCCGGTAGGACGCAAGCTCGTCCGGGATCCGGGCGAGCGGCTCGTAGAGCTCGAGGCTCAACTGCTTGCGGCCGAGCTTGCGCATGAGCTCGGTCTTTTCCTCGACCAGCACGATCTCGCCCTTGTTGATGACGCCGACGCGGTCGGCCATCTCCTCCGCCTCGGCGATATAGTGCGTGGTGAGGATGATGGTGGTGCCCGCATCCCTGAGCGAGCGCACCAGCGCCCACATGTCGCGCCGGAGCTCGACGTCCACGCCTGCGGTAGGTTCGTCCAGGAACAGGATCTCCGGCTCGTGCGACAGCGCCTTGGCGATGAGCACGCGCCGCTTCATGCCGCCCGAAAGCGTCATGATCTTCTGGTCGCGCTTCTCCCAGAGAGACAGGTCCTTGAGCACCTTCTCGATATGCGCCGGGTTCGCCTTCTTCCCGAAGAGGCCGCGGCTGAAGCTGGTCGTGGCCCACACCGTCTCGAAGGCGTCGGCGGTGAGTTCCTGCGGCACGAGGCCGATCTTGGAGCGGGTCTGGCGGAACTCCGTCACCACGTCGTGGCCGTCCGCCAGCACCTTGCCGGAGGTTGGATTGACGATGCCGCAGATGATGCTGATGAGGGTCGTCTTGCCGGCGCCGTTGGGTCCGAGCAGGGCGAAAATCTCGCCCCGCCGGATCTCGAGGCTCACATTCCTCAAGGCCTCGAAGCCGGAGGCATAGGTCTTCGACAGGTCAATGATGGAGATGATGGACTGCATTCGGAGGGCGGCGAAGTTTCGGGTCGGGGATATGCGGTACCGGGAACGCCGGAGGGGAAGCGAGGAGGCGCCTGTCTGCGCCGCAATTGGGGCAAGACGGGGGAGGGGTCAGCCGACGTTGCGGCCCAATGCCATGAGGTGCATGCCGACAAGCATCACCGTTCCGGCCAGATAGGCCGTCATACCGCCGACGTCATGGGGGGGGCTGACGGTGTTCACGTCCAGGGCCACGATCTTGAGCCCTTTGAGCTCATGCAGGAGCGCGAAGACTTCGCGCGTGCCAGGCCCGCCCCAGGTCGGCGTCGCGACGCCTGGTGCGGCGGAGGGGTCGAAATAATCCATGTCGAAGCAGAGATAGACCGGCCGCGTGCCGATGGTCCGGCGCAGCTCCGCGACCACGGCAGGAAGGCCATCGTCCGCCACCTCCTGCCCTGTGATGACGTGGTAGCCGAGGCTTCGGGTGTGATCGTAGGCGCCGGAAAGCGCGAGCGTGCCGCGAGCGCCCACATGGAAGGAGCGTGACGTGTCGACCAGGCCTTCCTCGGCGGCGCGCGTGAAGGTGATGCCGGTATTGTATCCCTCGCCCGGATAGCTGTCGGTATGGGCGTCGATGTGGAGGACGACGGCGTCGCCGTAGTGCCGGTGGAGCGCGCGGAGCTGGGGAAGGGTGACGAGGCCGTCGCCGCCCATGGTCACGGGATAGCCGCCGGCGGAAAACACATCGTCCAGCACCCGCTCGATGGCTGCGAGCGAAGGTTCGACATCGGCGCTCGTGACGTCCGCATCGCCCAGATCGACCGCCTCGAAATCCTCCAGCACATTGGTGTCGGAGAGGGGAGGATAGAAGGGCCGCACGAGCCCCGACTGCTCCCGGATGGCGCGTGGACCCTGACGGCAGCCCACGCGGGTCGGATGGGCGCCGCAGTCGAAAGGCAGTCCGATCACCGCCGCCTGGCCGGGGCGCAGGGCGCTGGCATGGGGGATGCCCATGAAGGTTCCGCTTGGCCGCAGCGACCGGATGCCGTTCGTCATTTCTTGCCCCGCCTGTGATCCGACTGCGGACATGATCGCCGGATACGGCCGAACAAGCCAGTCCCTGTTGACACGGATGCGCGCGGCGAGGACGATCGATCCATGGGAAGCGCGATTATCAAGATGGTCGAGCCAGGTCCAGATGCCGAGACCAAGACCAAGGCCGTGCGGATGCTCGTGGCCGACGACCATGCCCTGTTCCGGCGGGGGTTCAAGCTGCTCCTGGAACTGCAGTTTCCCCAGGCCCACCTGGTTGAGGCCAGCGACGCGTTCGAGGCCTGGAAGCATCTCGAGTCGGGCGAGCCATTCGACATCGTGTTCCTCGACCTGGCGATGCCGGGAATGGGCGGCATCGGGGGTATCCGCCGGTTCATGGAGCGGCGGCCGCCGGCGCCGGTCGTCATCCTGTCAGCCTATGCCGAACCCGCCGAGATCATCGAGAGCCTCGGTCTCGGAGCGCGGGGCTACATTCCCAAATCCTCGAGCGAGGACGTGCTGCGGCATGCGGTGTCGCTGGTGCTGGCGGGAGAGGTTTTCATGCCGTCGAAGGCGCTGGACCGGGTGGTCGCCGCGGCGGCGGGAGGCGTTCAAGGGCTTGAAGGACTGGAAGCGGACAACCCCCTTTGCCAGCTCACCACCCGTCAGCGCAACACGTTGGCGCTGATGATCGAGGGCCGCTCCAACAAGGAGATCGCCCGCACCTTGGGGGTTCTCGAGAGCACCGTGAAGGCGCAGGTGAAGGTCATCCTGTCCAAGCTCGATGCCCAGAACCGGACGCAGGCCGCGCGGATCGCGACGGATCTCGGATGGCCGCGCGGGCCGGTTGCGCGGCTTCCCTGAGCTTTCTTGCGCTCACGCGCCCGTTGCGACGGAAACCAGCCGGGTGAGAATCTCGCACAGGACGTCGGCCTCGACCGGCTTTCGCAAGAGACGGTCGACATGGCCATCGCCGGCCATCGGAAACGACGCGCTCATCTCCCCGGTCAGCAGCAGGGCCGGAATGTGCACGCCCACGAGCTTGCGTATGGCCGCAACCGCCTCGGTCCCTGTGCGGCCGTTCTCGAGGCGGTAGTCGGCGACAATGACCTGAGGCACGAGGTTCTTTTCGTCCACCTGTTCCATGGCCTCCCGCGCCGATTGCGCCGCCAGGACCTTGGCCCCTCGAGACATGAGCAGCCGCCGCATGGCGTCGAGCTGGAAGGGCTCATCGTCGATCACGGCGATGGAGAGGCCGGCAATGTTGTATGTTCCGGCAGTCTCCGACTTCGCCTTCCGCTCGCCGCGCTGGGCAAGCGGAAGCTCAATCGAAAACACGGAACCCGCACCTTCCTTCGATCGCACCGTCACAGTAGCGCCCATCAGGGCTGCGGTGCGGCGGACGATGGCCAGCCCCAGCCCGGCTCCCCGCCGGCGGTCGCGCTGCTCGTTTCCGACCTGGTAGAACTCCTCGAAAATGTGGTCGAACTGCTCCGGCGCGAGCCCGATCCCTGTGTCCCATACTTCGATCCGAATGACGGTCTTGCGCAGCCGGCAGCCGACCAGCACCCGGCCGCGCGGCGTGTAGCGAAGAGCGTTCGAGACAAGGTTCTGCAGGATGCGGGTGAGCATTCCGGCGTCGCAATGGACAAAGCGGCTCGAAGACATGATCCGAAGCTCGACCCGTCGTTCGGAAGCCTCGGCCGCGAAGCTCGTCTCGAGCCGCTCGAAGATGTCGGCGATCGCCACGTCCGAGGGGTGCGGCACGACAATGCCGGCGTCGAGCCGCACCACGTCGAGCAGGTCTTCCAGCAGCTCGTTGCCAGCGGCGACGCAAAGCCTGATGTCCTCCAGGATGCCGTGCGAGCGGTCATCTAGCGGATGGTGGCGAAGGGCCGCGACGTTCATGGAAATCGCCTGCAGCGGCTGCCGCAGATCGTGGCTGACGGCGGCGAGCACGCGGGACTTCGCCAGATTGGCCCGCTCCGCCTCGCCCTTGGCTGCGCGAAGCGCCTCCTCGGCCCGCTTGCGCTGGCTGATATCGCGCATGCTGGTGCGCACGCCGACGAATTCGCCGTTGCGCGTCATCGGTTGCCAGGAGACCGCGGCCCAGCCGGTGGAGCCATCCTTGCGGCACACCCGAAACTCGACATCGTTGCCGCTGCTGCCGTCCATGGCCTGCTCGAGGAGGGTGCGAAGTTTGGAGCGATCCCCCTCATGCACCAACGGCAGCGGGTAGTCCGGCAGGCGCAGACATTCCTCGACAGCATAGCCGGTGATGCGCTCGACGGCCCGGTTGATCCAGCGCACGCGGCCGTCGGGAAGGAACCACGTCTCCCAATCGTAGGTATAGTCGGCAACCGCGCCGAAAATGTCGTCCTGCTGAAGCATGACCTGTCCCTTCCAGGAGGAAGCGGGGTTCCGGCAAGCTTTCCATACCTTCGGCCTCTCCAAAAGGATGAATCGCATGCCCATTCGGGTAGTGGAGCTGCCCGTTTGAGCGATTGTTGCATGGCCCCCCAGCCACCATCCTCGGCTCGCACCATGAAGTGCGCGCGCCGCCCTGGAAGCTCCGGCTTCGGGGCGGCGCTCCCCTCCTTAGGGAGGGAGATGACGCTAGGGGAAGCGTCATTCGCGATTGGGGGAAGCGGCCGTGCGGTTCGAACGGCAATCACTCCGGCACTGCAAATGCGCCTCGATCGGGCAAGGACCAGCCGTTGCTCCGCTTCGGCCCTCGGGTCATGCGGGCTGACGACCCCAAGAATTTTCTGAACAATCAGCGAGGGCATGCGCCTTCGGAAATTCAGCGTTTCCGCCGTCCTGAGGAGCAGCCGATTTGAGCCGAAAAGGCATATCGGCGTGCTGCAAACGGGCAGCGGGCCGTCAGCAGGAGGAACGTGCATGAGCTCAGTCAACATGGACGGCGTTGGTAGAGTAGGGGACGGCGGCAACGCCCTGCATCGCGCCATCGGCTGGAAGGATGCGTTCTGGCTTGCATCCGGCGTGCCGGCGCTGGTCCTGTTCTCGATCGGCGGCATCGCCGCGACGATCGGCAATCCTTCCTGGCTCGTGTGGATGATCTCGGTCGGCTTCGGCTTCATCCAGGCCTTCACCTATGCCGAGATCGCGGGACTTTTCCCCAGCAAGTCTGGCGGCGCCTCCGTCTATGGAGCGGCCGCCTGGGTGCGATACTCGAAGTTCATCGCGCCGCTCTCCGTCTGGTGCAACTGGCTCGCCTGGACGCCGGTGCTGGCGATCGGCACCGGCATTGCGGCGGGCTACATCCTCAGCGCCTTCTTCGCGCCGGAAGCGTCGATCCGGACCTGGGAAGTGGTGCTGTTCGACCTCTCCTTCCTCAAGGAAGGCCTGAAGCTCCGGCTCAACTCCACCTTCTTCCTCGGCGCGATCATCATGCTGATCGTGTTCGCGATCCAACATCGCGGTATTTTGAACACGGCGCGCATCCAGACCATCGCCGGCGTCGCCGTGCTGATCCCGCTGCTCATCGTCGGCATCGTTCCGTTCCTCACCGGCGACGTGGTGACGGCGAACCTCGTTCCGCTCATTCCTTCGTCCGGAGCCTGGGACAACCAAGGCTGGACGCTGTTCCTCGGCGGCCTCTTCATCGCGGCCTGGTCCGCTTATGCCTTCGAGACGGCCATCTGCTACACGAGCGAGTTCCGCGATCCCGCGACGGACACGGTCAAGGCGATCATGTCGGCGGGCCTCATCTGCATCGTCATCTACACGCTCGTGCCTCTGACCTTCCAGGGCGTGCTCGGCGCCCAGGGCGTCGCGGCGCCGGGGATCGTCGATGGATCGGGCGTGGCCGCCGCAATGGCGCGCATGATCAGCGGCAACGAGGCCGGCGTCGTCTTCGTGCTGATGGTCGTGATGCTCCTGCTGGCGCTGCTGCTCGCCATCATGACGGCGATGGCCGGCTCGTCCCGCACACTCTACCAAGGTTCTGTCGACGGCTGGCTTCCGCGCTATCTGAGCTACGTCAACGAGCACGGCGCGCCGACGCGGGCGATGTGGACGGATCTCACCTTCAACCTGATCCTGCTCCTCATGTCCGACTACCTGTTCGTGCTCGCGGTGTCGAACTGCTGCTACATCGTGTTCAACTTCCTCAATCTGCACGCGGGCTGGATCCATCGCATCGACAACGCGGAAGCCCGGCGGCCCTGGAAGGCGCCGACGATCATGCTGTGGCTCGGCGGCATCCTAGCCTTCGTGAACGCGGCGCTGCTCGGCGCCGGCGCCAATGTGTGGGGCGCGGGGACGCTCGTCTCCGGCATCGTCGCCATCGCCCTCATCATCCCCGTGTTCGCGTACCGGCACTGGGTGCAGGACGGCGGACAGTTCCCGCCACGCATGCTGGACGACCTGACGGCGGCCGGGGGCAATGCGGATATCCGCGTCCGCAGGGCGGGCTTGCTGCCCTCCGCCAGGCTGGCCGCGGGCGGGGTGGTGGTGTACATCGCGCACTTGATCTACACCACTTGAGCCGACTTAAGACCGCTGATCCCGGCGACGCGGCCCGGCCCGCACGCCGGGCCTCTTCTCTGTCAGTTGCGGCCACCGGTCTTCGCCGCGGCAGCCTTGGCGATGACGCACAGCATCTCGAACATGAAATTCGCGGCCGTGACGGAGGTGATGCCGGTTGGGTCGTAGCAGGGGGCCACCTCGCAGATGTCCGCGCCGATCACGTCCATCCCCTCGAGCGACCGGATGATGACCTGGACATCGCGGGGCAGGAGGCCGCCGACCTCGGGCACGGGCGTGCCCGGCGCGTAAGCCGGGTCGATCCCGTCGATGTCGAGCGTGATATAGACGGGGCCGCCCGCGAGCGTCTTCTTGATGATCTCGATGGTCTTGTCGCGCCCTAGTTCCTCGTATTCGTCGATGGTGATGCAGCGGTAGCCCGCATCCTGCCCGTAGCGGATGTCGTCATCGCCGAAGCGGCTGCCTCGCAGGCCAAGCTGCACCACGCGCTTCGGATTGATCAGCTTCTCCTCGAGCGCGCGGCGCATGAAGGTCGCATGGTTGATCCTGGTGCCCATGACAGTGTCGAGAATGTCGGCGTGGGCATCGAACTGCAGGATGCCGACCGGCCCGTCCTTGGCGAGAGCGCGCAGGATCGGGAGCGGCACGGTGTGGTCGCCGCCGATGGCGATCGGCCGGATGCCGGCGGCTTTCACCTCGGCGAAGAAGCTCTCGATACGCGCGATCGAATCGTCCTTGTCGAGCGGGTTGACCGGCGCGTCGCCGATGTCCGCGACGTTGCAGAGCCTGTAAGGCTTGATGCCGCTCACCGGGTGGACCTGCCGGATCAGGCGGGAGGCCTGGCGCACGGCCGCCGGTGCGTCACGCGGGCCGGAGCGGTAGTTGAGGCCGAGATCGAAAGGCACGCCGCAGAGGCCGATATCGATCTCCGGCGCTATGTCGTGGCGCCGGGTGCGCATGAAGGTTGCAACGTCGGCGAAACGCGGAGTCTTGGTCGCGTCCACCGGAAGAAATCGTCCGTCTGCGGTCATTTCCATCCCTTTTTCTGGAGTGTTGCGGGCGGCACCCTAGACCATCCCCGGTAGGGCTGGAATCAAATCCGCTCAACGTGAGTATCCGGCCGCGCCGAGGTATCGTCACAGGCCGGAAAAGATACTCGCAAGGCCATGGACGCTGAGGCCGATGGGCATGCCGTTCGGGCCGATGGCGCGGAGCACCGTCCTGTCGCCCGCGACTTCCTTTTTCCAGCTCGCCACGGCGCCGCCGCGCAGGTGAAGATGAAAATCCGGCTGCATGACATTGATGAAGCCCATGCCCGGCTTCACGGCCTCGACCTTGCCGCTCCATGCCTGATGAAGGCCCGGCCTGTCGATCTCGATCCGGATCGCCTCGGCGGCCCTGGCCGCCGCCTCGAAGGGCAGAGCGCCCGGATCGTTCTCGCCGAGCGTGGCGGGCTCGCGCTCGGGCTTCTCCTCCTCCGGCAGCGGCGTGCCGACGCCGATTGCCGCGAGCCCGGTATCGAACGCCTCTGGACCCTCCATGCCGACGATGCTGAACACCACCTGGGCTTCCGCATCGCGGAAGTCGAGTCTCGGCAGCACCGTGTCCCGCATGCGGCCGGTGCGGTCGACGATCACCGAGGCGATCGCCGCCGGATCAATGCGCGAGTCGTGCATCGCGCCCCGGCAGGCGACGATCCCGTCCTTCAGGAAGACTTCCGCGACAGGCCCGATCCTCTCGTGCGTCGCGCCGTTGAGGCGCGTCGTGAGCATGACCTTTCCCATCCGTGGAAGGCAGCGCAGGATGCCTGGGACGTCGTTGCCGAGGTCGGCGCGTGCGGGGATGGCGGATGTGCCCATGCTGATCGCTCCAAGGCTCGTCGAGGAATGGAATTGGCTGGCGCGTCGGCTGGCTGGCGGGGAACCTAGTGCAGGATCGGGTGGAGCGCCAGCGCTTGATTTACCCGCTGCGGATCGCGTAACCGCAGGGCTGGCCATGGATCGGGAAGGGCATGCCATGCAGACAGGAAGCGCCATCGAGACCTACCGCAACGCCGTCTATCCCTGGCAGTGCGACCACATGGGCCACATGAACACGCAATTCTACGCCGCAGTGTTTGACGCGGCTTGCTTCGGCATCCTCAACCACGTTGCGAGAATGCCGGACCTTGCCGAGAAGGGGCTGGGCTGGGCCGATATCCGGCAGGTCATCGAATACCGTCATGAGATCCGCTCCGGCACAGTGATGCTGGTCAAAAGCTGGATCGTGGAGGTGGGGCGATCCTCCATCACCGTCCTGCACCATCTGGTCGAGGACGGCCGCGACACGCTGTTCGCCACGTCGGAGACCAAGACCGTGCTTTTCGACCTGAAGCAGCGGAAGGCGAGGGCTATCGAGGGCGAGTTCCGCGAGCGCGCGCTGGCGCTCCCAAAGTTTGAAGCAAAAGCCTAGTTCGGCGATCCTGAGCGGGGTTGCTGCTTCGCACCTAGAAAAATCGAGGAAAGTGGCCTCGCCCCAGAAAATCATCGGGACAAGCGCACATAAAACTTGATTGGTGAATCACCATTCATTATTTTAAGACTGACGAGCCGGCCATGACCGGCTGAAGCTATCGGGCCGACCCATGAACGTGATGGCCAGACCCCAGGAAGCTGACCTCATCGCCGCGCTCGCGCAGGCGGACATCCGCGTGCTGCTGATGTGCCTCGTGCATCTGACGGGGGATACCCGCTGGCTCGAACCCCCTTACACGCCGAAGCGCGACGTGCGCCTCGTTCCGGACCCGAGTGCTGGACTACCTGAGGAGGTCTGCGCCGAGGTCAGGTCGGAGGCCCTGAGGCTCCTGCGATCGGGACGCCTCGAGCCGGCGCTCAAGGATCCGGGCGATGATCTAATGCAGCGGATGATGAGCGTGTGCCTCGGCGAGGCCGTGCCGGCGGAATACGGGCAACTCACGCGCGAGGAAATGGGCATCGTCCCGCGCGAGGCCCGATGGACCGAGACACCGGCACCTGATCGGCTGGAGCAGGCGAACGTCCTTATCGTCGGGGCAGGGGTCTGCGCCCTGTCCCTCGGCCACGCGCTCGGCCGGCTCGGCATCCCCTATACGATCGTCGAGAAGAACGACGATCTCGGCGGCACCTGGTACGTCAATCGCTATCCGGGCTGCGGCGTCGACACGCCCAACCATTCCTATTCCTTCTCCTTCGGGCGCCGCTATCGCTGGAGCCGCTACTTCTCGAGGCGCGAGGAGGTACTCGATTATCTGAACAAGGCGGCGGATGAGCACGGTTTGCGCCAGCACATCCGCTTCCGCACCCGCCTCCTCTCCTCGCGCTGGGACGAGGCCTCGCGGCGCTGGATCTCGCAGGTCGAGGACGACGAAGGCACGCATGAGATCGCGTCTGCCTTCCTCGTCAGCGCGGTCGGGCAGCTCAACGATCCCATCATGCCGGAGATCGAGGGGGTCTCGCGCTTCTGCGGCCCTTCGTTCCATTCGGCGCTGTGGCCCGAGGGCCTGGGCGTCAAGGACAAGCGCGTGGCCGTGATCGGCACCGGCGCCACCGCCATGCAGCTCGTGCCTGCCATCGCCGATGACGTGCGTTCGGTGGCGGTCTACCAGCGCAGCCCGCAATGGTCGCGGCCCATCGCCGGCTATTCGGACAACATCGGCGAGGGCGCCCAATGGCTGCTCGAGCACATGCCGTTCTATGCGGAGTGGTTCCGGTTCAACATGTTCTGGCGCTACGGCGACGGTCTCCTGCCGTTTCTCAGGAAGGATCCGGCGTGGCCGCATCCGGAGCGGGCCGTCAACCGGATCAACGACCGGCACCGGCAGGAGCTCACGGACTTCATCCTCTCCGAGCTTGGCGACCGCAAGGACCTGGTCGAGAAGTGCGTGCCGTCCTATCCGCCCTACGGAAAGCGCATCCTGCTCGACAACGGCTGGTACCGCACGCTGCTCAAGCCCACGGTCGAGCTCGTTGACACACCGATCCGGCGCATCGTCCAGGACGGGATCGAGACGGAGGACGGCCAGAAGCGGCGCGCGGACATCATCGTCTATTCCACCGGCTTCAAGGTGACCGAGATGGCGGCGCGCCTCAACATCAAGGGGCGCGGCGGGCTCGACCTCGCGGAAGCCTGGGCGGACGAGAACCCGACCGCCTATCTCGGCGTCACCGTGCCGGGGTTCCCGAACTTCTTCTGCATGCTCGGGCCGAACTCGGGGCCGGCGCATGGCGGGAGCGTGATCTTCCAGGCGGAATGCCAGACCCGCTATATCAGTGCCTTGCTTGTCGAAATGATCTCCCGCGACATCGCGGCAATCGACGTCAGGCAGGACGTGCATGACGCTTATGTGCGCAAGGTGGATTCGGAACACGAGCAGCTCATCTGGACGCATCCCGGCATGTCGACCTACTACCGCAACCGCCAGGGCCGCGTCTTCTCGCCGTCCCCCTGGCGCTTCGTCGACTACTGGGCGATGACGCACGATCCCGATCTTGGGGACTACAAGACGACCCCAGCCGCCTGAAGCGGTCTCAACTTTTGCCCATGCGGGAGGAGATGCCCTCCGAGAAAAGCCGCATGTAGGTGTCGATCACCCATTGGGGCGGATCACTCGCGCGGCCGTCGGAGCGAGCGAAGCGCATGCAAAGGTAATGGCGCGCGCCCATCAATGTGTAGGCGAGGACCTCCAAGGCATCCCTGTCCATGGGCATGATGTCGCCATGGGCGGCGTCGCGCTCCAGCGTGCGCACATAGGCGCTGGCGATACGCTGCACATGCGCCTCGAACGCCTTCGGCGCGAAGACCTCCGCCTCGTAGAGGATGCGGTAGAACTCGGGCTTGACCTTCAGGAACTCGAAGAAGGCGACGAGGCTCCGCTTCTCGCGCTCGTAGGCATTGGGCGCGTTGACCGCCTTCTCGCGGATGAAGTCGAGGAGCTCCGCGCCGAGCGTCGGAAGAAGCTGGTCGAACAGATCCTGGCGCGACTGGAAATGGTTGTAGAAGGTGCCCTGTCCGACATTTGCCGCGGCGGTGATGCGCGACACCTGGGCGTTCGAGTAGCCGACCTCGCCCACCACCCTGGCGGCGGCGTTGAAGAGGTCCTGCTTGATCTTCTTGCCCTTCTCGGCGCGGGTCAGCTTGCGGGGCGAAGCCTTGGCGGCGGAGCGCCCGGCGGCCGGCTGTCTCGTGCTCGCTTCATCCATGGCTGTCACCTGCGGAATAGCGGACGCCGCTTCTCGAGGAAAGCGGCCTTGCCCTCTTCTGGATGGCCACTGATGCGCACTTCCGCCACGATCTCCCGTTCCTTGGGTTCCTGCGCCTGATAGCGCGGGAGGGTGCTCAACGCCATGGCCCGCTTGGTCGCGCGCACCGCGACACGGCTGTTCGAGGCGAGCGTCTTCGCCCGTGCCAGCGCCGTCCCCCACACGGCTTCCGCAGGGCAGCATTCGCTGACGAGCCCGATGCGCTCGGCCTCGCGGCCGGAAATCAGGCGGCCGGTGAGCAGCAGGTCCGTGGCCCTCGCATGGCCGATCTGGTCGGCGAGCTTCATGGCGCCCCCGCCCGAAGGCAGGATGCCGTAGGTCGTCTCCGGGAAACCGAGGCGCGCATCCTCCGCCGCGATGCGAATGTCGGCCGCAAGGACCAGTTCCAGCGCGCCGGCAACGCAGGGTCCTCGTATGGCCGCGATGAGAGGAGTTGCGAAGAACCGGGTTTTCAGGAGCGCACGGTCGATCAGGTCGTCGATCCCCTCGCGCCGGTCGAGATGCGAGGCGAGGTCGGCGCCGGCACTGAAGGCGTCTCCCTCGCCACGCAGGATCACGGCGTCGACCTCCGGAGCCTCCGAGAGGCTGGGCCAGAGCGCGGCCAGCCCCCCGAACATCTCGAGATCCAGGGCGTTGCGCCGGGCAGGATTGCTCAGCGTGACGCAGACGATGCCGGGTTCGACCGTTTCCGTCAGGACGGGCATCGCTTTGGCCTAGCGGTCGTTCAGGTGGCGATCTCCACCTCGGCCTCGATCTCGACCGGAATGTCGATGGGCAGCACAGCCATGCCGACGGCAGAGCGCGTATGAGCGCCGCGCTCGGGACCGTAAAGCTCGACGATGAGCTCGCTGAAGCCGTTGATGACGAGCGTCGTCTTGTTGAAGCCCGGCGCGACATTGACCATGCCGAGCACCCTGAGCCAGGCGGTCACGCGGTCGAGGTCGCCGAGCGCGCGCTTCAGGCTGCCGAGGACGGAAAGGCCCACGAGCTTCGCCGCCTCGTAGCCCTGCTCGACGGTCAGTTCCTTGCCCACCTTGCCGAAAGGTCCGCAGATGGCGCCGCCCGGCTCCTGTGGAGCATGGCCCGAGATATAGGCGCGATTGCCCCGCACGATCACCGGCTTGAAGGGGAGCGTGAGGCCCGCGGGAGTGATGAGCTCCTTCGGCAGGACCAGACCCATCTTCTCGAGCTTCGCTTCGATTTCCGCCATCGGCACTTCTTCCTTTCAGCTTGCTTGGTTCAATAGAGGCCCTGGTAGGCGCGCTGGTGCGCTCCCGCCTGGACGTAGTCGATCATGGTGATGAAGTCGAAGACCGGCACCCCGGTCGCCTCCTGCACCGCCCTGGAATAGGGGGGCAGCATCGAGCATTCGATCATGATGGCGGCGAGGTCCGGCCGGCTCGCCTGGAGCTCGCGGGCGGCCTCCACCGTCTCGGCCTCGATCAAGTCGGAATCGAGCTCGTCCGCGCCACCCAGAATGGCGCTCGCGAAGTGCGGCCTGTCCTCCATGCCGCTAATCACGATGTTCATGTCGTCGCGCACGCCGGCCAGCTCCAGCACGCGGTTGCCGAGGCTCCTGCGGGTGGCCGTGATGCAGCCCACGGGACGGCCTTCGGCGAAGAGCTGCGTCAGGAACGGGAGCTGCAGGAGGCTCGACAGGCAGACCGGCACCTTGACCGCCTGGCTCACGGCCTTCTGGTAGGCGATGAGGAAGCCGCAGTCGCTGGAGATGCCGCGCACGCCCGCGGCCTCGAGCTCCTTCGCCGCTTCAACGATCAGCGGCTCGCAGTCGGGATCGCTCGCCAGCACGCGGTCGAAGGTCAGGCCCTTCACCGGCTTGTAGAGAACGGGATAGCCGTAGGTCGAGGCGTTTCCCACATCGCCCGGGATGAACGGCCCCTGATAATCCAACAGCAGGATTCCGATGGCGTGGCCGTAGCTGTCGGCGGCCCGGACCTTGTATTTCGGCATGCGCTCCTCCTTCGATGCCAGACGCGCTCAGCAGTAAGCGCGGTCGATGCGGAAAGGCGAAAGGTCGATGGTGGTCGGCCGTCCGCTCACCTCTTCGGCGATGAGCTTACCCGTGACGGCGCCGGTCGTCAGTCCCATGTGGCTGTGCCCGAAGGCATAGAAGGCATTCGGGAAATGCGGCGAGCGCCCGAGCACGGGAAGCGAGTCCGGGGTGAGCGGACGCTCGCCGAACCACTCGGTCATGCCCTCGTCGTTGAGGCCGGGGAGCACGCGCTTGCCCCAGGTCAGGACCATCCTCGACTGGCGCCAGTCGGGCGGCGCGTCGACGCCGGGAAAAGCGGAAGCGCCGACGATCCGAACGCCCATGTCCATGGTCGTGATGGCGATCTTGGCGGCGCCGACGACCACCAGATGCTTGGTCTCGACCCCGGCATTCGGAAGCGTCACGTGGTAGCCGCGCTGGCTCTCCAGGGGCACCCTGCTGCCGAGCTTCCGCGCGAGCCTGTCGGACCATGCCCCGCAGGCGACGACGACGGCGTCACAGGCGTGACGGCCCTTGTCCGTGAGGACGGCACGCACGCCATCCGGTCCCCGGTCGAAGTCCTGGACCTCTTCCTTCAGGATGTTTCCGCCACGCTGGCGCACGAGGCCCGCAAGTCCTGCCACGACCTTGTATGGATCGCGTACGAAGTGCCAGTCGGGCTCCAGCACCGCCGCCTTCCAGTCGCGCGAGATCGCGGGCTCCATCTGGCGGAGCTCGTCCTCGTTGAGCTTGTGAAACTCCAGTCCCTTGTCGCGCCGACCCTGCCAGAAGGGCCCGTCCTGCTGGAGCGCCGCCTCGTCCCTGTAGATCCACAAGCCCCCGTCGTGCCGGACGAGCGGCATGAGTCCCGCTTCCTCGAAGAGCGGCTTCCAGGCCGCATAAGCGGGCGGCATGAAAGCCGCCAAGGCCTCGGTGCAATGCTTCACGCGATCTGGACGGCAGTTGCGCCAGAACTGCCAGAGGAAGGACGCCATGGCCGGCATGTGCGACCAGCGCACCGAGACCGGCCCCTCCGGGTCGAAATAGTATTTCACGTACTTTTTCATGAGACCCGGCATGGCGAGCGGCAGCACGAAGGTGCTGGCGATGCCGCCGCCATTGCCATAGGAGGTCGAGCGGCCGGGATCGACGCGGTCGATCACGGTCACGTCGTGGCCGGCCCTTTGCAGATAGGCGGCGCAGCCCATGCCGACCACGCCGGCCCCTATGACGATGACCTTCTTGCTCATGTCACTTCCTGTCCGTCACGGCACTGTCATTCCGCCGCCGCCAGCACCTGCGGCCGGCTGTAGGTTTCGAGAAGCTCACATTCCCGGTCCTTCGCCTTGGCGATCGACGCCAGCTTCACATGGCCGAAGCCGCGGATTGTTTCGGGCAGCGAGGCGATGGAGACGGCCGTCGCATGATTGTGGGAGCCGAGCTCCGGGAGCAGCCCTTCGATCGTCGTCTCGTATTCGCGGATGAGCTGGCGCTCCAGGCTGCGCTCCGCCGTGTAGCCAAAGATGTCAAAGGTCGTTCCCCGCAAGCCCTTCAGCCGCGAGAGCAGCCGAAGGACGCCGAGCATCCACGGGCCGAACGCCATCTTGCGGGGCTCGCCCGTCACCGGATCGCGGCGCGCAAGCAGCGGCGGTGCGAGATGGAACCTCAACCGATAGGAACCCTCGAACTGGCGCTCGAGGTCCTGCCGGAACGCGTCGCTCGCATGCAGGCGCCCGACCTCGTACTCGTCCTTGTAGGCCATGAGCTTGGCGAGGTTGCGGGCGACAGCCGCCGTCAACGCGGCAGAGGGCGGCACGCGAGCGGCCTCGACTTCGCGCACCTTGCCAACGAAACGCCGGTAGCGCTCGGCATAGGCCTCGTCTTGATAGTCGGTCAGGAACGCGGCGCGTGCGTCGATCAGTCCGTCGAGGCCAGTGGCCAGATCCGGCTTCGGTTCAGCTTGGCGGTTGCTCGTGACGGGCTTCCGCTGCAGGTCGGCGAAGAGCCGGCGGCCGGCTTCAAACGCCGCCAGGTTCGCTTCCACGGATGCACCGTTGATCTCGACCGCGCGGTGGATCGCCTCCCGCGACAGCGGCACGAGGCCCTGCTGGAACGCGAAGCCGACCAGCAGCATGTTGGTGGTGATGGGGTCGCCCGTGACCTCCTTCGCCATGGCGGTGGCGTCGAGATAGCGGACCGCCTTCCTGCCGGCCGTCGCCTCGATCTGATGGCGCAGCGATTGCGAGGGGAACTCGAGGTCCGGTGTGCGCGTGAATTCGCCCGGAATGATCTCGTTGGTGTTGACGATGACCTCGCAGCGGTCGCGCGCGATGGTCGAGAGCGGCTCGACGCCCGCGACGCTCATGATGTCGCAGCCGAGCACCAGGTCGGCCGAGCCTTCCGGAATGCGGGCGGCGCGGGAGGCGGAAGGGTCGCGGGCGATGCGGATATGGCTCGTCACGGCGCCGCCCTTTTGCGCAAGGCCCATCATGTCGAGCGTGGTGCAGCCCTTGCCGTCGAGATGCGCCGCCATGCCGAGGATGGAGGAGGTGGTCACGATGCCGGCGCCGCCCACGCCTGCGATCACGATGCCATAGGGGTGGTCGAGCGCGGGCACGGAGGGCTCGGGCAGGGGATCGGCGGGAGCGGCCTTCACGACCTCCGGCCGCCTCAGCCTTCCGCCCTCGACTGTCACGAAGCTCGGGCAGAAGCCGTCCAGGCAGGAGTAGTCCTTGTTGCAGGAATGCTGGTCGATCATGCGCTTGCGGCCGAAATCCGTCTCCTTCGGCAGGATCGAGACGCAGTTCGACTTGACCCCGCAGTCGCCGCAGCCCTCGCAGACCTGGTGGTTGATGAAGGCGCGCTTCTGCGGGTCGTCCAAAAGGCCACGCTTGCGGCGGCGGCGCTTCTCGGTCGCGCACATCTGGTCGTAGATGAGGACGGTGACGCCCGGCACCTCGCGCAGCTCGCGCTGCACCGCGTCGATCTCGTCGCGATGGCGCAGCGTGACGTTCGGGATGCCGGCGTTGCGCGCGGGATCGTCCGCCACGACGACCACCTGCTGCACGCCCTCGGCCAGCACCTGGCGGGCGATGCCGGCGACGCTCAGCGGCCCGTCATGCACCTGACCGCCGGTCATGGCGACGGCGTCGTTGTAGAGGATCTTGAAGGTGATGTTGACGCCAGCCGCGATGCAGGCGCGGATGGCAAGCAGCCCCGAATGGTTGTAGGTGCCGTCGCCCATGTTCTGGAACATGTGATCGCGCTTCGAGAACGGCGCCTCGCCGATCCAGTTGGTGCCGTCGGCGCCCATCTGGGTGTAGCCGTCGCTCCGTCGGTCCATCCACATGACCATGTAGTTGCAGCCGGTGCCGGCGCCGCCGCGGCTGCCTTCGGGAACGACGGTCGAGCGGTTGTGCGGGCAGCCGGAGCAGAAGTAGGGCTTGCGGGCGAAGGGGAGGATGGCGGCGTCGCGCGGCGCCTCGCGCGCCTCGAGTTCCTCCCAGCGACTGCGGAGCGCGGCATCCTCCCGGGCTTCGAGCAGCCGCCTGCCGATCTCGATGCCGATCCGGTTGCTGGAGAGCGTGCCGGTGGCGGGGAAGAGCGTGCGACCGGCCTCGTCGTGCTTGCCGATGACGCTGCGCACATTCCGCTCGGCGAACAGGATGTCCTTCACCTGCGGCTCGATCAGACCGCGCTTCTCCTCGACGCAGAGAATCGTATCGAGGCCTTCGCAGAAGGCCTTGACGCCTTCGGGCTCGAGCGGCCAGGGCATGCCCACCTTGTAGAGCGCGATGCCCCAATGTTCCGCATCCGCGGTGTCGATGCGAAGGTCTTCCAGCGCCTGGAGCACTTCCAGGTAAGCCTTGCCGGTGGTCACGATGCCGAGGCGCGCACCCTTCGGTTTGAAGACCGTTCGGTCGATGCCGTTGGCGCGACAGAAGGCTTTTATGGCCGGCAGCCGCCAGTCGATCACGCGCGCTTCCTGCGCGAGCGGCGTGTCGGGGATGCGCAAGTTGAGCCCGCCCGGCGGCAGCTTGAAGTCGGTCGGCAGGACGGGCCGGGCGCGGTTCTCGTCCACGAGGATCGAGGCGCCGCTCTCCACGACGTCGTGGTTGCACTTGAGCGATACCCAGCTTCCCGTGAAGCGGGACATGGCGATGCCGAGCAGGCCGAAATCAAGGATGTCCTGGATGTCGGCCGGATTCAGCACGGGAACGTTGAAGTCCGCCATGCTGAATTCGCTCGCATGCACGGCGCTCGAGGACTCGGCGCGATGGTCGTCACCCATCAGGATGAGCACGCCGCCATTCCGGGATGAGCCGGCGTTGTTGCCGTGCCGGAAAGCGTCGCCGGACCGGTCGATGCCGGCGCCCTTGCCGTACCAGAGGGCGAAGACGCCGTCATGCTTGCCGTCGCCCCGGGCCTCGGCCTGCTGGCTGCCCCAGACGGAGGTGAGCGCCAGATCCTCGTTGAGGCCGGGCTGAAAACGAACATTGGCGGTCTCCAGCCACTTGCGCCCGCGCAGGAGCTGCATGTCGTAGGTCGCGAGCGGCGAGCCCCGGTAGCCGGTGACGTAACCGGCCGTATTGAGGCCGGCCTCCTCGTCGCGACGGCGCTGGACGAGCGGCAGACGCACCAGCGCCTGGACGCCCGTCAGGAAGATGCGGCCTTCCGCGAGATCGTACTTGTCGTCGAGCGAGACGTGGATCACGTCGCTAGTCCTCGCTTGCGGGATATCCTTAGCTTAGGCGCTCGGACGGGCACTTACAATATGAACGGTGAACCTCCGTTCACTTTTTTCACCGATTTCTACTCCTGACAAAGAGCGGGAAGGGATTCCAAATAAAAGACTCCGGATGCGGCCGGCATCCGGAGCCTGAAAGCGGAGATCTGGCGACACTCAGGCGCCGACGACGCTCTTCACTGCGTCCCGGGTCACCGACACCACGATATCGGCCTCCTCGCGCGTGAGGCAGAGGGGCGGGGCGAAGCCGATGATGTCGCCCTGCGGCATGGCGCGGGCGATGACGCCTCTATCCAGCATGGCCGCGGCCAAGCGCGGGCCGACCTTGTCAGCGGCATCGAAGAACACGCGGTCATCCTTGTCGGAAACAAGCTCGACGGCCGCGAGCATGCCCTCGCCGCGCACGTCTCCCACATGGCGATGGTCCGACAGGGCATCCGCCAGCGACTTGCGGAAATAGCTGCCCACATCGCGGACATTCGCGAGCAGATCGAGTTCGTCGATGAGCTCCAGGTTGGCGACGCCCGCCGCCGTGCAGAGCGGGTGAGAGGAATAGGTCCAGCCGTGGCCGATGACGCCGAGCTTGTCGGAGCCTTCCTCGAGCCCCTTCCACATGCGCTCCGAGACGATCACTCCCGAGAGCGGCGCGTAGGCGGAGGTCAGGCCCTTGGCGATGGTGATGAGGTCGGGCTTCATGCCGTAGTGGTCGGAGCCGAACATGGTGCCGAGGCGGCCGAAGCCCGTCACCACCTCATCGGCGATGAGGAGGATGTCGTATTTCTGCAGCACCGCCTGGATCTTCTGCCAGTAGCCTGCCGGCGGCGGAACGATGCCGCCCGTGCCGAGCACGGGCTCTCCGATGAAGGCCGCCACCGTCTCAGGACCTTCGCCGAGGATCAGCTCCTCGAGCTTCTCAGCGCAATAGTCGGAGAACTGCTCCTCGCTCAGGCTCCGGTCGGCGCGGCGATAGTAGTAGGGCGCCTCGGTGTGAAGTACCTGAGGCAGGGGAAGGTCGAAAGCCTTGTGGAAGAGGTCGAGGCCCGTGAGGCTGCCGGTCATGAGGCCGGAACCGTGATAGCCGCGCCAGCGGGAGATGATCTTCTTCTTCTCCGGCCGGCCGCGCACGTTGTTGTAGTACCAGACGAGCTTGACATTGGTCTCGTTGGCGTCCGAGCCCGAAAGCCCGAAGAACACACGGCTCATGCCCTCAGGAGCCCGGTCGATGATCATCTTGGCGAGCCGGATCGTCGGCTCCGAGGAGTGGCCCGCATAGGCATGGTAATAGGCGAGTTCGTGCGCCTGATCGGCGATCGCTTCGGCGATCTTCTTGCGCCCGTAGCCCACATTCACGCAGTAGAGGCCGCCGAAGGCATCGAGGCTTCTGCGGCCGTTGCGGTCCTCGACATAGACGCCTTCGCCGCCGGAAATGACACGGGCCGGCGACTCGCCGCGGGCATGGGCGCCCATGTGGGTCGAGGGATGGAACAGATGGTCCCGGTCCCAGGCGGCGAGTTCGTTGTTGCGGTCGAGCATGATTTTCCTCTCGCTTCTTGCAGGCGCTCAGGCGGCGTCCAAGCAGATGTACTTGATCTCGGTGAAGGCCTCGATCCCATGCCGAGAGCCTTCGCGGCCGAGGCCCGACTGCTTCACGCCGCCGAAGGGAATCGGCCCGCCCGTGATCTTGACGCGGTTGACGGCGACCATCCCGTAGTCGAGCCGGCGCGGCATGCGCAAGGCCCGGGCAGCGTTGTCCGTGACCACATAGGCGACGAGGCCATATTCCGTGTCGTTCGCCCGCGCGACGACTTCGTCCTCGCTGTCGAAGGCGGCGACGGCCGCTAGGGGTCCGAAAGTCTCCTCGCGCATGACGAGCGCATCGTCAGGCACGTCCACCAGCAGGGTAGGGCTATGGAAGAGGGGACCAGGCGTGCCGGAGGTGCCGCCGACCAGGCAGCGGGCGCCGCGGGCGAGCGCGTCCTTCACGTGCTCGGCGACCTTGGCGACGGCGCGCTCGTGCATGAGCGGCCCGATATCGACGTTTGGCTCCAGCCCGTTGCCGACCCTCAGCGCACCGACACGCTTCGCGAAGGCGGCGTTGAAGGCGTCGTAGACCGGGCGCTCGACATAGATGCGGTTGGCGGCGAGGCAATCCTGCCCCGACGTCGCGAACTTGGCGGCCATCGCGATCTCAGCGGCACGCTCGATGTCTGCATCGGCGAAGACGATGAGCGGCGCGTGTCCGCCAAGCTCCATCACCATGCGCTTCATCGAGCCGACGCTTTGGGCGGCCACGCGCTTGCCGATCTCGGTCGAGCCGGTGAAGCTCACGACGCGGACCCTATGCGACGCAGTGAAGGCGCCGACGATCTCGGAAGCAGAGCCGGGCAGCACGTTGAAGACACCTGCGGGGAGGCCGGCGCGTTCGGCGAGCTCGGCTAGGGCAAGGGCGGAAAGCGGCGTTTGGGAGGAGGGATGGGCGACGACGGTGCAGCCTGCCGCGAGCGCCGCGGCGGCCTTCCGCGTCAGCATGGCGTTCGGGAAGTTCCAGGGCGTGACCACGGCGGCGACGCCCAGCGGCTCACGCCGCACGATCATCTCGGCGCCCGGAAGGTGGCTCGTGACTGATTCGACGTTCAAGCGCTTCGCCTCCTCGGCGAACCATTCGATGAAGGAAGCGCCGTAGGCGATTTCACCCGCCGACTCGGCAAGCGGCTTGCCCTGCTCAAGCGTCATGATGAGTGCGAGGTCGTCGACCGCCGCGACGATCCGATCATGCCAGTCGCGCAGGATCGCGGACCGTTGCTGCGGGAGGAGATTGCGCCAGGCGGGAAAAGCCTGATGCGCCGATTCGACCGCCTGACGGGCGTCCTCGGCTCCGAGGCCGGCGACGCGCGCCAGAATATCGCCTGTGGCCGGGTTCCGCACGTCGAAGCTCGTTCCCTGGCCGTCGATCCAGCGTCCGGCGATGTAGCCGAAGGTGCGCAGAAGCCGGCGGTCCTTCAGTCCGTCCAACGCTTTGGGAAGTTCGGTTTTGGGCTGCATGTTCATGGGCTTCACGCTCTCCTCGCATTTCGATCGGATGCTAGGTGAGGGCAGGCGGATAACGGGGCTTATTTTCCAGAGCGGCGGGGAGAGATTCTCTGTCGCGGGCTCTTACGGGAGAGGAACTCTCTATTCGCTGTCGATCAGCGATTCGACGGGGAGCTCCACGTCGTCCTTCACGGTGCGGGTGACGATGTAAGTGAAGTATCGATCGATGCCGATCTCGGCCTCGAGCAGACGGTCGATGAGCCGCTGATAGCTGTCGATGTCCCTGGTCACGACCTTCAGGAGATAGTCCATGCCGCCGCCCACGGCCCAGCATGCGACGACGGCCGGCTCGGCTTTGAGCGCAGTCTCGAAGCGGTCGAAATCCGCTTGGCGGTGCGAGCCGAGCGTGACCTCGACGAGAACGGAGGTCGCGGGTCCCAGCGCCTTCAGCGACACGCGGGCGTGGTAGCCGCTGATCAGTCCCACATCCTCGAGCCGCTTCAGCCGTGTCCAGCAAGGCGTGGCCGAAAGCCCAACCCGCTCGGCCAGCGCCAGCTTGGTGATGCGGCCCTCCCGCTGCACCTCCCGCAGAATGGCGATATCGACCGCATCCAGGCGTGCGGCAGGGCGAATGGCGCGCGTGGCGCCGGCGGCAGGCGGGGCGGGAGAAGCTGGCATCTTTCCTTCAGGATCGGCGGGACATCCGGCTGCATGTCTCTCATGGGGTGGCCAAGGGAGGCAAGCGAACAAGGCGACCCGGCGTTCGGGATGAATTCGGACTCCATCGACAGTTCTCGCCCGGCCCATCTTCCATACCGAACGCGTATACGGCGTATCGAGAAAATGTATTGCCCGTGGTCTCCGCGTTGCCCGATAGTCAGCGCACGGGCTCATGCGAAGGGCTCACGGCTCGCAGCGCTCCAAGACTGCGACATCCACGGGAGGAAAAATTGGCACACCCACGCGCAACATGGTTGCGATCCGCCGTGCTTGCCGCCGCCGTCGCCTTCTGCGGCTCGGCAATGGCCGCCGGCGTCGATGAACTACCCAAGCAGGTCCAGGACGAGCTCTACAACCCGGACATGATCGACCCGATGCAGCCCATCAAGGAAAGCGCCTACCGCGACTGGAAGGCCAAGAAGGCGCCGCCCTGGAAGATCGGATACGCCAGCTCCTATGCCGGCAACACCTGGCGCGCCGATGTGATGAAGCGCCTGCAGGAGGAAATCATCCCGAAGTGGAAGAAGCTCGGGCTGATCGAGGACGTGATCATCACCCAGTCGAACCTGAACGACTCGGTTCAGATCCAGCAGATGCGCCAGCTCGTCGATCAGGGCGTTGATGCCATCATCGTCTGCTGCTCCAACCCGACGGCGCTTAACCAGACGGTCCAGTATGCCTATGAGCGCGGCGTGCCGGTGTTCTCGGCCGTCGGCTATCTCAACTCGCCTTACGCCGTGAACTCCTCCGCCAACTTCGTGGTGGGTGGCAACATGCTCGGAGAGTGGATGGCCAAGGAGATCGGCGGCAAGGGCAATGTGCTGATCGTCGAAGGCATCCCCGGGGCGTCGGCTTCCGATTCCCAGAATGTCGGCGTCCTGAAGGCGCTGGAGAAGCATGCGGACATCACCGTGGCCGGGCGGGTCGCGGGCATGTGGACGGACCAGGTCGCGCAGGCCGAGATCCAGAAGTGGCTCGCCACCAATCCCGGCGAGCTGAACGGCATCATCATCCAGTCCGCTTCGGAGCTCGGCGCCGTGCGCGCGCTCAAGCAAAGCGGCCGCGACATGGTGCCGATCACGATCGGCGGCGAACTCGGCGCCCTCTGCTATTGGCGCAAGAATCCCAAGTATGTCAGCTCCGCGATCCAGGCCTGGCCTCCGGGCGACGACTTCGAGCTCGGCTGGAACGTCATGATGCGGACGCTTCAGGGGCAGGGGCCCAAGGTCCAGTCGATCCTGACGAAGCCCCAGGTGCTGGACTTCGAGCAGCTCTCCAAGGTTCTGGACGAGAACTGCAACGAGGATTCGGACGGCTGGTACAATGTCGGCGCAGAGAATTGGGCCAGCAAGGAGTACCTCAACCAGTTCTTCCTGCATCCGGCCGATCCGGAAGCCTACGATCCGGCCAGCCACAACAAGTGATCCTTAGCGATCGGAAGCCGCCCCGCCACTTGACGGGGCGGCTTCGTCGCAGCCGACTGTTGGCTCCTGGAGCGACCTAGGACGCGATGGCCTATCCGACGGTTGAAATTTCCTCGGTCGTAAAGACCTTCGGGCCGACGGTGGCGCTCGGGGGATGCAGCCTCAAGGCCTATGCCGGCGAGGTTCACGCCATCATCGGGGGCAACGGGTCGGGAAAGAGCACGCTCGCCAAGGTGATCTCGGGCGTGCTCATCCCCGACAGCGGCCAGGTCTCGATCCTCGGCAAATCCGCGACCTCGCCCTACGAGGCGCGGACACTCGGGATCTCGAATGTCTTCCAGGAGGTTCTCGTGGCCGACGCGTGCTCGGTCCTCGACAACCTTTATCTGGGCGCCGATGGTCTGCTCGGATCGACGATGAACCGCGAGGAGAAGGAGGCCAAGGCGGCCGCGCTCATGCGCGAGCTTCTGGGCTTCGGCCTCGACCTCTCGACGCTGGTGGGCGAACTGCCGCTGAGCATCAAGCAGTGGATTACCATTGCGCGCGCGCTTCTCACCGATCCGAAGGTGCTGATTCTCGATGAATCCTCCGCCGCGCTCGACTTCGATTCCACGGAACGGCTGTTCCGCAAGATGCGTCAGCTCAAGCAGGCCGGCGCAAGCATCCTCATCGTGACGCACCGCATCGCCGAACTGGTGCGCATCGCCGATCGGGCCACCG